>JAFAWX010000313.1 GCA_019241535.1 Acidobacteriota bacterium | reverse complement strand
ACTACCGCCTGAATGTAATTCCTATTGCCGTCCCGCCGCTGCGCGACCGGCGCGAGGACCTGCCTTTGTTGGTAAACCATTTCATAAGAAAGTATGCCGCCGTGGCGGGAAAAAATATTGCGCTGGCAAAACCGCATTCGCTCGATGCGCTGGCGAACTACGAATGGCCCGGCAATGTGCGGCAGCTGGAGAATACCATTGAGCGGGCGGTGGCGCTTGAAACCGGCGACGAGCTGAACCTAGAGCTGCCGCTCGAGCGCCCGCGTTCGCGGGCGGCCGCCGCTGCCGCGGGCAGCGGTATGACAGTTTCGCCCGGCTCGGTCCTTCCCCATGGCATGGACATGGAAAAATACGTCGCGGACATCGAACGCTCGCTGCTGAAGTCGGCTTTGGCACAGTCAAACGGCGTGCAGGCGCGCGCCGCCGACGTACTCAAGATCTCCTATCGCTCGTTCCGCCACTTGATGAAGAAATACGACCTTTAATTCCGGTTTCATTCTCACTTCGCTCGCCTCAGGACACGTGCTGAGAGTGGCCGACCTGAAGGCCAGGAAGCGGCAGGAGACCTACGACGCCCAGCCAGTAGTCGAACTCCGCATGCGAACGAAGCGTATCGAAATCCGGGGATACGCCCAGAAACTGCATCCCGCTTGAATGGTCCTGGTAGGCCTTTTCAAGCCATCGCAGGGCGTTCCCTTCCTCACCGAGTTCCGCATAGTATCCGGCAATCCCCGCCGCATCCGCATACTGTCCATTCGCGCGCTCCTCGAGAACCCGGTCCAGCTGTTTGCGAATCACCGCCTTATATCCGGAAGCTGAATAGGCGTGCTCGAGCGCCCGGGCAAAAGCGGGATCGCCGCTCAAATTCCATTTTTGCTCGATTGCGGCCAGAGCGTCGCTATACAGTTTTTTTTGCCAGTAAAGGTAAGAAACGTTGCCATAGGCGCCGGCAAATGATGGATCGAGAGCGATAACTTTCCTATATTGCTCGATGGCTTGCTCATCGCGGCGTTCCCACCCGTAGACTTCGGCGACCGCCATATTGATGATGGGAGAGAGCGGGTCGAGTTTCTGAGCACGTTTGACCTGCGCTTCCGCCTCAGGAAAGCGGCCCTCGGCCGCCAGCACCAGGCCGTACCACTGGTGCGCGGTCGGATAATTGGGATTCAATTCAATTGCCTGTTTGAATTCCTGCTCCGCGCCAACCCAATCCCAATCGTAACCGGCGCGCACCATGGCCAACGAGGCATGCGCTTCGGCCAGAGAAGGATCAAGAAAGGTGGCTTTGACCGCGGCGGCCCTGGCCTTCGGGAACGAATCGCGCGGCGCACTGTCGCCCCAGTCGTCAAGGAGGTTATAACAATCCGCCAGCCCCGCATAGGCGAGAGCATAATTAGGATCGACGCCGATCGCCTGCTCGAAATATTCGATACCTTGGTGCAGGCCTTGTTTGGTGCGTTTTGCCCAGAAAAATCGTCCTTTCAAGTAAAGCTCATAAGCCGCCGGTACGGCATTGTAACGGTGCAGCATTCGGTCGTTTTCTTCGTCGGCGAGGCGCACGCGCATATGGGTAGCAATGTCACGAGAAAGTTGTTGCTCGAGGCCGGCGATCTCGGACACGCTACGCTCGTAACGCTGCCCCCATAGCAGCGCACCATGGCCGACATCCACTAATTCGGCCTGCAAAACGATCCGCTCACCCTGGCGAGCCAGTCGGCCGGTAAAAACAGCTTTCACGCCCAGATCCCTTCCCGCTGCGCCCACGTCGATCTGCGGCTGCCGAAAGCGGGAAACGGTTGTCCATGCCATCACTCTCAGACCACTTAGACCCGAAAGATCATTGATGACCTGTTCCGCGATTCCGTCGCTCAGGTATTGGGTTGTGGAATCTGCAGCAGCATTCACGAAGGGTAGCACCGCAACCGAGTCATAGCGCGTTTTTGAAAATATGCCGGTAAAGGCCACCGTCAGGATGGCACAAGCCATGACAAGCCCGAGCATTGCCGGCAATCGGCGAGACCGAAAAGGCCGCCATAAATCGGGCCATGCGGCCTGTTTCCGTTTTTGGCCGTTCCGGCCGACCGGCTCGACGGGCACAAGCAACCGGTACCCCCCTTTATGAATGGTTTCAATGATTCTGGGGCAGCGCGCTCGGTCCTCAAACGCTTTGCGCAGAGCGGAGATGCAGCCCGGCAGAACATCGTCGCTAACGAAAACGTCAGCCCATACGGCCGAGATTAGCTGATCCTTGCTGACCACGCCCGGATGGTCGGCAAGATATACCAGCACCTGCATGGCCTTGGGCTCCACGCGGGTGCTCGTGCCATTGCGGGAAATCTGGTTCAGAGCCGGGCTGACCAGCCACTCGCCGATTGCAAAATCTCGCTCCAAGTCGGCCTTCTCAGCCGACATTATAGTCTTTGAGGAAGTCCGATCATCATCACTTGGACCAGGAGTACGTCACCTTGAGGGCGAACTTTTCCTCGCGTATCGGTGCCGGATTGCCGGCGGCAAGGCTTTGAAAACGCGTTCCCAGGTTGTAGATAACATAGAGGTCGCTATCGGGGCGGAAGGTATAGCGCAACCGGATATTGGCGCTCGCGGCCTGGTTCTGCGCGGTATCGGCCTGCAGGAAGGTGGTCAGGTTTAGGAAGCGGTTGAAGGCGTAACTGGTCTCGAGTCCCGCAAGCTCGATATTGAAATTTCCTTGCGGCAAACGGAACACGTTAAGCGTATTGTTAACCCCAAGCGCAAGATGCGGATTGGGGCGATATTCTGCGGTGAGGATCGCCGCCGTCAACCTTCCCGTGTAGTAATCACCCGACTGTAAGGAAGCGGTGTAGGTCAAGCGTCGGTCCCCTGGCGAGGTGTAGGCGACTTGATGCGACGCAAAACGGTAGCCGCCCGCCGGTATGGAAACATTTCTATACAGGTGTAAGGCCTGCGGCAGATACTGATAGATGACGTCCTGCGGAGTAGAGTCGATCTCAGCGCTGCTGTTGAAAAGGATGCGGATCGCGGGTGTCCATTCCCGGTAGATGAGTTTGCCTGAAGTATTCGGGTCATGACTGACAAATGCCCCGATATCAAGCTCTCGAATGTTCAACGCGTGGGGGCGAGGAGTTAGATTGAACTGCAAAATCGTAGGCTGATCGTCCGTGCGGGTCACAAAACCCATCTCGGCGTTGAAATTCTTTTCGCTAACACCATGGCCGGTATAGATATTGAACCAGTTGTTCGCGTACGTAAGCCGTCCGCCGAAAGCTGCGTTGTTGCCGTCTAAGTTCCTGGTCCACGATTTAACGTAATACCCGCGCAAATTCAAGTTGCCAAAGAGGAGAAGCTTCCCGTCCAGTCCGCCCGAGCGATTGTAAGGGTCGAGCGGATTACCCGACTCCTTGTCTGTGGCTATGAACCCGATATAGGAGCCCGGCATTAGCGGTCGCTTGATCCTCATTATCGCGTAGTTTGCATAGGGGTTCGTTCCCGTCGCGCGGGTTCTGACGTCCAGTACGCCGACATCGAAGCCGGCCGCATGCCCGGCGATCTTCCCACCCGCATCGATCGGAACCTCCTGCCCGCTGATGGGATCAATCCCGATCTGACGGCTGAAGAACAGCAAATCCTGATTCCAAAGCAGGAAATTGAAAATATCGGAATCCTCGAGAAAGAATCGCCGCTTCTCCGGAATCAATATGGGATAGGGCGTTAGATTGAATTGCTGCTGATCGACATCGGCATCGGAGAAATCCGTGTTCACCGTACCGAGGGCGACCAAGGAGCTGGCCAGGCCATATTTCACGTCGATGCCGCCGGTGTGCAGCGCATTCCAGGGCCCGCCTGAGAGGCTTTGGGCGCCCAACAGTCCGTATGGTTTGATCACCAGCAGGCGGCCACTCTCGAGGCCTTTTAACCCCCTGAGAACGCCGCTTTGGGAGACTCGCCAGAATCCAAAGACTCGGCGGTAGCCTGCCCACTCGTCCTCTTCGTTCTTGCGGCGGATGAAACGCCGGAAGTTAACTCCCCAGGTCACTTCCGCGCCGCTGCGAAAATTGAGCGTACTGAAAGGTATCTCTATCGTCGCTGTCCAGCCGTCGCTCGTGAGCCTTGCGGCGGCAATCCACAGGCCGTCCCAGCTGGGATCGACAATCGCGTCGGTTTGCGGCGGGGCCTGCTCTTCAATAACTTCTCCGTCCCGCTCCGTGCCTAGGGGGTTGATCTGAAAGATGTAACCGCTGCGATGGCTGAGGGTAGGGTCGATCAACACGGCAAAGTTGTCATCAAGATCTTGAGACAGGTCCCGGCGCAACTGGGTGGCCACAATTCCTTCTGGATGGCTGTCGTAGCAGTGGATGCCGAAATAGACATGCCGAGCGTCATACAGAATGCGAACCTCGGTTTTCTCGGTTGCGGGAACGGTTTCGACCGGTTCCCGCTGCCTGAAATCGTCTGCCGGCGGGGCCGAACTCCAGATCGGGTCATTCAGGGTTCCGTCAAGGCGAGGAGGGTGCTCAACGCGGGTAGCTTGCGCCACCCTGCCGCCCAGTGCCGCGCGCTCGGTTTGCCCCTCGAGCAGGGAAAGCGCCGCAAGTACCAGTGCCAGGCACCAGAGCACCCTATTTGCTACCGCAAAGTGCGGGAACATGCCTCAATATTTTGGCCGATTGGCTGGCTCCAGTCCTGGATAGAAGCTGGAGATTTTTTGAGGAATTTCTGATCCCGGCGTCTTTTTGGTGAGTACTGGCCGGTTACTGAGTTGAAAACGGGTAGTGCACGCTCTTCAGGAAAATGCGCGGCGACGAAGAGCCGTCAACGGTGGCTCGGAGTCGGGTCTGGAGTGAATGGGTGACAAGCGTGACCGGCTGGTTGCATCATAGGGCGTATGCTGTCCATGGTCCGCTTTATGTGGAATGCGACTCGAGGCCACCGTTTCGCCCCCTGGGCCAGTCCCTACCTGCTGTGGCGAATCGAAACCTATTGCGGTGTAAAGATGCAACAGATCGGGTTTCTGGAGTTTTGGGAATTTGTTTGGCGGGAGCGGGGCAATTTGTGGCACTTCCTGAAGTGGACGGCCGAGATGGATCGCTATACGCGTCCCCGTGGCGAGGCTTGATTAGCCGCCGTTGCCGGCGGCTATTGCTCCCTGAAGGATGATCTGCACTTCAGTTCCCTTGCCGCTCCCCACCAGTTGAGCAGCTGCCGTGCGATTGGCGGCAATCTCCAGATAACCCATGCTGCCGAGAATGGCAAACAATTCGCCGACACCCCCGTCGGCGTAGCTGGTGCGGATGGAGGTGACTTCGCGCTTGCCGACGAGGATCTTGAACGCCGGCGGGTGCGCCGCAAACAGGGCGGGCACGTCTTCGGGGGTGAAGTTGGTGATGAGATTCCCGAACCGGTCCGCGCGCAGCACGACTCCGCGCAGGGTGCCGGCATCGATCGCCTTAGGTTTAGGCGCATTGAAGCGCACGTAATCGCTGATTACTTCACCGAATTTAGCCTGATCGACACCTTTTGCAAGGTAAGCGGCTACCGGCGCGAAGATATCCCGGCCATGGAAAGTATTGCTCACTGGCTGGAGGAAATAGTGCTCCGCCGTGATGTGCCGCACCTGCAGGCGCGCTTCGCGGGCGTACATCAGGGAGAGCACCCCGTTGTCGGGAGCCACGAAGTTGTACTCCTGGGAGCTCGCTAAGATAGGGCGCCGCGCGGTTCCGACGCCCGGATCGACCACCACCAGATGCACCGTGCCTGCGGGGAAATAATGATAGCTCTGGTTCACAGCCAGGGCCCCGTCCAGAATATCGAAGGCCTGCACTGAATGGCAGATGTCGACAACCTCAGCCTCGGGAATAATTGCCAGGATGACGCCCTTCATGGTGCCGACGAAGTGATCGTTCAGACCGAAATCAGTAGTAAGGGTGATGATAGGACGGTGCGCCAAATCAGCCTCGCGGTGTGCACATCAAGGTTAACCTGAAAGTAATGGTTCAGGAGGGCGGGCGTCAAGGTACAGAAGTACTTGATCGCCAGCAGGTGCCCAGGAAAGCTAAGACGGGCTTCAGTCGATGCTTATCGTTCCCGACCCGGTTTGTACCTCGACCGGAACTCCGCCTCTGCCGACTTTGCCACGAACTTCCTTCCGCCCGATCGATCCTTGAACCGTGACCCCATTATTCAGGTTAATGGATCCGGAACCGGTATGGGCGTTCAAATCGAAAGAGGCATTCTGCGGCATTCGAAGTTCGACGTTGCCCGACCCGGTACGAACCAGCCACTGGCCCGTAGCTTCCCCATCGGCGGCTATGTTTCCGCTGCCAGCCTGTGCCTGCAATGAGCCGCGGAGGTTATGAAGCTCTATTCGCCCGGATCCGGTTTCGGCGCGGACCGCTCCCGGCGCCGACTGCTGAAACGTAAGCTGGCCGCTCCCGGTTTCGGCGTCCAGGCCGCCGGACACATCCCTGGCCTCAATGGAACCGCTACCCGCCCGCGCGAATACCGCACCTTTAATGCCTGAAACCTGAATGCCTCCGGAACCGGTGCGTGCCCGGACCGCGCCTCCAATGCTTGAGATCTTGGTGTTTCCCGATCCCGTGCTGGCTTCGAGCGGACCGGCAATTCCCGAGATTTGCTGGTTGCCCGACCCGGTTGTCGAGTGCAATTGGGTAGCCTCGGGAACTACGAGTTCATAGCTGATGGAAACATTTCGGCGAAGCTCGGGGTCGTCAATGTGGCCGACACGAATATCGTTGCCGCTTTGCTGGATCGGAGGATTGCTCTCGAGCTTCTTGATCTCGTCGTCGGCGGAATGAAACCAGTTGCTGGCGCGAATATGTCCTGAGACCCGCACCTCGTTGGCCCCGCCGGTCGAGACGCGAATCGAGCCGGAACCGGTCTCAACTTCTAGGTTCAGCGGACCGCTCACGGTCAACGTACGTTCAAAGCTGCCTTCAGAAACGGCAAACGCCTCGCTCCCGGGTGCGAGCAGAACCGCGAGGGTGAGAATGGACAGCCGTAGAGTAGGTAGCAACCGGCATTGCATAGTTTCCTCCGCGTGCGATCTAGGCGCTTTGACGAGCGATTGAAGCGCGTCTGAGCCGAAGCAAGCGACTCACAGCTAGCGACTGACACTTACTGCAGTATGACCTGGTCGCCTTCTTTCAATCCCTTCAGGACCTCGGTCTTGGCGCCATTCGAGATGCCGATGGTGATCGGAGTCTTGCGCTGTCCGTCTTTACCCTTGCTGTCGGGGATTTCAACCGAGGCACTGCGGTCTTTGTCATAAATGATTGCGCCTTCGGGAATCTGCAGAACGTTCTTGTGTTCGTCGAGTATGATTTCGGCGTTCGCGGTCATCTCCGCCTTCAGTTCGCCGCCCGGATTGTCGATCGAGACGCGCACCTCAAACGTGGTCACATTATCTTTTTCCACTCCCATTGGAGAGATCTTGGTTACCACGCCCTTAAATGTCTTGTCTTTAAAGGACTCTACCTTGATTCTCGCTGGCTGTCCGAGGTACACGCGACCGATGTCGCTTTCGTCCACCTTGCCTTTTACGTAAACCTGGCTGGTATCGCCGAGCGTCATTACCAGGGTTGCGCTCGAGCCCAAAACCAGAATCGAGCTAACCGCATCGCCGATTTCGACGTCCCGGGAGAGCACGATGCCGTCAATCGGCGAACTAATATCGGTGTAGCTCAGCTGCTCTTCCGATTGCTTAAGGTTGGCTTGATCTTGGGCTACCTGGGCTTGGGCCTGAGCAATCTTCGCCTGCAGCACGATGATCTGTGCCCGGGCGACGTTCTGCTTGTTGACCGCCAGTTTGTACTCCTTTTCCGCGTCGTCCAGCGCAGATTGGGAGACTACGCCGTCTTTGGCCATCTGCAGGGAACGTTCGTAAGAGCGCTTGAGCAACGGCACGTCCGGGCCTTCAGCATCTACCTTGGCTCGTTCGTAGTCGGCTTCGGCGCTCTTGCGATTGGCCTCGGCCGCCTGCAGGGCGGCCCGGGATTGCTCGACCGTGGCCTGAATTTCTTCTTTATCGAGCTCGGCGAGCAACTGCCCCTTTTTCACCCGGTTGCCATACTCGACGAACAGTTTCTTTACGATCCCGCTGGCCTTCGACTTCACCTCGACCTTGGTAATGGGTTCAACTTTGCCCGTCGCAACCACGCTTTTGGCTAAGTCGCCCTTTTCCACCTTTGCCAGTTTGGAGGGATCGATCTTGGAGCTGCCGTGAGAAAAGGCCGCCGCGACGCCAATGATCAGGACCAGTAGGGCGACAATGACCGAAATCACAATAATGCGTTTGCGCCGCTTCTTGCGTCCGTTTCCGTTGCCATTCACGAGGCCTCCTAAGCTGTCGAGCTTTTCCCGCTGATTACTTTGCCTATACGCAGCCGCTCAGGGATTTGTTCCCTGGTACAACTCCTGCGCTGCCGAGATCCGTCCTGTTAGACCGCCGAAGGCGAAAATTGGAAGCAAGCGAGCCAGACAATTTCGCTCGGGGTTATGTTCACCACAAGGCAGCCTCCATTGTAGAACCAGGAAGCAATCCAGCTCGCGAATGCTAAAATGACTCGAGATGATCGCTTTTGTGCTGCTCCGGGTGTTGCTCATCCTCTTCCTGGTGGCAGCCAATGCCTTCTTTGCCGCGGCGGAGTTCGCGCTAGTAACCGTGCGCGATACCCGCATTCAGCAGCTCATCGACGGGCGCCGCATCGGCGCGCGCATTCTCTACAGGCTACATCGTAATTTGGACGAGGTTGTCAACGGCGTACAACTGGGTGTCACGGTCGTCAGCCTGACCCTCGGATGGATCGGCGAACCGATCGTGGCGCACTTTGTTGAGGGCCTGCGCTTTCTCGAAAAAGTGCCACACGCAATCTTCTACGCCCATGGAATTGCAGTTGCCATCGCTTTCGGCGTGATTACCTTCCTGCACGTGATCCTAGGCGAGCTGGTGCCGAAATCTTTGGCGTTACAGAAGGCGGAGCAGGTGGCGCTGGCTGTGGCCGCGCCCATGGATGTCTGGTTGACCCTGACCCGGCCCCTCATCTTCCTCATGAGCAACTCCGCCAGTTGGGTGTTGAGAATGTTCGGACTGCGCAAGATGCGGCAGGGTCCTGTTCATTCACCCGATGAAGTCAAGCTGATCGTGAGCGCCAGCCGGGAACTGGGTCAGATTGCTCCCGCTCAGGAGGAAATGGTTCATCACGCGCTCGATCTTGAAAATATCACCGTGCGCGAGATCATGGTGCCGAGGCCGGATATTCGTTCCCTGCCGGGGGATCTCACCTTACCGGAAGCGCTCGAGAAAGTGGTCGAGGAACAACATTCGAGGATTCCAGTTTACGACCCAAAGAGCGGCCCTGAACACATTATTGGCGTCGTTTATGCCAAAGATCTCATGCGTTGGTTGAGGATGCGACTGGGCCCCTGGGTCTCCTTGGGCGTCGGTTCGCGCATGGTTGACATGAAGATCAGCCAGATCATGCACGATGCCCTGGTAGTTCCTGAGACCAAGCCTGTAGCTGAGCTGCTGGAAGAGTTTAAAGAGCGCAAGCGTCACATGGCCATCGTCGTTGATGAATTCGGCTCGACTGCCGGGCTGATCACGGTTGAAGACATTCTGGAGCAGCTTGTGGGGGAAATCGAGGACGAATTTGACATCGTTTCACCCGACGCCGTGGAGTTTGCCGGCGGCAAAGTTCTCAGGCTCGAAGGGACTGCTAGCCTGCGCGATCTGGAGTCCCAGTACGATCTCCCGCTGCCGCGGGACGCGGGTTTTGAAACTCTCGCCGGCTTCATGCTTTCCCGGCTGCAGAAGATCCCGTCGACAGGAGACGCGTGCTATTACGCTGGGCGGCGTTTTACGGTCGAGGATATGGAGGGGCACCGCATCGCCAGGGTCAAGATTGAAGACGTGCAACCGGCGGCGGCGCAAGCCGGCGACTAGAGAAACAAAGAAAAACTACTTTAGTCCGCGGCGTGCGAAACCGAGTAACGCGCCGCGATTTCTGCCGTTGCCCGCAGCAGGGCATCGAGCGGCTTCAGAGGCGGTACTTCGGCGCCGCGTTCCCGCAGAGCTCGAACCAAGGTTTCGGTTGGGATGTTGCCTACCAACATATCAGCCGCAAAGGGGCAACCCCCAAGCCCACCCAGGGCTGAATCGAAGCGACGACAGCCGGCATCGTAGGCGGCGAAAACTTTTTCCGTCGCCAGTTCGGCTCGGCTGTGAAGGTGGACGCCGATCTCCAGGTACCCGTATTTCTCCATCACCGCGGAAAGCAGCGTCCTTATATCTTCGGCCGATGCGCGTCCGACGGTGTCGGCAAGTGAAATCATTCGAATCCCGCTCGCCTCCAGCATATCCACGGCGCTCACCACTTCTCCCGCCTCCCATGGATCGCCATAAGGGTTTCCGAAGGCCATCGAGATATACACGACGACATTCAGGCCGGCATCGGCAGCGCGATTTTGTATTTTTTCCAGTTCATCGAGCGATTCCTCGGCTGTCTGGTGCTGGTTTCTGGTGAGAAAGGTGGGAGATACGGAATACGGGAAGCCTAAGGTACTCACGTGATGGGTGTCGATGGCTCGCTGCGCGCCCTTCTCGTTCACCACAATAGCGATAATTTCAACGTCATCGTTCGCCTCCAACTCATCGAGCACCGCCTCGGAATCGGCCATCTGCGGCACCGCCCTGGGGGAGACGAACGAGACGGCATCGATATGTCTGAATCCGGCGCTGATCAGTGCCTTAAGATAATGAACCTTGAGATCGACCGGAATCTGACCCTGTAGAGCTTGCCAGGCATCGCGCGGGCACTCAACGATTTTGGTGCTCTCTGCCATATCGCGGGGGGGACAAAGCTATCTTACTCGCACCCGGCAGGATTGGCGCGCGGCAGTTGCCGCCGCCGCTTATGTCGGCCGCTCTATCCCGTTCTGGAGTGCCTGTTTCCGTCCGAAACACCGAATCAAGGATACAGACCAAGGGCGGCTTTTAACTTCTCTGCTCGCCGCCGAGTCGCTCGAGCCCGGAGACAATCTTCGAGGACCATTCCGCGACTTCCTCTTCGCGCAAGGTGCGCTCGGCTGCTTGAAAGCGCGCCCGGAGAAGTATCGAGTACTCACCCGCGGGCACGGTGTTGCCGCGGAAGATTTCGACCGGCCGAAAGCTTCGCAACTGGGAGACCCCCATGCCTTCGACTGCTGCCCGGATCTTCTCAAAAGTAAGGTGGTCGGGAAAAAGAAACGAGAAGTCGCGCTCGACCGCGGGAAACCTGAGCAGTGGCTGATAGTGAATCTCCCGCAGGCTGTGCAGGTACAAGCGCTCGCTTTCCAGTTCGGCAATGAATACCGCTTGCCGCAGCTTACGTTCGGCGGCAGCTTGCGGATGCAATTGCCCGAATTGCGCCACTGGTTCACCGTCCATCAGGGCGCGCGCGGAACGCCCGGGATGATAGTACTCGGGGGTCTGGCAGTCAAAATTTAGCGAGGTATGCTCGAATGCACACAGCAGGGTTTCGATATCGCCCTTGAGAGATCGAAAAACATCCACCTCGGACCCGGGGCTGCTTTTTTCGAGCACCGCTCCCTTTGTAAGCCCGCTGAGCAAGGCCGAAAAGGTCGCTCCCAGGCAGATTCGGCTATGCTCGGCCGTACCTCTGTCAATGCTCTGATAGACGTCTCCGATTTCGAACAGGCGGACATCGTCGCGACCGCGGTTCAGATTGTGAGCCAGCATGTGGAGCATTCCGGGCACGAGAGAACTGCGCATGAGCGAGGCTTCCTCGCTCAAGGGATTAGCGAGTTCGACAACCGGAGAAGAGGAAAACGTCTCCGCGTCTGCATGCGATATGAAAGTCAGCGACAGACCTTCGTTATAGCCCATGGCCAAAAGTAAAGAACGCAGCTTTTCTTTCTGGGCTGCGAGCGGCGGTCGAACGACCGCTCCCGCGAACGGGGGTAGGGTGCTGGGGAAATTATTGTAACCGTGCAGACGGGCAACCTCCTCGATGAGGTCAATCTCCCGCTCGACATCCAGGCGCCAGCTGGGTATGCGCACGGAAAATTCCGCCGGCTCGGCCGTTTCGGGCACTAGTTCAAAGCCCAGCCGAGCAAGCAGCGCGGCCACTTCGTCGGCCGCGAGCCGGCTGCCGAGAATTCGATGGATTTCCGACATGCGCAGAACAACCGGAGCCAGATCCAATTCGCGACCGATCTTATCAACCGTGAGCACCAGCTCACCGCCTCCGGATTCGATAATGCGCTCGGCCACCAGCCCACAGGCGACCGGGCCAGCTTGGTAGTCGGCGCCGCGTTCGAAGCGGTGAGAAGCGTCGGTATGCAATCCATGGCGTTTCGCCGCTTTGCGAACCGTGATCGGGTCGAACCAGGCGGACTCGACAAGAATGTTGCGCGTCTGTTGGCTGATCATGGTATCGAAACCACCCATGATCCCGGCGAGCGCCACGGGTTTGTTCTCATCGGCGATGATGAGGTCTTCGGCGGAGAGCTTGCGGTCTACTCCGTCGAGTGTCTTCAGCATCTCGCCCTCCTGTGCTCGCCGAACAATGATCTTTCCCCCTTCGAGCAAATCGAGATCAAAGGCGTGCGTGGGATGTCCCATTTCCCAAAGCGTATAGTTTGAGGCATCGGCGGCATTGTTGATGGGCCGTTGATCGACGAGCGCCAGCCGGCGGGTGATGGATTCGGGCGCCCTGGCTATCGCAACCCCTCGAATCACCGCCGCCGTGTAACGCGCGCAACCCTCCTTGTGCTGGATATCTATCTCAAACTGGCCCACAACCGAATCCTGCACAGTTGGTCGGGAGGCTTGCCGCCCGAGGGGTTTCAAGGCGGCGCGGTAAAGCGCGGCCGCCTCGCGAGCGATCCCGTAGTGGTTCATCGCGTCCGGGCGGTTGGTTCCAATTTCCATCTCAAAAACCGTGTCTTCGCGCTCTCCAAGTACGCCTTCTACGGCCAGGCCTAGGGCGCTGAGATCTGCCCCCAGACGGCGGTCGTCGACCGCCAAGGGAACGAACTCTCGCAGCCATTGAGGAGAAATTTTCACGCTTGTTGACCCATAAAGTTCATCGGAACTGTTCCAAGAATCGGACGTCGCCCTGGAAAAATAACTGCAAATCGTCGACTCCGTACTTCAGCAAGGCGATGCGGTCAACGCCCATGCCGAAGGCGAAGCCGCTGATCGTTTCCGGGTCGTAGCCGTTATGTTTCACGAATTCGAAAACGTTTGGGTCGACCATGCCACAGCCCAGGATTTCGATCCATCCCGATTGTTTACATGGTCGACATGGGTCAGCTGCCCGTTTTCCGCTGCCGCCGCACAAAAAGCAGGAGACAAACATCTCCGCACTGGGCTCGGTGAAAGGAAAAAACGAAGGACGGAAGCTGGTCTTTACTTCCGATCCGAACAGCTCTTTCATTGCGTGATCGAGTGTTCCCTTCAAATCTCCGAAGGTAATGTTCCTGTCGACCGCCAGCCCTTCTACCTGGTGGAACATCGGCGAGTGACTGGCATCGGGAGCGTCATTGCGATGCACCTTTCCGGCAGCCAAAATGCGCAGGGGCGGCTTCAGTTTCTCCATCGTGCGCACCTGTACCGGCGACGTATGGGTGCGCAGAAGCAGGCGCTCGCGTGGCGCCTTTGATTGCTGATGGCTGAGGAAAAGCGTGTCCTGGGTGTCGCGTGCGGGATGATTGGGAGGAAAGTTCAGAGCTTCAAAGTTGTAGTAATCGGTCTCGATCACCGGCCCCTGCGCGCTCGAATACCCCAGCCGGTTGAAGACGGCGACGATTTCATTCATGGTGCGGACGATGGGGTGTTCGGCCCCGATCGCACGGCGGATTCCGGGAAGCGAAATATCGAGAGCGGCGTCGACCTTGGCCGCCCTGGTCTGCTTCAGCGTGGCTTCGACCTGCTGTTCCACTTCAGCCTTGAGCTGGTTGACGCGGCGGCCGATTTCCCGCTTCGTCTCTTTGGGAGCAGTTCGCAGCCAGCGCTCGTTGACTTGCGCCAGGATGCCATCGTTTCGTCCCACCCAGCGGTCACGCAGAGCTTTGGCGTCTGCCTGATCGCGAACCGCCGCGCGTTCCCCGGCCAGAGCGGCAAAGAGCTCAGTGATTGCTCTGTCGATGACGGCCGGCGAAAAATCCTTCAGTTTGGAGACTATGTAGGCCACAATTGCAATTCGAGTTTGCTCTCCTCGGTTAGCTGTTAGCGCCCCCAAGCTGGCTGGGTTTGTTGCTGCCGGACAGGATACGTGCGCGCCAGCAGTGAGCCAGTTCAGGAACGCGTCTTCCCGAGAGAAGGTAAAACCGCGACAGAGGCAGAAAGGCTGCCCCCGTGAGGGAGCCTCGCCTGAATGCTCAAAGCGACCAAGCGACGCACGAAGGAACGCGAGTCAGGTCGAGCTGTCGGCTATGCCCCGCCGAGGGCGCTCTTGGCCTGCTCGGCGAGGCTTCGAAAGGCGCCTGCATCGTTGACGGCGAGATCAGCAAGGATCTTGCGGTCAAGCTCGACGCCGGCGACTTTCAGGCCATGAATGAGCTGGTTGTAGCTAAGGCCGTTCAGCTTGGCGGCGGCGCCGATGCGCACGATCCACAACGAGCGGAACTGGCGCTTCTTCTGGCGCCGGCCGGCATAGGCGAACTTCAGACCGCGGTCTACGGCCTCTTTCGCCGACCGGTAGAGCTTGGACTTGGTGAGGAAATAACCGCTGGCACGGTCTAGTATTTTTTTTCGTTTGGCGCGGCGCTTAGTGCCGCGCTTGACTCGGGGCATGGACGTTCTCCTTTTCGAATGGCATTCATTAAGCGGCTGGAGGCAGGATGCGCCTCTTCACTCGCGGCTGCGATTGGCTGTTCAAACTTATTTTCGCTGTTTTTGCGGCGCAGCCTGCCGCCGTCCGGAGAAGATTAGTAAGGAATCATCCGCTTGACCTTAGGCGTGTCTGCCTCACTTACCAGGACATCGCTGCGCAGCTTGCGCTTGCGCTTCTTGTCCTTGGAAGTCAGGATATGGCGCAGGAACGAATGCGAACGTTTTACCTTTCCCGTGGCCGTCTTTTTGAAGCGCTTGGCGGCTCCTTTATGGGTCTTCAATTTGGGCATTCAGAGCTCCAAAACCTGAAACTGAGGCAGCCGTTCCGGCCCCCGGTGGTCTATCTAAGCCTGACTTGCTCTGGGTTGCTGCGCTACCGGCTTTTCGCCCGGCCTCCTCACGTTGGGAGCAAGAATTGCGTGTAGCGTATTGCCCTCCTGCCGCGGGCGAAACTCCACGATGCCGCGGTCCCCGATATCGCGAATCAGCCGGTCGAGAATCTCACGTCCCAGGCCGGTGCGCGTCATTTCGCGGCCGCGAAAAAAGATCGTGGCCTTCACTTTGTCGCCTTCATCGAGAAAACGCAAAACGTGGTTTTTTTTCGTCTCATAGTCGTGGTCATCCACGTTGATGCGGAATTTCACTTCCTTGACGGTGATGGTCTTCTGGTGCTTTTTGGCTTCGCGCTCTTTCTTTTCCTGCTGGTAGAGATACTTCCCGTAATCCATGATGCGGCAAACCGGGGGTTGCGCCGTGGGCGAAATCTCGACCAAATCCAGGTTTTTTTCGCGGGCCAGCCGCAGCGCTTCATAGGGAGGCATGATGCCGATCTGCTTGCCTTCATCATCTATCACGCGAATTTCGCGTGCCCGAATGCGCTCATTGGTGCGGATAAAACGCTTGTCGATAGAAACCTCCGTAGATTTTTCTTGCAGGCAAACGCGAAGCCCTGGCGGCCGGAAAATTATAGCATGGGCCGCAGGCACCATTTCCGTTCATTCGAAGGCACCTCGAAAAGACCAGCCTTTCTCGCGCTCTTGGCGAGAGGAATGCGGGCAAGAAAAATCCTCGACCGTCACTCGATCGGAGTGCTTCTTCTGTTCCCGACAAAGCATTCGTGTACTGCCGCGCGGGTGAAACGTGTGACAACTTCACCGGGGATGTTTTCTTCTTTCAATTCTTCGAAGTGGAAGTGGATCGTCCCCGGCGGCTTCCCAGCCGGATTCACCGCGCCCAGCAGGTAGCCGTAAATGTTTGTGCGGGCGAATTTCGCGTCTATGGCCGTCGGCGGCAGCGGGTAGCGTTCCGCACCCGCCGTGCCAACGATCCAGCCTGGCAAGACCCCCCCGTGCGCCTTCCAGTATGTGGTATTGAACGTTCCATCCATAAAATAATGCGAGTGGCTCGCGAGGACGTATACCGTCTTTTGCCTCTGGCCCTTGAACTTGAGCAGCATGTGGTAAACCAGGCGGCCGCTCGCGACCCCGGTGGGCGATTCGTTCATGCTGTGATTGGCGGAAATGCTTTCGGGCAGCGCCCTATGCATCCCCACCACCACGGTGCGGATGGACGGGTCGCGCCGGTCACGCCCGAGGACCCCCCGGAACCAGTCCAGTTGAGCCGCATCGAATTGGTCCAGCGTGGCGTTGTCAAGATAGATGAAATCGATTCCATCACGCTGCCAGTGGAAGTAGGTTTTGGCCGAGGTGGCCTGCGGATCATCCTTGAGCCGCTGTTCTCTCAGTTCGGGTCTGTCCAGGTAAGTCTGAAATCGCGCGACAAAGGCGGCCCGGTTTTTGGGGGCCACCACTTCATGATTGCCGATGCCCAGATAGAAAGGCACCTCGCCCCAGGGCTTGATCTGATTTTCGACAAAGTCGTCCCAGGCCTGCTTTTCATAGTCGGCGGGATCGGCAGGCTTTCCCTCGTGCGCGTGCTCCTCGATAAAATCCTGATCCGGGCCGCTGATGGCCCGTATATCGCCGAGGTGCCAGTAAAACGCCGGCTTGTATTTCTGCGCGTCACGGGCGATGGCCGGCATGACGATGTCGCCACAATTGCGAGAATCGCCGGAGACCGCAAAATACCAGCTTGCGTTATCGGCGGCGTGGGCGGGCAGAAGCCAAACTGAGGCGAATGCCAGGGGAAAAAATAGCGTCGATTTGCGCATTCGTTTTCGTTTTGCCTCTCTCCTGCACTGGCGGCGAAAGGCGCGCTCCCGGCTGAGGCACGGCGCTTCGAGCTCAGCGGCCGATTTTGACGCCCCGCGCCTCTCGCCAGCCTTCAACAATCATGTAAAGCACGGGAATGAAGAAGAGGTTCAGGACCGTGGACATGAGCATCCCCCCGAACACCGTGGTGCCGACCGAATGCCGTCCTTCCTGGCCCGCTCCGGCCGCGAGCATCAGTGGCACTACGCCGAGAATAAAGGCGAAAGAAGTCATGAGAATGGGACGCAGGCGGATGCGCGCGGCCTCGAGCGTTGCCTCAAGCAGCGGCAGGCCGCGGCCGCGCAGTTGCTCGGCGAACTCGACAATCAGGATAGCGTTCTTGCTCGCCAGTCCAATGAGCATGACCAGTCCGACCTGGCAGTAAATATCGTTAAGGCTGGTGACCTGGCTATGCGCCAGGGCCTGCAAAGTGCCGCGAAGCCACACCGCCCCCAGCGCACCCAGAATCGCCATGGGCACGGCCAGGAGAACGATCAGAGGCAGAACGAAGCTTTCGTACTGGGCGGAGAGCGTCAGATAGACGACCAGAATTCCCAGGCCGAAAAGCAATGCCGTGGTACGCCCCGACGTGAGCTCCTCGAGCGATATTCCCGTCCACTCGTAATTGAACCCCTGGGGCAGGACCTTTCGGCTGAGGTCTTCCATGGCGGCAATTCCCTGGCCGGAGCTGAAGCCGGGCGCCGCCGAGCCATCCAGCTCAGCCGAGCGGAACAGGTTGTAGTGGCTGATGACCTGTGGCGTGGTGGTCTCGGCAATGGTGACCAAATTGTCCAGCGGGACCATGGCGCCCATGTCCGAGCGAACATAATACTCCCGGATATCGCGGGCTTCGGAGCGGTACTGCTTGTCGGCCTGAATGTACACCCGGTACGCACGGTTATTGAAATCAAAGTCATTGACGTAGGCCGAACCCATGTACACTCCCAGCGCGTCGGTGATCTGCTGCAGCGGAACGTGCAGGCTTTTGGCTTTTTCGCGGTCGACGGTGACCAAAAATTGCGGATCGTTGGCGGTAAAGCTGCTGAAGACGCCGGTCAGGTCGTTGCGGCCGCCGGTCTTGTGGCCGGCCGCCGTGCCCATCATCTGCATGGTTACGCCCGCCAGCTCTTGGGGAGTGTGCCCGCCGAGGTCCTGCAGTTCATACTGAAAGCCGCCAAATTCGCCCAGACCCTGCACGGCCGGCGGCTGGAAGGGCAGCACGACCGCCCCGTTGATGGCAAAAAGAGGCCCGCGAATGCGGTTAACCACGGCCGCCGACCCATGCTGCTCTCCCTTACGCTCGGAGTAGGACTTGAGCGTGGCAAAAATTATGCCGCGGTTGGGAGCCGTACCCGCAAAGCTGAATCCGGTGATCGCGAATACGCCACGCACCTCGGGAACGGTGGTGAGGTAGTGCTGCACCTGGTCTTCGATATGGCTGGTGTAATCGAGCGAGGCTCCCGGCGGTGCCTGCACGATTAGCATGATGTAGCCCTGATCCTCGTTAGGCACGAAGGCCGAAGGCACCAGCCGGTAGGCAAAATAAGTCGCCGTCAGCCCAACGAAAAACAGCACCGCGGCAATAGCCCTGTGATTCAGTATCCCTCGCAGGCCGCGCTGATAGCCGTTCGTCACTGCGGCTATCACCCGGTCCACCTGGCGGAAGAACCAGTTCTTTTCTCCGTGCACCCGCCCCAGAAGAATGGCCGACAGCGCGGGCGCGAGAGTCAAGGCGTTGAAGGCGGAGATGGAGACCGAAAAAGCGATGGTCAAAGCGAACTGACGAAACAGGATTCCCGTCGTGCCCGGGAAGAACGCCACCGGTACGAAAACCGCCACCAAAACCAGAGAGGTGGCAATCACCGCTCCTGCCACCTCGGCCATAGCCACCTCTGCCGCCTTGTGCGAGTCGTGCTCGCCTTCCTGGATGTGACGCTCGATGTTTTCAATGACAACGATGGCGTCGTCAACCACGAGGCCGGTGGCCAAAGTGATGCCAAACAGTGTCAAAGTATTGATCGAGAAACCCAGGAGTTTGACAAACAGAAACGTTCCGATCAGCGAAACCGGAATCGTAACCGCCGGAATGATAGTGCTGCGCCAGTCCTCGAGGAAGAGGAAGATAACTAGAATAACCAGGCCTATGGCTTCGGCGAGCGTGGTCAACACGTCCCGGATGGACTCGCTTACCGCTTCGGTGACATCGAAGGCGTCCTCGTAAACCATGCCGGGAGGAAAGCGCTTGCTGACGCGCTCGAGCTCCGCGAGAGCCAGCCGCCTCACCTCGAGGGCGTTGGCGTTTGAGAGCTGGGTAATTCCCAAACCAACCGATTCATGTCCCTCACGCGTATTCCATGCCGCATTCCAGTACTTCAGATCTGAACTGTAGTTTTCCGCGCCTAATTCTGCCCGGCCGACGTCCCGCAGGCGCACGAGCGTGCCATCGTTGCTGGTCTTCAGAACGATGTTTTCAAACTGCGACGGCTGGGTCAGGCGCCCCATGGCCCGCACACTGATCTCATATTGCTGATCCGGCACGGCCGGTGGCTGTCCGACCGATCCGGCGGCAATTTCCACATTCTGCTCCGAGAGCGCGTTGACCGCGTCCGAGGCAGTCAGCCCGCGACTCGCCAGCCGCTCGGGGTCGAGCCAAAGACGCATGGAATAGTGGCGCTCGCCGAAAATAATTACGTCCGCCACACCCGGGACCCGCTTCAGCGCGTCGCGTACGTAGAGATCCAGGTAGTTGCTCATGAATAGGGAATCGTAGCGATTGTCCGGGGAGTATACGGCGGCGCCAAAAACGAAGTTTCTCGACGATTTCGTAACCACCACTCCAGTGGTTTTTACCGCCGCCGGCAGCCGTCCAAGGGCTATATTGACGCGATTCTGGACATCGACGGCGGCCAGGTCCAGATCTCGATTTAATTCAAAGGTGGCGGTGATAGCACTGGAACCGTCATTGCCGCTGTCGGAGCTGATGTAGCGCATGCCTTCGGCGCCGTTGATCTGTTCCTCCAGGGGGACGGTTACGGCGCTCTCGACCGTCTGGGCGCTGGCGCCGATGTACTCGCTGCTTACCGAGACCTGCGGTGGTGCCAGGTTCGGGAACTGGGAGATGGGCAGGGAAGGAATTACAACCCCGCCGGCGAGGATGATCATCAGCGCGCAGACGGTGGCAAATACCGGACGGCGAATGAAAAAGTTAACGAACATAAGCGAGAAAGGCCAGCCCTCGCTCCTGAGACCGATGGCGCCGGCAGAATTTTCCGGGCGCCCTCGAACCTCGCAGGCTGAGATGACGAACTCGCCGATCGGCTGTTGCCCGGCCCGACTGCATGCTATGCCTGCGGCATTACCGGAGCGCCGTCAGTCAAAAACTGTGTCCCCGAGATTATGACTTTCTCTCCCGGCTTGATTCCATCGAGCACCACGTAGTCGTTTCCCTGCATTTCGCCCACATGCAGCAGCTTCTGCCTGGCTACGATCTTTCCGTTCTCCGCCTGGGCGACAAAGGCGAAATATTGTCCGCCGATGTTAGCTACCGAGAGGATGGGGACCCGTGGCGCCTGGCGCTCGCTCCACACCACGCGGGCACGGATAAACTGCGAGGTGCGCAGCCGTTCCCGGTTATTGGAAATTCTCGCCTTCACCAGAACACTTTGGGTGCTGGTATCCACCTCGGGCGAAATAAAGCTGACGCGGCTGTGGGCGAGCAGCTTTCCGGCGGCATCGACGATCTCGACCGCCATGTTGAGCTTGAGCTGCGGCGTGCGCTCGACAGGTACATAGATATAAGCCTCGAGTGCGCCGGGTTGATCGACTGTGGTCAGAAGCGTAGAGGTGACGACGCGGTCGCCGACATGAACCGGAATGTCTCCGACGATGCCCTCTCGCGGAGCTATGACCTTGTAATAGTGGAGCTGCACCCGCTGCTGCCTGACCTGGGCATCGAGCGACTCGAGCTGGGCGCGCGCCGTCTCGAGCGCGGTTTGCGCCTGGTCGAGATCCTGCTTGCTGACCACTCCGGCCTTGTACAGGCCGCTGCTGCGCTCATATTGCTGCTGGGCCCAGGCAACGCTGGCCTGTTGCGCGGCCCGCATTTGTTCCTGGCTGCTTACGGTGGCCTCCTGTTTAGTGGGGTCGATCTGCATGAGTGGCATGCCGCTCCTGACGCGGTCTCCCGAGTGGACATAAATCTGGGTAATGCGGCCTTCTACCTCGGGCATGACGACCGCGGAGTCGCGGGACTTGAGAGTGGCAACATATTCCGTAGTTTCATTTATCGGGCTGGCCTGGACAATCTGTACCTTGACAGGTAAACCCGGGGGTCCGCCCCCGGCCTGCGCCTGTCCTTGTCCTCCACCGCTGCAACCGGTTGCGAGCGCAAGAAGGGCGGCGACCGCGAGCCCCGGAGCCCGCTTGCTTAGTTGCCGACGTTTTCTGGAGAATACCCCCGCCCCATTCTTCATCGCGGAATTGAGAGAAGCGAAAAGCAAAGATCTCACGCCGCCCGAGCGCGTCAGCTGGCAAGACCGACGGCCGGTAGACAACTTAGCTTACAGGCAAGCCCATTCCGGGTTCAAATCTTCTTTCGGCGAGAGGGAACAAGAAATTCCAGGCAAGTTCAGTCGCCCGATTGCTGGCGCCCGGGCAACGGAGATTCACCCGGTTCTGCTAAATTGTTGGCCGATGAATGGTTCTCGCAGCTTTGCGAGCGACAACAATGCCGGCGTCCATCCCGAGGTTTTGAAGGCCATCGCGGAGGCAAACCAGGGACATGCGGCGGCTTATGGAGACGACTCCTATACGGCCTCGGCCACCGATCTGTTCAAACGCCATTTCGGCCAGGATGTCGCCGTGTTCTTTGTCTTTAACGGAACCGCCGCGAACTGTCTCAGCCTCAGGGCGCTCACCGAGTCCTATCAGGCAACCTTCTGCGCCGAAAATGCGCATATTAACGTCGACGAGTGCGGCGCGCCGGAAAAGCTCACCGGCTCGAAACTCGTCCCCATTCAGGCGTCGCAAGGAAAACTGACTGTCGACGGCCTGCGCGCGGCTTGTTGTGGAATCGGTGATCAGCATCGCGTTCAGCCAAAAGTAATCTCGATCACCCAGGCCACCGAAGTCGGGACCGTTTACAGGCCGGAGGAAGTCCGCAGCCTGGCGGGGTTCGCTCATGAAAGGGGCATGCTCCTGCACGTAGACGGTGCCCGGATTGCGAATGCCGCGGCCTCGCTCGACTTGCCACTCGGAGAGATCACCGGCAAGCTGGGAGTAGACGTGCTCTCGTTCGGAGCTACCAAGAACGGCGCCCTAGGTGCTGAGGCTGTGGTCTTCTTCGATCCCGGGTTGGCGGAAGGCTTCAAGTACCATCGCAAGCAGTCGATGCAACTAGCTTCGAAGATGCGCTTTCTCGCCGTCCAGTTTGAGGCTTTGCTCAAAGACGGTCTGTGGTTGAGAAATGCGCGCCACTCGAACCGTATGGCCCGGTTGCTCGAACGCGAAATCGGAAAAATGCCTGAGGTAAAGATCGTTTACCGGGTGGAAGCTAATGGGGTGTTCGCGGAAGTGCCGCGCCAGGTCATTCGCAAACTGCAAGAGCGTTACTTCTTCTACGTTTGGGACGAGGAGCGGTCGATCGTGCGCTGGATGTGCTCCTGGGATACGACGGAGGCGGATATAAGGGAATTCGCCGGGTTCCTAAGCCAGCTTCTCCAATGCTGAGGCGTTCTCGGCCGGGTTTGCAGGCTCCATTTCCTTGATCAGTTTTAAGTAATGGATGGCGTTGTAGATGCTTTCCAGTTCGCCCTCAGCCACTTCGGGCGCACGCAGCCGGTCGTCAATACTGGCCAGTGCCACCTGAATGTAGATGCGGGCGACACAGGGATCACCTTCAAGTAACGCCCGGCAGTAGGCGGCACGCCACTTCGAGTTAAGGCTGACCAACACGGCGACGCTCCACAGTCTCTCGTGTTGCCGGAGAGAGCACCTGCGGACTCAAAGCCCTAGCATTTTCATTTGATTGTTCCAGCACAGGCCAGGCAAGCGCCAAGGTGCGCCAGCCAAGGTACCGGGTCGGGCCCATCATCGGCAGGAAAGGGGCGCTGGCGTTGGATGGCGCAGTTCTTGTGCGGGGAAATTTGGCGGTCGCTGATTGGGAGCAACTATCGACAGACTTGTCGGATCAATATTTTAATTCATTCTCTGCCGGGCGGGCGCCGATGGTTCGCTGCCACATTCCTCAGGGGCTGGCCCTTTCAGTTGAGCAAGCGTGAACTTCCAGGGCGAGCGGGCCGGGGGAGCTCGTTAATGCCTGCCATAACGTTCACAACCAGGCGCTCGCATCGGCGCCGAGAAACTGGAACGCCGAGGCGCTGGTTGCTCCCACGCGCCTGTAAAGTTCTCGGCGCAACAGCGCGCGGGCTCGATGGAGGCGCGTCTTGACGCTCTCCTCGGAGATTTCCAGAGCGTCGGCAGTGTCCGACGTGCTCATCTGTTCGACATCCCGCAGAACGAAGACCTCGCGATAGAGATCAGGCAATCGATCGATCGAGCGCTCGAGCAGAGTGCTAGCTTCCCGACCAGCGGCGTTCTGTACGGGATCGCGGGAAGGGGATGAAAGTTTCTTCAAAGCGTCTCGGCGCGTTTCCGGCATCGCATCCATTTCCTCCATGCGTCGGCGTTTGCGAACTCTGGCCAAAGCCTCATTGACAGCGATGCGGGTGAGCCAGGTCGAAAAGCTCGCACGTCCCTGAAACTGCGACAGATGCTCGTAGGCCCGCACGTAGGCGTCCTGTGCGACGTCTTCGGCTTCGGCATAATCGCGCAGGATGGCGCGGCAGGCGCGGAAGACCCGCTGGTTGTAGCGCCGCATCAGCAGCTCAAACACGGCTTGGTCGCCGCCCAGCACTGCTTGCACCAGTTGCTCGTCGGTCGAGGCAGCCGCCGCAGTCGTCTCCCGCAGTACTGTCATCTGAATCGCTCCACATTCAATAGAGTGGCCCGGCGGTGAATGATTGCAGGCTATTTTGGCTGTCACGCCCGCCCGGTTTGGTGACTCCATTGTTATGAGGAGGCCATTCAAAATGGACCAAGAAAAAAACTTTGCTTCACCCTACTGGGCGCTGCGCATCGCCTTAGGAACCGTGCCATTTCTGGCCGGTGCCGCTCAGAATTCGTTCCGTGCGGACGCGTGCAGAAACGCGAAGAAGATCTGCCGCCTCAATCGTAGGCAGGTCGAGATGGCGCGCGAGCTGGGCATGAATCCGAAGAAATTTTTTCGTCTGCGTCCCAACCCGCAGCAGCGCTCGGAAGCTGCCGGTGGGCGGCAGAAGCGCCTCAAGCAAGCTTCCGATCCCGCCACTGGATGCGGAGCCGGCGAAAGGCATTACCGATCCGACGTCTCAGGTCCAGGATCTGGTCTATTATCTCGCCAATCTCTCCGACATCTCGAAGCGTGGCTCGAAGAGCGCACGCCCCCCCGAAGGTACTCACACAGCTGATCCAGGAATTTCGGGAGATTGCGGATGCGCTTGAGACCGGCTCTCCAATATTGCCATTTTCAGAGATTCCACAATTGCCCGGGCGTTTTCGTCACGCCGAGGGGAGCAGCACCACCGTGAGGACACGCGTTTCAGAACTCTGATCTTTTGGTTTTATGGCTCCTTTCTTCCTGGCGGAGGTTCAAGCCGACCAACTCCGAACTAATCGAGGATTAATAAATTCGCTCAGCAGAGCCGGCCAACGTAGGGCTCGTTTGGAGGGGAATCGGCAATTCAGAGAGTATGGGGACGGGAAAACCGCCGAAGTCACGGCCGGGACGCCCGCGCAAGTTACTCTGGTGTGTTACAATTATATACAATGAGTCATACACTAACAATCCGTCTTACAGATGAGCTCCTCAATTGGCTGAAAGAGACCTCGCGCCGTACCGGCATCCCCGTTGGACGCCTCATTCGCGAGCAACTGGAAAACGCCAAAGCCAAAGGGGGGAAACAGCGTTTTATGCGCCATGCTGGAGCCATTGTCGGCGGGCCGCCAGATGTTTCTTCGCGCAGAGGATTTTCCCGCTGATGAAGGGCATTGCAGATACTGGCTTCATAGTGGCATTCGCAAGGCGCAACGACCAGCATCATACTTGGGCCGCGGGTGTTGCCCAACAGATCACGGAACCCCTACTGACCTGCGAAGCTGTCTTGGCCGAGGCCGTATTTCAACTTGAATGCGCTTCGTATGTTCTTGCCCTGGTGGAAGATGAAATGCTGCGCGTAGCTTTTGACTGCACTCGCAACCTCGAGCCGCTCGCAGAACTCGCCCGACGTTACCAGGACCGTAAGCCCGATCTAGCCGATCTCTGTTTGATACGTATGAGCGAGCTCTTTCCTCATCACGTTGTTATCACGGTTGACAACGACTTCTGCATCTATCGCCGCAACCGGCGAGAGCCGATTCCGATTCACGTGCCACCGCGACGGCGTTGAAGCAATCGACCGTCCGCCTGCTCAATCGACGGGTGCTTAATCCCATACCGCGGCACACAGTTCACCATGCCAATCGTCGATGTATACGCCAGACTCAGGCCGCGAGTCCCTGCAGCGCTGCGCAATCCGGGGCGGAGGCGGAGCCGCAGGAGTTCACAATTCTTGTTCGCTGAAGGAATCGGCTATCGGGCGGAAATCGAACTGTTCAGTGGGTTAGCTGCTCTGTGTTTCAAGACTGCAGAACTGGCGCGCCCGGAGAGATTCGAACTCCCGACCTACAGCTCCGGAGGCTGCCGCTCTATCCAGCTGAGCTACGGGCGCGCACCTTCCAGTTTACATTGGGATGCCAGGCGGGCGCAGGAGTCGTGAGGGCAAAAAGCAGAGTGGAAAAGCTTCGAGGCTGAAGCCATAAAACAGGGGTGAGGGGCTGTCAATGACGGCCTCGGCCCCGGTCCCTGTCCCGCCCTCCGCCACCCGCGGCGCGCTCGGCTTTTGGCCGCGCTTCGTTGACGTTGATTGTCCGCCCGCCCAGCTGGGTTCCATTAAGGCCGGCGATTGCCTTTTCACCTTCATCGGCGTTCGCCATTTCGACGAATGCGAATCCGCGCGAACGGCCCGTCTCACGGTCGGTCAGAATGCTGACACGGTCCACCTGCCCATAAGGTTCAAAGGCCTGCCGTAATTCGTCCTCGTTAGTGTTGAAGCTGAGATTTCCCACGAAAATATTTTTCAAGTTGCCTCTTTCCTTCGCGAACCGGGTGGACGCTCCCCCAAGGTCCTGCATTGTTCGCCGGAGTTCGCAAACGCGCGGAGAGTATAGCAAATCCTGAGAACTGTGGCGCGGCAGAAGTTGGGCTGATCTACCCGGGCCCTGCGGGCAGGCTCGTCAGACGTCGCGCCTTGGGGGCGGGTCAGCCTCGGAAATCGCCGCCGTGCAGATGCGGTTCAAGCCGAAGCGACGGACCCACTAGCAGCTATCAACCGTCCAATAGCCTTCCCGATGGTAGCCGAGCTCGAGAAGCCGGTTTCTGGGATCGTGCCGTTTGCCGCAACGGGGACAGACCGGGTATCGATTCCAGCCCGGCCCACCGCAGTCATAATTCTCTCGAACAGCGAAGCACGCCCCGCAGCTGCAAGGGACGAGGTAGAGGCGCAAGGAGCGTCCGCCGTGCCGGTTTTCAGCCTCGAGCCCCATGGAAGGACCTCCTATGCAGGCAGCGATAACATACATAAATCCAACGCAGGTTTCGACTTAGGTAACGTTCAAAAGCTTTCAGACTGGTGAACTACTCGTCCCCCCACCATAGTCAGCAGCACCTTGGTCTGCCCGATCTGCATGGGATCAATGCGAGAAAGGATCCTGCGAAAGAATGATCAGGTCGGCCAGTTTACCTGCCCGGATTGATCCTTCCCACTGCTCGCGGTGGCCGGCGAAAGCCGGGCTGGACGTGTAGGCGCGGATAGCCTCGGAGAGAGTCATGCGCTCTGAGGCTATCCAACCGCCTTCCGGCTGTCCATTGTCGGCGGGTCACAGCAGACTGTACGCCCCGACCAGGGATTCAGGGTCACAAGCGGCCAGTCGCTGCCGAAGGCAACAACCCCGCCAGCGCGGGCAATACTTTGCCAAGCCAAGGCGCGCTGGACTCGCTCCGACGACATTCCGCGCCCAGACGTTCAAGGTGTCATCATTGGGATACGCGTGCAGAGGTTGCATGCTGGCCATGACCCCGACAGTACCAAAACGCGGGACATCGTCGGCGGAAACGAGCTCGACGTGCTCCACTCGATGCCGGGCGTCTCTCGTCCCATTCACTTTGGATGCGTTTGCATAAGCGTCGAGGGCCACCCGGATCGCCCGGTCGCCGATTGCATGGGTGAACACCTGGATCCTCTGCCGGTCGAGTGTTCGTAAGAGTCCGCTGGTATGGTTCGACGTTTCACAACAGCTGCCCCGAAGTACGTGGATCATGGGAATAGGGCTTGAGCAGGGCGGCCGTGTGCGTCTCAATGACCCCATCCATAAAGGATTTTACCGAACCGGCGGCGATCCAATCGTCCCCATAACGGTCGCGCGCGCCCTGACGATTTCCTCTATCTGGCGGGGCGAGACTTCCGGCGGATGGACGCGGTAGGCTAGAAAGAGGCGAACGGTGAGTTCGCCACTTCGTCGCAACTCTTGATAAAGATCTATGTTGTGGACGTCGTCGTGACCCGCATTGAGAACCCCGAGCACATGGACGCGGCTCAAGCCGAACTGGTTTGCGAGCTTTAAGCCTGCGCGCGGGGCATCGAGCTTCTCTTTGCGCTAGGGTTCGGGATGGCGCGCCGCAGGAGCGCGTTCGCCGCATCTTCTTTTATTACCCCGTTCGGCCGCCCGCTTACCGGGTCATGAACAATTGTGCCGCCGGGAGGATCGGCGGTCTCCTTTCGTATGTTGGCCGCCGCAAGAGCCTTGCTGTTTGCCCACCAGCTGTGCGGGCAATCTCGCGCTCGCTTCCGACCGCAAGAATTTTGTGGCCGCCGACGGCCATCGCCTGTGCCTTCAGTTCACTGGAATCGCGTGTATAAACGCGGCCGTTGCTCACGATCAGATCAGCAAGCTGTGAAGCTTAGCCGGACAGTAAGCATGTAACGAAGGCGGGAAAAAGCAGGCAGAGCTTAGCGACATCTTTCATCTCGGCGAGCGCTCTGCTGCCTAAAACGTTGGCGGGGTGTTCACCCACAGCACCAGCGTTTCCGAGCTGCCTGGATTCGTCCATTTGTGGGGCACTGTGCTTTCGAAGTAGAAGCTGTCGCCGGCTTTGAGGCGGTACTCCTCACCGCGAAGAAAGATCTCGAGCTCGCCTTCGAGAATATATAAAAATTCTTCCCCCAGATGGGTGTACGATTCGCCGCTGCCCGCACGGGGTGCGATGCGGAACAGATGCGGTTCCATGACTGTACCGCCCCAGGCCAGTAGTTCCATGCGAACCCCTTCGCCGGCTTCGAGCACCTTGCGGTCTCGGGGCCGCACCAGGTACTTGTTGCGATCGACAGTGTCGTAAAACTCAAGAATGTTGGTTTTGTAATAGCGGGCAAGCCTTCGCAGGGTGCCGACCGAGGCGCTCATATGCGAGCGTTCCAGGGCACTCAGGAAACCGACGGAAATACCGGCGGCTTTGGCGACGGTACGAAGCGACAGGCCTTTGCCGATGCGCAACTGCCGCAGATGTGCTCCCACGGCGCCCGCACCACCGTCGCGCGGCGTTTGCTCCCGTCCTTCGACTCGCAGCATCTGCACAATTGCCGGAGCATTCATGCCGCGCACTTTGCGCAGGAAGCTGGCCCGCTTGAGCAACAGCACGTCGTCCGGAGCGTAAAGACGATATTTGCTCGCCGTGCGGCGCGGCCGCGCCAGACCCAGACTTTCCCAGGTGCGGATCACCGTGGGCGAAATGCCGACCAGGCGAGCCACCTCTCCAATCTTCAGATAATCGTTGTTGCGGCGAGAAGGCATATCCTGAGAGGGACGAATGTCTCCCCGGCCAGCTTTCCAGATGCGAGGGAGCGCTTTTCGCTTGACAGTCACAGAATCGCGAACTAACCTTGCGGAATTATAGCAAGGTTTATTTCGCCTACAAGCTGCTCGAAAGTGATTTTCTCGGCGAACGCCGGAGGCGCTCCGATGTCTTCCCCCGAATTCCGTGGTCCCGGATTTTTTGTCTGGCTTGTGGTTGCTTTTTTCTCTCTGCTAGCGGCGGCGGCAGGCCAAAGCACCGGGGGCCGAATTACCGGCCGCGTTTCCGACCCTACGGGTGCGGTGGTGGCGGGAGTAACGGTCACCCTCACCAATGAGGCCACCGGGATCAGCACCAGCACCCAAACGAACGATACCGGCGACTACACTTTCGTCGAGGTTGCGCCCGCCA
>JAFAWX010000259.1 GCA_019241535.1 Acidobacteriota bacterium | reverse complement strand
GGATCATGAATTACTGGAATTTTTTCATCGAAAACAAGTCAGAGATTGCCAGCCTTGCGATCGAGCACTTGTGGATGGTGGGCATTTCCACTCTGCTGGCCGTGGCCGTCGGTATACCGCTCGGGATCCTGATCACGCGCAAAACTTCGTTTTATAAGCCGATCATCGCTGCCGCGAATGTGATTCAGACGATTCCAAGCCTGGCGCTGTTCGGCTTCCTGCTGCCCGCACCCTGGATTGGGGAGCGTGCCGGCCGCTTGGCTGTGCTCGCACTGACGCTTTATGCCCTGCTGCCGCTCATCCGCAATACCTACACCGGAATCAAAGGTGTGGACCATGCGGTTCGCGAGGCCGCAACCGGCATGGGCCTCACCGACTGGCAGCTGCTGTGGAAGGTCGAGCTTCCGCTGGCCGCGAACGTGATTCTCGCCGGGGTACGGGTGGCGGTAGTGATTTCAGTCGGACTGGCAACCATTGCGGCCGCGGTCGGAGCCGGTGGCCTCGGCGAGTTGATCTTCCGCGGACTGGCAATGGTGAATAATGCGGTGATTCTGGCCGGAGCCATACCGGCGGCGCTGATGGCTTTGCTTGCCGACGTTTTACTCGGCTGGCTCGAAAAACGGCTGGCGCCGGCGCGGGCGGCTTAGCGCATGGCGGGGCCTTGTCAGGCGGTGTGCCGCGGCCCGGGGAAGCTTCACTTGGCATGGGACAGATTTCGCGCTGCCCTGTTTTTTCCCGTTCTCGCTCTAGTTGCAATCGGCTGCGATCACCGCGAGCGGGTTGTCGTTGGTTGCAAGAACTTTACCGAACAGATCATTCTCGGGGAACTGGTGGCCCAGGAGATTGAATATCGAACTCATCTCCCCGTCGAACGCCGCTTTTATCTCGGCGGGACCTATATTGCGCACCAGAGCATCGTGGCCGGGCGCATCGATATCTATCCCGAGTACACCGGAACCGCGCTCACTGCCGTTCTCAAGCAACCGGCTGGGGGCGACAAAAAAGCCGTCTACGAAAAGGTGAAGGCGGAATACGAAAGCCGATTCCAGCTTACACTTGGCCCCCCCCTCGGCTTCAATGACACGTTTGCCATTGAAATTCGCGGCGAGTCAGCCCGCGGGCTGAAGTTGCAAAGCATCTCTCAGGCAGCCGCCTACACGCCGCACTGGCGTGCCGGATTTGGCTATGAATTCATGGAACGCCAGGATGGCTACAAGGGTCTGGTCACGACCTACGGCCTGCGGTTTTTAGCGCCGCCGCGCATTATGGATCTCGGCCTGCTCACGCGCGCTTTGAAGGAGCATCAGTTGGACCTGATCGCGGGCAACATGACCGACGGGCTCATCCGTCCACTAGACTTGTTTGTGCTTGAAGATGACAAGCACTATTTCCCACCTTATGAGGCCGTATGCGTGGTGCGACGGCAGACTGTAGCTGCGCACCCGGCGGTGATGGAAGCACTGGAGCGTCTGGGCGGAACAATTTCGGACGAAGAAATGCGTCGGCTCAACTACCAGGTCGATGGTGAGAAACGCGATGTCAGAGCAGTAGTAAGCAGTTTCTTACATAGCAAGCGATTGTAGGACGGGAAAGACACCGCTGCTTTCGTGCTGCTACCGTTCGAACAAGACGACCCGCGCCCTCTCTGGGTGTGTCATTTGGGGCGGTGCGAACACCCTGGCTCAGACGCTCATCGATCTTCGTTCCACCAGGAGCGCAGCTGAAGTGAGGGCGGTCATCGGTCGATTGCGAGTGTATTCGATCTCAGACCAGGACGATGCCGGCCCTTGGATCCGCCGCGAGTTCCCGCAACTGTTCTACATCGTTACGCCAAGCAGCCCTAATTCAGATAACTACTACTCCGCCACCTGGACCGGTATCAGTGGAGATATCTATTACCGGAACGGTGAAGGAGCGGACACCAGTCTGGTCACGAACGAGTGGCTTGACCAGAACGTCCGCGCCAGGGGTCCTCTCGGGAGGCTCTATCCGCGTTTCATGTTCATCATGGAAGGCGATACGCCAAGTTTTCTCAACTTGATCGACAACGGCCTGAACGCACATCGGCACCCTGATTGGGGAGGATGGGGAGGCCGGTAGGTGTATGTGCAACCTTACGGTGAATCGCATCCCATCTGGTCGCAAGGCGGCGATGAATTTAATAGGGCTAATTCGCAGGACGTGGTAACTGGCGTCCACGGTCGACCCCATAGTTCCGACCAGGCCACCATCTGGCGCTGGCGCGAGGCCTACCAGAACGACTTTGCTGCGCGTATGCACTGGACGGTCCAGGACTTCAAACACGCAAACCACAACCCTATGCTCTTCCTCAATGGCCAGGCGGGCACCGCACCGATTGAAATCGAGGCTAGTGCAGGGCAGACAATCACGCTTGATGCGTCGGGCAGTAATGATCCTGACGGCCAGACTCTCTCGTATCGATGGTTGTTGTATCCCCAGGGCGGGGCTCACCGATACGCGCGGTGCAGATGTGTTTCTTCAGAGAGAGGGCGAGCGAGTCGCCAGGGCGATCATCAAATCTCCCTGCCCACCGGTTTGGCTGCCTGGAATCCCCTGTCCAGGGCGGGGAGTGATGCACATTATCCTTGCCGTCACAGACGACGGATCACCGCATCTGACCTCATTCGCCGTGTCATTCTCAAGGTTAAATCGTCCCCCTAGCACACTTCAGCTGCTTGCAGTGAAAGCATGAAATTTATTCTTCTTGCTCGGGGCCCGAGCGCAGCGGGAGTATTGGCTTACATCAGGCGCAATGCATCAACGTCAATCACGACGGACGTCCTGGGTATATTTTCCTTGGCTGCCAGCCCCAGCATGGCGCGCAAGAGAACATTCAACTTCTGTCGGCTCTCAGACTTCAGAATGAAGTGATACCGATAATCGCGCTTGAGACGAATGATGGGAGCAGCGGCCGGGCCGAGAACGCGAACGCCTTCATGCGGAGCGGAATCGAACCAGCGTCCGAGCGCTCCTGCCCAGCTGAGCACCTCTTCGAGCTTTTCCCCGCGAACCAGTAGGTTGGCGAGCGAGCTGTAGGGGGGATAATGCATCCAGCTGCGGAAGCGCAACTCCCGCTCGTAAAAGCCGACAAAGTCGTGGCGCGCGGCGTACTCGACGGCATAATGCTCGGAAAAGTAAGTCTGCAGAATAACTTTGCCCGGGACCTCTCCGCGGCCGGCTCTTCCTGCGACCTGCGTCAACAGCTGAAAGGTCCTCTCAGCTGCCCGGAAGTCCGGGAGTCCCAGCGCCGCGTCCGCCCCCACTACCCCTACAAGGGTTACTCCGTGAATGTCATGCCCCTTGGCAATCATCTGCGTCCCCACCAGCAAATCCAATTCGCCGGCATGGAGGGCGGCCAGAGCACGCTCAAAATCGGCATGGCTGCGCACGGTGTCCCGGTCAAGCCTGGCAATCCGCGCCTGGGGGAACACTCCATGCAGAAGCTCTTCGAGCTTTTCCGCTCCGGTGCCGAGGAAATAGACGTACTCGCTGCCGCAGGCAGGGCAGGTTTCTGGCACCGGGGCCATGAAGCCGCAGTAGTGGCATTCCATCCGGTGTTTTTCTTTATGGTGCGTGAGCGCGATCGCACAGTTGCGACATTCAAGTTTGTTTCCGCAGCTGCGGCATAAAACCAGCGGGGAATAGCCGCGACGATTCAGCAGCACGATCGCCTGTTCGTTCCGCTCCAGGCGCTCGCGGATCTCCTCGATAAGCTTGCGCGAGAGCACCTGTTCGCGCCCGGTTTCCTGAAATTCCCGCCGCATATCGACAATTTCGACTTCGGGCAAAGGCCGCTGCTCGATGCGGTCTGGCATCTGGAGGAGCGTATAGCGGCGATTCCGGGCATTGAAGTAGGATTCAAGCGAAGGCGTCGCCGATCCCAGGACGACCACCGCGCTGGCAAACTTCGCGCGCATGACTGCCACGTCACGGGCATGGTAGCGAGGCGCTTCTTCCTGCTTATAGGATCCGTCCTGCTCCTCATCGACGATGACGAGCGCGAGGTCTGAAACCGGTGCAAAGACGGCCGACCGGGTGCCCACTATTGCGCGCGCTTCGCCCCGCCGAATGCGCCGCCAGTGCTCGGCACGCTCTCGATCCGATAGAGCGGAGTGCAGAATGGCGACTTCATCCCCAAAAACGCTGTGAACTTCGGCCGCCATCGCCGGAGTGAGGCCGATCTCAGGAACCAGCAGTATTGCCGAACCACCCGCATCGAGCACCGATTTCATTGCCGCCAGGTAAACGGCCGTTTTTCCCGAGCCGGTAACGCCGTGCAAAAGGATCGGCCTGAAGCGGGCGGCACAAACGGCGGCGCCGATTGCATCGAACGCCAGTTGCTGTGCGTGGCTGAAGGCAGACGCTGCCGGCAACCCGCGGGCCGAAAGCGCCGGCTGCTTGAGGCCGGCCGGCTCCTCTACAATCTGGATCACCCCACGGCGCGCCAGAGTTTCAAGCGCACTTCGTGAAACCCTGAGTTCACGCAGCGTCTCTACCGGGAGCCGGCCCCCGGCTTCGACCAAAACGTCGATCAGCATCTTCTGCTTCGGGCTGCGCTTGCCGTCGCCTCCGGCAAGCACTGCTATTGATCGTGTGCGCGCTGCCGGGTCAGCGCGCGAGGCGTCTTCGCGAATGATCCATTCCTTTCGCACCATGCCATCGAGTACGTGGCGTGAAACTCGCGCCGCGGATTTAAGCGTCTGTTCGCGGGCTTCACCGCGCACCGCAAGGTGATCGAGGACGCGCGCCTCGGCCAGTTGCTCATCCGGCGTTTTCCTTGATCTTGGCAAGATACCGGCGCGGCCAGCCTGATCGAGCGCCAATCGTCCTTCGTCGGTGATGCGATAAACGAGGGTTCGCCGAAATTCCGCGCCCAGAGGCAACATGGAACGGAACACTTCACCAAGAGGAGCCAGGTAGTAATCGCTGATCCAGCGCCCCAGGCGCAGCATGTCGGTACTCAAGGCGGGACCATCGGAGCCATCCAGACACTCCACAACCTCCTTGACCGGCATTCCGGGAGTCCGATCGTGCAGTTCGGCAACGACGGCGACCATCCTTTGACGACGGAATGGAACAACAACCCGCGAGCCCTGGGAAACTTCTAATGCTGCGGGCAGACGGTAAGTGAACAGGCTGTCAAGCGGCAGACCGGCAACCGCCACGTCACAGTATTGGGCCATGGGACAGGGGGAGTTTGACACGAATCCTAACATCCCCAAAGAAGCGCTCCGGCAGTGAATACCGAGGCAAAGTACAGTAAATTCCGCTCACCGCCCGATCCCTCCCCTAGGGGAGGGCGTCCACAGTGCCTACCGAAAAATGTAAATAATTCCAGGAGTTGCGCCTGATTGGAGAAAATTTGACCTAAGGCTTTTTACCTAAGAAATCTTAGCGCCCACCTAGTATGCTTTTAGGTGCGTGGAGCCTGGCGTGCGCCCCGGCCGTAGTTGGCGTCAGCATGCGCGCGGGCTACGCGAAGTTTTCCCGGTCTTTCGAGCTCATTGCCAGCGTGAATTTTGTTAGACTTCGGCTGTGGAAAAACATGCCGCGAAAGCCTCATCGAGGATCTAAGTAGCTGGATTGTAACAGTTGGAACTTACCGTGCCGAAGCTTGAATCCTGTGGAAAACAGGTCCCAGGAAAGGACGCTCCCGATTTCAATCGGCATGGCACGGCATGTGCATAGAAAAATCCATCACCGTTTTTCAGAATAGGAACTAATCCTCAGGCTCAGAGCAACACTTCGGCCGGTTTGTCCTGGCCGCTTTGGCGAAAATCAGTCCACCGAGGGGATTTTTAAATGGAGGAGAAATCTTTACGTCCAAGGGAACGGCAGGTTGTCGAACTGCTTCTGCAGGGCTGCGACAACGACGAAATCTCCAAACAACTGAATATGGCGCGGCGGACGGTGAAGGCACACTTCAATCGTTTGTTCATGCGCTTTGGCATCACTGGCGGAGTCAAACGGGTTAAATTAGCAACTCTTTTATATAGGAGACAGCTATGTTCAGAGGGAAACCAGCCAATCGAACCCCCAACGAGCGAGAGCAAAGAGTTATCGAGCTCGTCGCTCAGGGACTTAAAAACAAAGAAGTTGCCGATGAAATCGGAACGACCGAGCACGTCATCAAGAACTATCTCCGGACGATCTACGACAAGCTGGGGCTCTGGAACCGCGTAGAGCTGGCATTGTGGTACGAAGCGCGTCGACACGAGGGACTGGCGTTCGCCGAAAGCCATTAAGGTCCCGCCGACATCACCGACAAGCATAGAACAATCGGACAGGAAAAGCGCAAATTGTATTTCCCGTCCCGCTTTTATGGTTGGCGGTGATGTTTTTGTTGTGCTACGGGCAGACAAAGCCCGAGGCGGGCAGGAAGTGGTCGTGTTGTGCACCGCGTTGCCGGGTGAATCGTCCGCCGGCAGTTTTTCCATAAAGGTCCGACCCCGGACAGTAGTAGACGCGGGTGTGCACATCTAGCCATACGCGCGTGTCGGGATTGCCCGCCATGAGCGGACGGTGTGGAGGCTTGGTAACTCCGAGTTCGACCAACAGAGAATCGTACCAGGGAAGGTCAGAATCCTCGGGCGCCGCCGTCCCAGCCCAAAGCGCGAGGAAAGAAGCGAGTACAACTGCAACGCCGATCAAAACTGCATTGCGTCGATGCAATGTTCGTCGGGACGCATTGACGGCCGGGGTATGCTCGTGCGCTTCCAGGCGGGCAAGCGGCGTTACTCGAGGCCTGGGCTCTCGATTTTCTCGGAAATCAGTTGTGGGTCTAATGGCTTCTCTGGTGGTGTGAACAGGATTCGGTGTGGGCTTGGCCAATTCTCGTTTCGGGGGGATGACTACCGGAGGGCTCGCTACGGGAGTCGCCGGCCGAGGCGGTGCTGGTTTACTGACCGGGGGCTGCGTCTCTCGGCTGGTGGCGCGGGTCAGGCCAGTCGAGCCACCATTTCCCGCCGACTTAGAAGGCGGAGTACCTGCAGCGGATTTCGTCCGAGCCTGATGCATGTACCACAGCGCCGCCCATTTGCTCTGCAATCCCCCTGAAGAGCTTGAGGCGGCGCGCGGCAGGCTGCAATTTCCGCAAAATGATTCCCGCGGTCCAAAGGGGCGGCCGCATACACGACAACGCTCTACCGGGCTGTCGGTTACCGGCGCAGAACTGCGCAACGGTTTCTGAGCATCCTCATCTCGTTTCGGAACGGGCTTGGATGGCACGTGCGACTGAGTGCCGGGGGCGGGAGCGCTGGCGACGGGCGGCGGGTTGCTCGGCGGAGCTGAATTGCGGGAGGCGGCCGGTTCCCGTTCGGCCACGCGGCCCTTGCGTTCAAGCGTTCCGCTGGCAAGATCTGCCATCAGGTGGCAAGCCCGCAGGTGCCTCTCCTGGAATGCGTGGGCACGGCCCCACCGGACCTCAAGAACGCCGGCGATTTGCCCGAATTCATGGATCGGGGAGGCGACGAGACATCCGACCCCGACCCGTCGGCAAAGATCAGCACTCAAACGGATATCTGTGCCGGCATCAGACGATTCGAACAGTTCCCCATTGCGAAGTCTTTCGGTTGCTACCAGGGAGTGAGAAGCCACGGAGCTTCCGGGAATCCTGGCCGGCTCGCCGGCTTCGGCGACACAGTCGAGATATCCGTCGCTGACCAGACTGAGGCTCACGCCGGTGGCGCCGGTAATTTTCCTCAAACGATCGGTGATCAGTTCGGCAGCCGACGTAATATCGAGGCCGGCGCGCACGAGCGACTGGATATCGGCAATTTCTGAATGCACGGCCGTCGGCTCGAGCGTCGGCGCTTTCGAGGCAAGACTCGAGTTATGCTCCTGCAGAACGTAAGCTGCCGCCAGCAACTGCTGGAAGCTCGCTTCATCCAGCAGGGGCTTCTCGTTCGCTCCTTGGGAGGCGATGGTCAAACCCCTGGTGCTCCGTCGACCCGTAGTATTGTAAAGCAGCATGGCAATGGTAAGCTCCTTTTCGGCCTGATACGGGGGCAGGGGAGCCATGGCGGGCCGGGGGATGGCCGCCGAAAGGCGTTTCGAAGGCCCGCTAGCCCAGTTTTTTTTCGACCAGCTCGTTCGCCAGTTGCGGGTTGGCCTGGCCCTTCGAGAGCTTCATAACCTGTCCCACGAAGAAACCCAAAACGGTTTTTTTCCCCGCCCGGTACTGTTCGACCTGTTTCGGGTTGGCGGCCAAGACCTGGTCAATGATCTTCTCGAGAGCGGCAGTGTCGTGGGACTGCTCGGGCCGGCCTTCGGCCTCGTAAACGGCTGGAAAGTCCTGTCCGCGCTCAAACGAGAGATCAAGAAGATCCTTGAGCATCTTGCCCGAGACCTTTCCGCTCTCTAGCAGATTAGCCGCCTCGGCAACCCCCTGCATCGAGATGGGAGACTGCTCAATCGAGAGCCCTTTCGCCTTAAGGCGCCCAATCAGCTCGCTCTGTACAAGGTTTGCCACTCTCTTCGGGTTCCGGGCGGCTCGGGCCGCAGCTTCGAACTGGTCGGCGAGCGTTTTTGTCATGGTCAGGACCTGGGCATCCTGTGCGTTGATACCGTACTCGGCCACCATACGCGTGCGCCGCGCCTCGGGAAGCTCAGGAAGGGTGCGGCGGATTTCTTCGCGCCAGTTTTCATCGACCACGAGCGGCAGGAGGTCTGGCTCCGGAAAATAGCGATAATCGTGCGCCTGCTCCTTGGAGCGCATGCCGTAAGTTTTGCCTTCGTGTGGGTTATAAAGCCGGGTCTCCTGGATCACGTTGCCCCCGGATTCAACGACGTCGACCTGGCGGTCGATTTCGTATTCGAGCGCGTCACGTATGAAGCGGAAGGAGTTGACGTTCTTCACCTCGGTCTTTGTCCCCAGTTTGATCTCCCCACGCGGCCGCACACTGACATTGGCATCGCAGCGCAGCGATCCTTCTTCCATATTGCAGTCGCTTACGCCCGTATAAAGGATGATCTCCTTCAACCTGGTCAGATAGTGGTAAGCCTCCTCGGGGGAGGCAATATCGGGCTCGCTTACAATCTCAATCAGGGGGACACCGCTGCGGTTTAGGTCGATGGCCGTCTTGTCGCCGGCGTCGGGAAAACCCTCGTGCAGGCTCTTGCCCGCATCCTCTTCCAAATGGACCCGCGTAATGCCGACCCTCTTACGCCCCTTAGCGCTCTCGATCTCGATGAATCCGTGCTCTGCAAGCGGCTTATCGTACTGCGAAATCTGGTAACCCTTAGGGAGATCGGGATAGAAGTAATTTTTGCGTGCGAAAACCGATCTTTCCCGGATTTGACAATTCAGCGCCATGGCGGCCAAAGTTGCAAACTCCACGGCCTTACGGTTCAGGACCGGGAGCGCGCCGGGAAGGCCCAGGCATACGGGGCACACATTACTATTTGGCGGATCGCCAAAGCGTGTCGAGCAGGAGCAAAAAATCTTGCTTGCGGTTAGCAGCTGGACGTGCACCTCAAGTCCGACCACCGGCTCATATTTTGTCCGCAGGCCTGAAGAGGTTTCGACCGGTGCCGCCATATAAGGACGATTATAGGGGAAGCGAAGTTCGACTCGAGTGGTGAATCAGGGCGCTTTTCCGGCCAGGTACTTGTCCAGAGACACCTCGAAGTACATCAGCGGATGACCGGAGGAATCGCGCAGTCCGGTCAGGTAAAACCGCGCTCCGGGGAGCGGATTGGGAAGTTCGGCGACGTCAAAGAAGAGAAAGCCCGCCTGCGAACTGTGCGACTCGACGGCCCTGGCCCGGAACTGGGCATTCTGGATTTCATTGCGTTCGGCCGAGCCGACCGTGCCCTTTACCTTTTTCGTCGGGAAGGGTAACGGCCCGCGGGTGGCCGAAGCCTGAGGATGAGAAATTCTCCGCAGGATGTCGTCTTCCCCGGCAGGACTCAGTTTGCTGCGATCGGCCGTCACCAGTTCGGCGTTCATGGCGGATGTTTCGACCGGCTGGTCGCCGTCATTCGTAATTACGAGAAACATGGGCAACAATTCATGCGCCTGGTAGTTGACCACGAAGATGTTTGCCTTGGCGGAAGTGTCATACGGGTCGAGAGCAATGGTCACGTTCTCTGAGGCGTGGTGATCGTGCGCCGGATAGCTGAAGGCGGGTTGCGCCTTCGGCATGGAGAACTCCTTTGCCGCCTGGCAGAGAACAGCCGGAAGCGCGATGGCCCCGGCAAACCCCCAGAAACGCACCCAGGCTCTCGTCATAGCCGGCTTTTGATTATAGATGCTGTCGTGGTGCTCATTTGGTGCCTTCCCCTGAGATCAGTGGGTTTTCGCTCCGCACACGAACCAGCCCGTCCAACCTTAGACGCGAACTCCAGTCTTATTGAACTTTCTTGCGATGGGGCTCTGTGCTAATCTCGAATTACACCGGAAAGGAGGTGGTCTGATGACAAGTTCTGATGGAAGTAGATGGTTTCTGAGACCAGGTGAGGTGGCTGAGACTTAGAGCGGTTGCTCTGAGTGCTTCGCAGCTCGACCGGTGAGTTTGATTTCTGCCCGGTGTTCAGGTCGCACCGGGAACCCGGAGTTAGCCGAAGGGGCCACGACATTTCCCGTCTGAATAGGCGACGGGACGCTTCAGAGTGACCACCTCTTGGTCAATCCCAAACAGTCCACCGGACGGCCCGCAGGGAGTTACCTTGCGGGCTGTTCCTTTTGTTGTCCCTATCCCTAAATTGGCGCCGTTCCCGATATCATTCTCCCTGATGGCCGACTATGAACAGGAGCGCGCGCGCCTTGCCTTCGAGTATTCCCAGATGGGCGACGGCGACCTGCTCAGGATTGCCGAGCAGCCCTGGGAGCTGAGCGATGTCGCCTGGGAAGCGCTGGAAGACGAACTGGAGCGCCGCCTACTGGAGCTCCCGCGGCCTAGGGCCGTGCCCCCGCTGGTCATAGGCGAAAAACGGAATCTGGTGGTGCTCCGCCGTTTTCGCGACATTCCCGAAGCCCTGTTGGCCAGGGGCCGCCTGGAATCTGCGGGCATCGAATGCTTCCTCGCCGATGACAACATGGTGCGGATGGATTGGTTCATTTCAAACCTGCTCGGAGGCGTGAAGCTTCTGGTCGATGCCGAGTATTTCACCGAAGCGGCGAGAATTCTCAACGAGCCGATTCCGCTCGAGCTCAAGGTGGAGGGGGTGGGGGCCTACGTGCAGCCGCGCTGTCCGCAGTGCGGATCGCTAGATGTCTCCTATGCGGAGCTGAACAAAAAGGTGAGTTACGTTAGCGCCTGGCTGGGCCTGCCAATCCCGGTAACGCGCCATGATTGGCATTGCCATGCCTGTGCTTACCACTGGCCGGACACGCTCGAGGATGGTTTCAAAGGCTGATCCTGCCTACTGGGCCCGGCTGCGGTCGTTCACGTCGAAGGTCCCCGTTTTTCCATGGCTAGCCTGATTACTGCCGCCGTGTCTTCGGGCAAAGGAAGCAGCTCGAGTTCCCGTGGCAGGAACCAGCGCGCCTCGGCAGCGTCGCCCGCGGCCTCGAGTTCGCCGGAACTTCTTCGGCAGAGGTAATCGAGGAGAACATAGTGATAGCGCGTGCGGTTCTCGCCATCTGACACAATGCGCTCAAATACTCCGGCAAGCTCAATGATTTCGACAACCAGCCCAGTCTCTTCGAGAGCCTCCCGTTCAACCGCCTGTCGCAGGCTCTCCCCAACCTCGACTAGGCCGCCGGGAATTGACCATTCTCCAAGGAGCGGAGCATGGGCACGCTTTACGAGCGCCACACGCCCAGACTCCACAATGATTGCTCCAACCCCTACCAGGGGATGTCGCGGATATTCGCGCACGAGCGTATGCACAGGAACAATGTACCGCCCGCGGGCCGGTCTCGGAAGACGACGCTCCAAAAGATCGGGCGCCACTGTCGAGCGCGTTGAGTCCCGCCGTGGGCTTGCCGGCGGTCGAGATCTTTACGTTTACGAATGTCGCCAAACTTTTGCTTCACTCGACTGTTCATGTTTTCAGCCACTTAGCAAATGGCCCATCCGCGACTCTACGTGGCTTCAAACGGCGGCCTCTGATAGCAACGCAATCTTTACCTCGTGTTGCGTGAGAACGTCATTGGAGCCGGGTGTGCGAAACGTCACCCCGGAACCGTGCGTACGAACCCTGCTCTTACCATGTTGCTGCACGACATGTCGTTACCAAGAAAGCACAGGCGTCCTTTCCGCCTGAAACGGGTTCTTCACCAGTTTTCATCATGCTGGCCGGCTTGGCTTGGGAGGCGGTGCCGCACTAGTCTTCGGTCGCTTGTTCAATGTGATCGATGACCAGAACTTGCACACGATCGATATGTGGTTGCAAGGTGAGGCCAAGTTGCTCCTGAATCGCCGTGAGCAGCGGCGGTGACGAAGAGTTTGATGCTGAAGACTGTGGAGCAATTAGTTCTGGAGCATCGCGGTGCATACGTGCCTGCTCGTCTGCATCCGGCGTCCAGTGCAGGGAGTAGGCATAGTTGCCGGTGAGACCAGTTTTATCGACGACCGTCCGTCCGAGGCGCATCGACAACTGCGTCGCAAGCAGCTCAAGGGGAGTGCCGTTCGACGTCAGCTCTCCCATTCCGAGGTGCATGAAACCCCGGCTTTCGTCTGTCTTTTTTTGCAGTTCGCCGCCGCCTTCGGCCACCATAAGTTCGTACACCGGGAGATCTCGCGCTTCTTGATGCACCTTCAATTTGAACTGCTCGGCCAGTAGTCCTTGGAGCATTTGTTGTCCGACAGCGCCCCGCCGATCTTCAGGGAGCTTCTGTAATTGGTCGGCCGTGGTCTTATCCACCCGGGCACGGATATCGTATTTTGCTGAACCTAGCCATTCCGGAGCTCCCACCAGCTGGGTGTCCTGAACGTGGTATGCAAGTTGGATCAGCGTCTGCGGCGATACGGCATTTGCCGTAAAGCTCGCATCCATGAGCGAAATCATAATCTTTACCCGGCTCGCGCCATTTGGCTCCTGTAGATGGGGCTTGATCGAAACATTCACGTACTTCGGTGCCCTGCCGACTTCGGAATCTGCGCGCCCCGAAATTGGGTTGAACAGGCCATAAATGATGGGGAGGGCCAAAACCAGGCAGGCGGCCGTCCACAGCAGAAGTTTTCGCGTGAAGTCAAGTTTGCGAACCGTACGGTCGGTCATAATGTGAACCATCCTTTTCTTCAGATCAGAGCCAGTGACGCCCGACACACAGGTCAGAGGAGAGCTCGAACAAAATTCACAAATTTTCAGTATGCTTTCAGCGTAAACGACGCGAGCGCTGCCCAGTTCAATGACCGCTTCGTCGCATGCGCGTTCCCGCTCTTCGATCAATCGCGCTCCCAGCCACCAAACCAGAGGATGAAACCAGAAGATGCTTTCAACCAGCATATGCAAGCACGCGGCGAAATTGTCTCGTCGCTGCACGTGGCACAGTTCGTGGGCGAGAACTGCATGCAAATGAGGGTCGTCGAGACGTTCGGAGATAGAACTCGGCCACAGCAGGACGGGATGGAAGATGCCGAAGACTCCGGGTTCGAGAGAGCTGGGCGCAAGCAATACTTTGATCTTGCCAGTTGTGCCCATGCTGGTTTCTAAGTGTCGCAATGCCGCTGCTTCGCGACCTTCGGACAGAACCAGGGAATTTCGTTTCGTGGCCAAGACTCTCCACCAACGCACGAGCCATGCCGACATTACGACCAGGGTTCCCACCAGCCAGATGATCAAAAGCACTGCTTGCCCGGGTAATTCGGTCGTGGAGTTCACTGTCGGCGGCAGTGCAGCACCAATCGCTGATAACGGCTGCGTGAAGGGCTGAGCTAATTGTTCGATGGCATAAATTCCACTGGTTGGAATGGCACCATTTGCGGGGCTCAGACGGCTTCCGATTGCGACTAAAAACCTAAAGGGCACAAGGAATTTAACGGAAGCTGCGAGCCAAACGATGTAACGAATTCGCGCGGACAGCCTTCCCAACACAAGCGTCAACAGGCCCGCGGCAGCAGCGAATAGCGTCGATTGCCACAGATGATCTGCCAGGGCGGGGACCACGGTATTCGAGAAATTCCACAAATAGCTGAGCATAGGGGTCATTTGCCGCCCTTCTGCAGCTTGCGCAGAATGTTATCCGCTTCTTTTATGTCCGCGGCGGTCAGCTTTCCCGACTCGATCAGGTGCGCCATGACGGGCTGGATACGTCCACCAAACAGCGCAAGAAAATCATCGATCAATTTACGCTGCGCGATTTCGCGGGAGACGGCGGGCTCGAAAATATGGAAGTTGCCGACCTTCTTGACTCGTCGGACAGCATTCTTGGTTTCCAGCCGATAAACCGTCGTTTGGATCGTCGTGTAAGCAGGGCGGCGTTTCTCCGGGAAAGCCTCTTGGATTTCGCGGATGGATGCCGATCCGCGGCTCCACAGGATGTCCATAATGCGGAGTTCAAGCTTGCTCAAGCCGTGATGTGGCATCCATGTCTCCTATATCTGTAGGCGAAATTACTACATGCATAGTAGGATGTCAAGGCATCGACTCCAGCGCCACTTGGTTTGGGGTATATTATGTTTCCGCCCGAGGTCGAGGGGCGGACGTCGGGGAGGGCAGGCTGCCGGCTCCGGGCGCGTTATGCGGGTGCTCCGGTCATTGCTAAAAATTATTGGCCAGTGACACCGAATATTGTAAGGAAACGGGAACAACAAATTTTCTAGCAGAGGGGATCAGCAAATGTTTACCCGCCTCGTGGAGTGCTACGTGCAATCAGGCCGGAAACAGGAGTTCAGTGCACAAATGAAAGCTCTCGTCCTGCCGCTCCTGCAATCCGAACCAGGATTTGTTGATTTGTTGGCCTTGAGCTCAGAAGACGAGCCGGACCGTATGCTTTCGATCAGCTTATGGAAGTCGCAGGCCGACGCCGAGCGTTTTCATCGCCAGAACTTCGAAAAGATTCTCGAATCGGTTCGCCCTCTGCTGCAGGGTGAACCTTCGATTGAGTTCTACAAGGTGGATGCCTCAACCGCCCACGGCTTCGCCATCAGCCGAGCCGCCTGATCTCGCCGGGTGATTCAGAGTTTCGCGTTCAGGAGATTGCTCCGATGACCCCTGTCAAGATTTAGAATCTCCCGGTGGCACTTGAAGAATACAAGCGCAAGCGGCGCTTCTCGGCAACTCCAGAGCCGCCGCCAAAGGTGGAGAAGCGCTCGGGCAACCGTTTTGTGGTGCAGCGCCACCGCGCAACCCGGCTGCACTATGACTTCCGGCTGGAGATGGAGGGGGTGCTCAAGTCATGGGCCGTTCCTAAAGGTCCCTCGCTTGACCCCGGGGACAAACGCCTGGCCATGCAGGTAGAAGATCATCCCGTCTCCTATTTCGATTTTGAGGGCATCATCCCGGAAGGCAATTACGGCGCCGGGACGGTGATGGTCTGGGACGTCGGCACCTGGGAGCCGCTCTCGCCCGAGCCCGTCAACGGCAAGTACCTGCCGGGAAACACGGCCGAGGCTTCGGCCATGCTTCAGAAAGGAGATCTGAAGATCCGCCTCCACGGCCGGCGCCTCAAGGGTGACTTTGCTCTTGTGCATATCAAATCGCGCCGCTCCGGCAGCAAAGGCACCGAGTGGCTTCTGATCAAAAAGCACGACGAGCGCGCGGTCAAAGGCTTCGATATCGATCAATACGACACTTCTGTCCTCACGAACCGTACCATGGCGCAAATTGCCGGAGCCGAAGACGCGGCCGAGTGGGAGAGCAACAAAAAGGCATCACGGGGAAAGGTCCGGGCACCGTGGCTGGCCGAGAGCCTGGAGCGGCTGGCGAAAACCCAGCCTCCGCGCGCCAAATCCGCCCGGACAAAGACCGCAAAAGCGACCGTGCAAACCTCCGGCAAAGCCGCAAATGTTGCCGCCGCGGTTAGTAATCCCATCATTTCCCTGGTCAAGGATCTAAAGGGCGTGACCAGAGGCGACATGCCGGACACCATCCATCCCATGATGGCCTCGGTCATTGAAAAGTCCTTCGATGACCCGAACTGGCTGTTCGAGGTCAAGTGGGACGGCTACCGCGCGCTCGCATTTCTTGAGAACGGCAGCGTCCGTTTGGTCTCAAGAAACCAGAACGAGTTGACGCCACGTTATCCCGAATTACGGCAGATGGGGGAATCAGTAAATGCGCAATCGGCGATTCTCGA
>JAFAWX010000112.1 GCA_019241535.1 Acidobacteriota bacterium | reverse complement strand
ATTATCTGGACGAGTTAGTTTATCCCGACATCTCAGCAACGATCTTGACTGCTGCCGGAGTCGTCGTCTGCGCCCTAAATCTCGCATTTTATGGCCGGAAACTTATGCACTGGGGACATTAGCAAATTATCGTTCTCGACCTGTTCTGTCGGCATGGTGACCTCGTCTTGGTTTACAACCCCAATGTGTCGTTTGCTTTGTCGGGTTCTGGTGCGACTCGGCTAAATTTGGTTGGGAGGAAGCATCAGGCACGCTAACGGCCTGCGCCTGAGGGATCGCCGCAGGCGCAGTTAACGGCGCTTGAAAAACTGCACCGCCCGCTCATGCTTTTCGGCCGCGCTTCTGGTGCGGAATGTACCCAGATTCCGCCGCCTGCCGGTCTTCGGATCCTTTTTCTGCGAGTAGAGGCGATATTGGCCGTTGGGGAGTTTCCGAATCATTGCGTGTTCGCCCATCGAGGATTGGTCATTCGCGAATTCACCTCGGCGGCATTGCTCGCGCACTGCCACCCTCAGAACTACTGACGTCAGCGAGCCTGCGCAATCTCTTTAACTTACCGAGCAGACCTGGGCCAGGCGCGTAGGAAAATAGCTTATGCCGCGCGGTGATGATTCGCGAAAAAAGTAAAAACCTGATCGGCGCTCATCTTGCTGAAGTCGTGAATCACCCAGTTAGCGCCATTTTGTGCGAGGGAACCGCTATTACGGCGATCGACTCCAAGCACCAGAGCAAAACCGCCGCGCTGTCCTGCCTGCACGCCCGAGATTGCATCTTCCACGATTCCGGCGCGAGCCGGATCGGGAGGGGAAGTGATCTGTGCCAGGCACTCCAGGAATATGTCAGGCGCGGGTTTCCCGTGCAATTGAAGACGATCGCTGACCACTCCGTCAACGATCGCGTCGAATAAATCTCTGAGCCCGGCCTGCTGCAAAATGGGAAGCGTGTTGCGGCTCGATGAGGCAAGCCCAATGCGAACGCCCCGATTTCGCAAGTCGCGCGCAAACCTCACAGCATCCTGATCGACATCTACCCCGAGTTCGCGAACTTTCTTCATGAACAGGTGATCCTTGCGATTGCCGAGGCCGCAGATTGTCTCGGCGGTGTCGGCGTCGGAGGGACTGCCGTAGGGAAGCGCAATGTTGCGCGAGCTCAGGAAGCTCGTGACACCATCGTAGCGAGGTTTTCCATCCACGTAGGTCAGATAATCGCCCTCTGTGAATTCCCGGAAGGGCTCGCCAAAACGTGACCATCTCGACTGCAGGTACTGGTCGAAGAGCTCCTTCCAGGCGGCTGCATGCACGCGGGCGGTGAAGGTAATCACTCCGTCCAAATCAAAGACTATTGCCTGAGGCTCAGTATCCATATGAACCGATTCACTCATCCGCCGAATAGAGCAGCAGGACCGGACAGCCTGAAGTCTGAATAACTACTCTCGTGGCACATGTCTGATGTTCCCAGTGGCCGTGCCAGGCCATAACCACAAGATCCACGGAACGTTCTCTGGCAAGTTCAGATATTTCCGAACCGGGCCGCCCGCTCGTGACCGTAAGCTTGAACTCGATCGCCGAGGGGGGTGCGCCCGCGGCAAGCATGCGATTCATAAACTCGTCTGCCCACGCCGGCCATTCGTGCTGCGGCTGGTCGATGTATAAAGGGGCGGGCATGCTACCTGGCTCTCGCGGACGCTCTCGGCCTCTGGCCGCAACATGCAGCGCGATCACCTCGGCACCGGCGCGTTGCGCCAGATCCGCAGCCGGGGCGGTTGCCGCATGCGACGCCGGGGTGCCATCGTGAGCCAGCAGAATCCGGCGCAATTTCCACTCCTTTTGTCGTCTGTCGGGAGAAAGCAGCACAATCCGCGCCGGCCGAGTCGCGAGAACTGACTCCGTCACTGATCCAAAGCGATCCTTGCCGCCGGGCTGGCCGGTATGCGTGGACATTACAACTAAAGGTTCGACCAGCTCTTGCGCCAGCTGCATGACAGCGTGGGCGCGATCGCCTTTGGCCTGATTGAAAACAGCTCCGTGTCTTTGTTGAGCCGTGAACCCCAAGCGCGCGGGGATTTCTCTGGGGTCAAGCGCCAGCAGGCCTACATGTGTGACATGCAGCGTGGCGCCGTAGAGCTCCGAAAGCCGGCAGGCAATCGGAACGGCCGTCCGGCAAGGAGTTTGCTCGTCAAGCGCAAGCAGAATGTTTTCAATCCATCGCGCGCTTTGCAGCGCCGGTCGGGACGCGCTTGTTATCTTTGCCGACGTGGCCATCATAAAGACCCCCTTTACCTCATCTCGCGATCGCCTGCCAGGGTTTCCACCCCGGCATTGCCCGCTCCGCGACATACTCGCGCTCCGGTTCTGCCTGAATCGTGGGACCTCCGTCGACCTGCAATTTCAGCCCCGCTGAACCCGCAACTTCTACGCGAATTGCGCCCGGCTCGATTGAGATGCTCAGCTGTGATCCGCGCCACTCGAGGGGAAAGCTTAGCCTGCTCCAGTGGGCCAGGAGATTGGGAGCGAAGCTGATTCCATCAGGTCGTGTCCCGAGTCCGGCAAAACCAAAGACAACCGCCTGCCATAAACCGCCCAGAGCCGCGGCGTGCACGCCTCCGGCGGCATTGCCCATGTTGTTGCCCAGGTCAATCTCAGAAGCCTGCTTCAGGTACCCTTGCGCGAGTTGAGCCTCCCCGATTCGGGCCGCAATGAGGGCATGGATGGCCGGACTCAATGAGCTGCCGTGGCCAGTGCGCGGCTCGTAGTAGTGGAAGTTCGCCGCTCGCACTGCGGGATCGATCTCGTCCCAGAGAAGATAGGTGGCGAGTACCACGTCGGCTTGCTTCACGATATTGGTTTGCTGAATTCGACCGTGCCCGAGGACCACATCCATTGCCGCCGTGCGAGGCTCGTAATCGTTCAGGTTTATTTGCTGTTTCTCGAAATAGCCGCGGAACTGCTCAAACAGACGGGTCTCCGGATTGAAGCCAGTGAACACGCAATCGGCAAGCTTCGACCAGGTGTCGAGTTCCTCCGGTGAGAGTTCAAGCCGCCGCGCAAGATCACGCCAGTGATCCGGCCAGCGCTGCTCGAGGATTCCAGCCATTGCCGCTGCCTGCCGCAGGTTCCAGGCGGCCATCAGGTTCGTATAAGCGTTGTCGTCGACATTTTCATGGTACTCATCCGGACCAATGACGTGGCGAATGTGGAAGTCACCATCGGCCTCCAGGCTTCCCCGGCTAGCCCAGAAGCGGGCGCATTCCAGTATGACCTCGGCGCCTGCCTGCAGGATGAAATCGTCGTCTGCGGTGGCTTGCCAGTACTGCCAGAATGCAAAGGCGATATCAGCCGTGATATGGACTTCCATTTCACCGTTCAAAATCTCGAATACCTCACCGCTGGGTGCAATTACCGCCCGTGGCGTGACTTCCTCGCCGTTATCGGCCGATTCCCAGGGAAACATCGCACCCCGAAAGCCGAACGATCGAGCTTTGTTGCGCGCTGCTTCGAGCATGTGATAGCGGTACTCAAGAAGGCTGCGCGCCGCGCGCGGACAGGTAAAAATGTAAAAGGGCAGCATGTAGATTTCTGTGTCCCAGAACACATGTCCCTTGTAGGCAGCACCGGTGAGTGCGCGTGCGCCAATCGAAACGTGCCCGTCGTTCGGGTTGGCTGAGGCGATCAGGTGATAGGCGGCGAAGCGCAGTGCCTGCTGGAGAGCGTCGTCGCCTTCGACCCTTAGATCGGCCTTACGCCAGCGCGCCTGCCATTCCGACGCATGGGCCGATGCGGCCGCCGGCATTCCCGCCGGCATCACGCCTCTAAGATGCTCCATGGCGCACTCAAAAGGCCTGCTACTCTCGCGAGAGCTGAAGACGGCAATCAGACGGTGAAGCTGACATTCCGAGCCTACTTCCAACTGAATGTCGCAGTGCTCGGTGATGCGGTGCGGGTCAAGAGCTACCACCCGTTTGCCGGGCACATCGGTTGAGCTGAGGATAAGGCTGGTTACACCGAAAGCCACGGTGGTCTCCCGTCCCGGCACCCGCACGGCTAAAGGCAAAACGTTCGGTCGCCCGGAGCTGGCCCGCACCTTCCAGTCTGGCGCCAGCACGGATGTGCCCTCATCGACCTCGAGCGAGCTCTCAAAGCGCACCACAGAGCTGTAGTTCTCGGCCGTGAGCGTGATTGAATGCAGGAGCAGGTGTCGATCGGAAAGTGACGCCAGTCGGACAGCGGTGACGCGAGTGATGCGTCCGCAAGGGTCACGATGGCGCCATTCGCGCCATAACATGCCGCAGCGCAGGTCGAGTATGCGGCGGTGCTCCAGTATTTCTCCGTGATCGATGGTGAGCGGCTGATTGTCGATCGAAATCCTCACCGCAGTCCAATCAGGCAGAACCATCAACTCGGGAATCGCTCCAGGGGTCTCCAATTGACGGAAAACTCCTGCCACGAAGGTGGCGGGAGCCGAAAGTGGGCTTCCCTCGGCCAATGATCCGCGGTTGCCGACATGGCCATTGGCAATGGCAAACAGTGACTCAACTTCATGCTCCCGGGTCAGAGTGAATCCCTCTTCGACCAGAAGCCATTTCGGATCTTGCGTGCGCAGCCGCGCTACTGCAGCCCCCAGACTTCCGTCGCCGTGCCCCGGCCGAAGTTGCTCCTCAAATGAAACAGCGGTGGACATAAAAGCTCCAAGCACTGGGAATGGGATACGGAATGACTAGCATGAGTTCCCAGAGGACGGATAATGGTTCAAAGCCGGCTGGAATGACAGATTTCTGCGGCTGGAGCACACCGGGGCAAGGACACGCGCGACCAGCTGGTGATAATCCAGAAAAGCACCATGCGACGCTATGCACCAGCCATTCTCCCTTGCCGCTATTCTAATCCGAGCGGCAGCCTGGTTTCCTCTAGCGTTGGCGGAGCACCCGGCGAAGCGCTCTTATGAGCGCAGCCGGTCCTTGCTGCGCCAAGACTACTGCATCGGGCGCGACTCTGCGATCCACGAGTCTGCTTTCGGAGATGGCGATGATGGGGCGGTCCGGAGAATACGCGCGAAGGATCTCGGCAAGTTCCTGGACGGTCGTGTCGGGCAGGGTGTAGCTGAGCACGGCGACATCGAAATCTCCACTCTGAATGATCGCGATTGCCTCTTCTTGGGTTTCGGGCGTGAAAGCCCGATACCCATGATGATAGAGAACTTCTGCCCGGTAGAGGGCCAGCTCGCGGATGCGTCCCACGATAAGCACGCGGCGCCTGATGTCTACCGGGCTCACTCGTCTCTGCGCTTGAGAGTCCCGTCCGGAAGTTGATCTCCGTCGGCCAGATGGATAAGCAAGAATAGTAGAAATGGGAACGGCCGCAGTCTCGTCAGTGCCACTAAAAGAAAGAATCACGATCCATTCCTCCTTAAAACAAGAGTTAGGTGATTCCGAGCTCCAACAAACTGTTGTCACGCCGCGGGCCATTCAGAGGCCCGGGGTCTCGAGACTCCACTCTCGCGCGGTGCGTGCAAGTCCCGGGTATTTAGAAATATGTGAACTGAGATCGTCTCAGCCACTCTCAGATGCTCGCGAACCGCAGGGTGGTGCCCATCGTAGCGGATGGCCTTCTCTCCGTGTGCCTATATTAGGCGTTTCGATGCTGATAGCGAAAAATCATTAAGTGGAGGATGAGGATTGGCATCGATTGCGCTAATCCTCTGTAAAACACCATCAATGGGCGGTGTCCATGACTTGAGCCTGTCCGGTTCGAGCTGACTCTCGGGCTGCATCCAGAATCTCCACGACTTCGACATTCAACCGAGCCGACAGGGGGTCCTCGACCGGCTGGTCATTGCGGATGCGGTCAAGGAAGTACGCAATAGGATTGCTGGCCTGATGGGGCAACGGAGTGGGCGAAAGACGTTCGCCATCTGGAGTGGGCAAAGCCGTCTGGTCGCTTGCGGTGCGAATGAAAAGCTCGTTGCGGGTGGCCAAAAGGCTGCCCTGCGAGCCAAAAACATAGACCCGATCCATCCCGTAAGGCCAGTCCCACGAGGGTTCTACAATGACCGTCGCGTCGGGATAATCTAGAACCAGAGTGGCGTCATCATCCACCTGGTTGTGCTGAGCCGTTTTGAGGCGGCGGGTGGTCGCGTACACCCGCGAGGGCCGACCTTTAAGCCAAAGCGCCCATTCGGCGCCGTAGCAGCCGAAATCCATGATCGCACCGCCGCCGTTTTTTGCGGGGTCGTACAACCAGTCGGCAAATTGCTTTGACACTCCGATTTCTTTTGGCCCCTGGTGGCCGTACTGGACGATGATTTTTGCCACCGGACCGATCGCGCCCGCCCTTACCCTTCGGACCAGATCGTGGCTTGGCGCCGTCCAGGCGTTCCAGTAGTTGACCATCAACTTGATTCCCGCCCGGTCGGCCAGATGCTCCATCTCGCGAGCATCGGCGCCGTTCGTCGCCATGGGCTTTTCGGTCGAGTAGTGAATACGTCGCCGCGCGCATTCTCGCAGGATCGCAAGGTGCCGGTCATTAGAGGTGGTGACGAAGACGACCTCAGGTTTTGCTTCCTCGAGCATTGGAATGTAATCGGAATAAAAGCGCACCGTTGCTCGAACCTTTGACTTCGCTTTTTCAACCAGTTCCTTGTTCCCTTCCGCGATAGCCACGAGATCGCTCTCCGGTTCTTCTTGAAGGTAGCCGAGCAGCTCCCAGACGTGATCGTGGTTGAGGCCGATGACCGCGCAGCGGATTTTTCGATTCTGTGCAGGCGATTGTCCAACCTGTGCCCGGGAGGGCAGGAGCAGCAGAACAAAGACGGCGCTGAACTGAAAAAAGCGAGTTCTTAAAGCAGATTTCATGAATCGCCTGTCTCGATCAGCGACATTGCTGCGGCACGCTATCGTCTGCTGATTTACGAAAACCAATTTTGCTACCGAACGAAGCGAAAGGCAAAGCTTTTCGCGATTAGTCAATGTGCTCGCCTTCTTCAAACATTCCTTCTCTTCGGGGCAGGACATCGCGTGGATCGGCCACCCATACGTAAAGCGTGGGGAGCAGGAAGATGCTGAGTAGCAGCGCCGCGACCAGCCCTCCTACGATAACAATCGCGAACGGGCGCTGCGAATCGGAGCCAATGGCGTGCGAAAGCGCGGCAGGAAGCAGACCGAGCGTTGCCACAAGCATGGTCATCATGATCGGTCGCAACCTCAGTACCGCCCCCTCGACTGCGGCGTCTTCGATCGAATAACGCCGCGCCCGGAGCTGGTTGATGTATTCGAGCATAATCACGCCGGTTTGTACG
>JAFAWX010000299.1 GCA_019241535.1 Acidobacteriota bacterium | reverse complement strand
AGTCGGTAGAGATTGATTTTCAGGCAACCGGCGAAAACCGCCAAGCTGCAGGCAAGCTCGGAGCCACACTGCCCGCGCCCTCGCAGACGCCAACGCCTTGAAAAAACAAACGTCCGTCGCGACACCCCGTCCGCAAACGTTTTAGCTCCTTATTGTTGCGCGGGTTGGGGCCTCTATTTTGGTTCCATAAGCTGCCCTTTTTCGAGGGTGCTTAACCCCGCCGTGACTTGCGACCAAGGCGCCCGCAGAATAACAACCCGATGCCAATTCCATCAGCACCTTTGAAGTGACAAAGAAATTACTTAGGGGCGACATTCCGCGACATCCTGCCGCGTCGATCCGACTACCGTAAGGAAAAGGTCACTCACGACTTCGAGAATCTGGAGGATGTATGGGTCAAGCGGTTTCAGTGGGCCGGAAAGCGGCACTTACGGCAGTTGTATTCCTACTCGCGATTCCTTCCATGCTGGGGCAGGGTATTGTCACCGGGTCTATTTCCGGAACCGTCCTGGACCCGCAGAGCGCGGTCGTAGCAGGAGCAACGGTTCGGGCGACACAACTCGAAACCAACCGCGTATTCACGACCAGGAGTTCTGATGCCGGTGTGGTTCGCTTGTCCTCCTTGCCGCCCGGCAACTACCGGGTAATTGTCGAAACCAAAGGGTTCACGACCTATACCGTGCAGAATGTCGTGGTTGAGGTTGGGAAGGATACGAGCGTCGGTTCGATGAACCTGCAACTCGGCAGTGCTGCGGAGACGGTCAAAGTCGAAGGCACACCCCCTCTGGTTGAAAGCACGGGGGATCAGATCTCGGAGACGTTTGGCGCGAAGCAGGTGGCGAGTGTCCCGCTCGGCAATGGGTACGATTCCTTTGTACTGTTTGCTCCCGGGGTAGCTACCGCCGGCAGTGGAGCTTTCAGCAACAATAACGGCGCAGAGTTGTCGATCAACGGCCAGCGCGCCCGTTCGAACAACTACCAATTGGATGGGCAGAATAACAATGACAACACCATCGGCGGGCCCTCCATATTTTTCGGCAATCAGGACACGATTGCAGAACTGCAGGTCATACAGAACTTCGATGCGGAATATGGGCGCAATTTGGGGGGAGTGGTCAACTACGTAACCAAGGCAGGAACGAATGCGTTCCATGGAACAGGATACGAGTTTTGGCAGGGAGACCACTTCGACTCCCTGCAGAATCAGGAGAAATCGCCTCTTTTAGGTTTCTGCACGCCGCAGCAGAATCCCGCGACCGATAATTGCACCAAACCGGTCGTACCCCGGTACGTGCAGAATCAGTTTGGCGGCACGGTGGGCGGTCCCATCAAGCAAAATAGAATCTGGTTTTTTGGGTCGGCAAACTTCCAGCGCAACCGCGCTGCCGGCGCTCCCTTTTCATCCTCGGCGGCACTAACCCCGACCGCAAACGGCATCAAACAGTTGCAGGCAGCATTCCCTAACAACCCCGCCGTCCTGGCGCTAGGCGAATTTGGTCCGGCTGCGGTAAAGCTCGGCAACCCGCAATTCAGCAATCTGCAAAACGTGAATGTCACGGCAAATGGAGCTACTGTTCCAATCGAGATGGGCACGTTGACTCGATTCCTCTCGCAACCATTCAACGATTATGAGGCCACAGGGCGGGTCGATTTCCAGCTCAGCAATAAGGACCGCTTCTATGCGCGGTACATTTTTCAGCAGAACGTCTTCGGTAATGACGCGTTTTTCGGTCCCTCAGGGACGGCGCAAGGTGAAGTCGTCAATGTGCCTGGCCGCAGCCAGCAGATCGGGCTCGACCTTACTCACAGTTTTACGCCCGAGCTCCTGAACCAGATCCGATTCAGCTACTCTCGTTCCCGGTCGGAATTCGATGGCGGGGCGTTCCCGACCTGCGTCCTGGCAAGCCTAGGATCCTGCCCACCCCAGATTTCCATTCTCGACCCGACTGCTCTCGGATTGGGGCAGAATGTCATTTTCCCGCAGGGCCGCATTATCAACATCTACCAGCTTCAGGACAATGCCACGATGGTTCACGGAAGGCACGTAGTGAAGTGGGGTGGCGAATACCAGAAGCAGCGATCCCCCAATTACGGCCTATTCGAGACGAATGGCTCCTTCATCTACAAAGATTTCAACTCTTTCATCGCTAATACTCCGCTCCAGACGCAAGTGGCCTTTGGTCAACCGGTCCTGAGTTTTAAGGAAAACGATGGTGCCTTATACGTTCAGGACAACTGGAGGGTTAAAGATAGCCTCACTTTAGACCTTGGACTGCGGTGGGAGTACTATCAGCAGGCGAGCAACCTGCTGCACGACCAGAGCGTGGCCCAGCAGATGGGTCCCAACGCCCTTTGGGACAAAACCCTCCCTCTGAATCTGACCACCGTACCGAAGCTTCCCAACCACAACCGCAATTTCGGTCCGGTTGCCGGTTTTGCCTGGACTCCTCGCGTGTTCGAGTCCTTGTTCGGCCATGACCGCACAGTTATCCGGGGCGGTTTCCGCATGGCGTACGAATTTTCTTATTACAATCTTGCCACCAACGTCGCAGGAACTTCACCGTTCACCAATCTTGCCACCATTCCCAACGCTTCGGGCACGGGAGCGGCAGGATTGCCCAATGTCTCGACACTTGACGGCACGAGCATCGCAGCCGCGCTTTTCCCCCTGGCGCCGAAGGGCAACCCGGGTTTTGCCAGCGAACTCCAGTTCGGGCCGAACTTCCGCAACCCCTACTCGGAACAATGGAACCTTGGTATCCAGCGGCAGATTGGCGCCAAGGCAGCCGCCGAGGTTCGTTACGTGGGAAACCACGACGTGGCCAATTTCCAGGAACTCAACGGAAACCCTGACCTTTTGCCATTAGTCAAAAATGGTTTCGCAAGGCTCATTCCGCCGGGCCTCACGCCATGCAGCACTCCGAATGTGCCGGGCACCACCGGGACCGACCAGTTCGGAAATCCGGTTGGGTACGCGAATTGCAACTTCAGTAGGGTGGTCGAATACGCGAACACCGGTTATTCGATTTACCACGGTGTGCAGAGCCAGCTAAGGCTGCAGAATTGGCACGGTTTCACCGGCCAGGCGTCCTACACCTTCAGCAAGACCATCGACAATGCCTCAGAAGCCTTCTCAACCGGCACGGGCACTGTGTTCGCCCTCGCTCAAAATCCGTTCGACGTCAGCAAGGCAGAGCGCGGAGTGAGCAATTATGACTACCCTCACATCTTGGGGCTGCTGTGGGTTTACGACCTGCCGTTTGGCACCCAACAAAAGGGCTTTCTTGCACGCTTGATCGGCGGCTGGGAGGTCAATGGAACGTATCGTTATACGAGTGGCCAGCCCTGGACCTTGGAGCAGAATCCAGGTCAGGGGCTATGCGACCCGACTAACTTTACTCAAGGCACGCTTGATACCTGCCGCCCGATTTTGCACAACCGTCAATCTCCCTTCAATTCGGTTGGCCAGTGCACGAATCCCTTGGCGGCCGACTGCGGAATAATGAGCGTGAACAACGGGGGCAGTCCGATTGCCCTTAGCCAGGTGCACTGGATCATAAACGACGTGAACGCCGCACAGTTTTTCGGGTCTCCATTCCTCGGCGTAGGCCGGAACACAGAACGCGGCCAGCCGATCAGCACGGTTAATTTTGCAGTATTTAAGAACACCCGAGTAACCGAGCGCCTTACGGTGCAGTTCCAGGCGGAGGCTTTCAATCTGTTCAACCACCAGTGGCTGGGAATTCCGATTCAGAATGTGAACAATGCGGCCAATACCGTGGCAGGCGTGAACCAGTTCGCCAGCTTGAGGTTTAATTCTAACGGCGGCGATACCTTTGCGGGCAATATCATCACGGATGGCATTGGACGGCGTCGCTTACAGTTCGGCGCGAAGCTGATCTTCTGAAGTCCGGGCATACCGCGGCAAAGCCGGGGCGTGGAGAGCTTGGGCTCTCCTCGCCTTTTGAGGCGAAGCTATCCACTCGAGTACAACAATACTGGGCCTACGCTCCGACTTAGTTTCCGCGCAGATATCCGGCAGCCGAACTGATGGTGACTAATCTCCGGCTGTACAGACACCCTCGGCTGAAGGCATCAGAGCCTGGCGGGGAACCTGGTGCGGGTTCTTGAGATGCGAATCCTTTTCAGCGCACTCGCCCACCGTGGGACGGAGCTCCGGAAGGGCGACGCCCAATCGCTCTCCCAGACATCGGAAATGATCAAGCCATGGGGCGCTGAGATGAGGAGAATTGAGCGAAGAAATCCTGAGCATCACATCGGAAAACGTATTTTGCGCTTTCCAGAGGTCTGTCTCGAAAGGTGGAACCTGCAGAACAGAAACCAGAGACTCCAGCTCTGCGACGGCTTTCGGCTCGAACGGGCTCCTCGCCCATCGCTCCAGCGCGCGGCCCAGACGTTCTCCACAGGCAGCTTTGACGCGAGTGTCAAGAGCGATGCCCTGCTGCCTCGCTGTCTCGAGCAATCGCCGGACGTGATCAAGATCTATATTTTCCCCGGTCAGTGACCGCCGAAGGTCGTTATTGAGAACAAACTCTGACGAGACCCGCAGAATTGCCGGCAGTGGCATTGAAAGTTCGCGAAGAAAACCGATCAGTGAAGTGTTGTATTCGTAAACCTCCCCGTAAAGCTCTTCGATATCTGCCAGCGTCGAATCGACAATTTGATTGACGATGCGGCGCCGCTCGTCGTGAAAAAGTGATTTCAGGGAATAAACGTCACGGCCGAAATATCCAACCAGTAATTGGCAGCAGACGGCAAAATCCTGCTGCGACGAAGCCACACGCAACTGCGCAGTAAAATCGTGAAACTCGGGGTGCAGCTGGGAGACACCGGCACAGAGATTGTGGCCTCCCGAGTGAACGACGGCGAAGTTGAACTCCAGACGCGCATGCGTGATTCGGGAGCTGATGCGTGCCGTTCCGTACGCCAGTCGTAGTTTGCCGCATGCAAACGTCTGCACTTGGCCGAGGTGAGCCTTGTAGGCATAGACTAATTGCGAGTGACGATAGCCTTCAAAGAAAGAGCTTATGGCATAGTGGGCGGCGACGCCGGGAAGATCAAGCATGGCGGGGCGAACGAAGCGCTCGAATATATTCCGCCCGTTTCCAAACTCCGGGATGTTACTTGAAACGCGCTCCAGCCTCTTCAGGAATTGCTCCTCGCGGTCTCCTCCGAACAGCTGCTGGCCAAGTTGAACGGCCCGCCCGGCATATTGCAGTACCTGAACGGTTTCGGGTCCCGTGGGCTCGTCGAAGAACCATCCGCAGCTCGTGTACATGAGCATCAGGTGGCGTTGCATCTCGAGCAGTCGCAAGGCGCGGACCTCTTCATCGGGCGAGAGCAGATGGCGGCGCTGGCCCGCCAGAAAGCACTCCACGGCGGCGGGAGAGCGGTCGAGGACCGCGGCAGCGTATTCATCGCGTGCCCGCCAGGGGTCGATTAGAAGCTCTTTCGCGGCACCGTCATATTTCGGGGCGAGCTCGTCTCGCAGCCAATCCAGTGCCTCGCGCAGCGGCTGCCGCCAGTGCTGATTCCAGTTGGGGCGCCCTGCGGAGCAGCCACAACTGTGTTGCCAGCGCGCAATGCCATGTATGCAGCTCCAGGAGCTTCGCTCTGTGATTCGTACCTCTTCGGTTGGCGGATGCAGGGTAAAGTATTCGCCGTAATTAGTAAGGCGGGCAAGCTTCTGCTCTTCTATCGCATCGAGCGCATAAGCGAGAGCCATGTCGCCGTGAGCATGATGATGACCGTAGGTTTCTCCATCCGTGGCCACATGCATCAACTGCGCCGAATCGAGTTCCGGATCGAAGCGGGACACAAGGCGGTGGGCAAAGTTCTCGCCGCTCAGGAGCAGCTTCTCAAAAGCCACCGCGTTTGAGATCGCTCCGTCGTAAAAAAAGAGTCCCATGACGCGGCCCGACGGCAACGGGCAGGCATAAGCCCGGCGGGAGTCGATTCCACACTCGAGATCGATCCAGTTGGCCGCCCTGCCGCTTCGCAGTTGCCGCGCCTGCCGGGGAGCAAGGATCGTGAACCGGATGCCTTCGTCACTGAGGATTTCGAGGGTCTCGAGGTCAACTGCGGTCTCAGGAAGCCACATGCCTTCTGGGTCCCGACTAAAACGATGCTCGAAATCCTTGATGCCCCAGATGATTTGAGTGCGCTTGTCTCGCGAGTTCGACAACGGCAGAATGGTGTGGTTGTAGGCCTGCGCTAGGGCTGAGCCATGGCCGGAAAACAGACGCTGACTCTCGCGATCACCGTCCAGTACTTTGCGGTAGGCCTCCGGCATGCATTGCTCCATCCAGGACAGCAGCGTGGGTCCGAAATTGAAGCTGATCCGGGCATAGTTGTTTACGATCTTCGAAATGCGTTGCTTGGAATCAAGGATGCGGGCCGCGCCGTTCGGAAGATAACACTCCTTTGCGATGCGTTCGTTCCAATCATGGTGAGGACTGGCTGAATCCTGTGACTCGACTGCTTCCAACCAAGGATTTTCGCGAGGCGGCTGGTAAAAATGACAATCAATGCAAGCGTAGCAAGCCATTCCCGACTCTCCCAACTCGAATGCAAGTGCAGTGTTTAAAGTTGCGCATGGTACTCCCCATTTCCCGCGCGCCAGCATGGGAGAGTTCACCGGTCTCAGCTGACGAGATTGGTTCCCTCAATGCCAGGGTGGGGGCACGACGGAGGAAAATGACTGGTCAGAGAGTCTGTAGCCCCACAGCTCTGGCCAACTTCAACTGCCGATCATCAAAGGTCCAAAAACGTGCCGCTTTGAGTTCGAGGGCGCAGGCAACATGCAGGCTGTCAAGGGTTCGCACTCCGAGTTTTGAACCGTAGCGGCGTCCCAGATCGGCACAGACGTTGAATGCATTGTCAGGAATGTGAATGCTTACCCACAGCCCAGCGTCTCGATCCTTTTCGAGTTCATGTCGTGTTCGATCAGCTTCCACAATGGTCATGTAACCGCGAAAGACCTGTGCTGCGACAGCATGCATCCATTCGGCAAAATGAAGCGGGGTGATCCACGGTGCCGGACCGGATCCCAACAGCCGATCGGCATCGGGTGAGTGAGCGTCTTTGACGTAGAGCGAAACAAAAAAGCTGGTATCAGCGTAAATCGTCAATAACGTCCCCGTTCTTCGTTTAGGAGATCCGCCCCAGGTAGAACTCGGTCGCCAAAAATGTTCTTGCGGCGGGAGGAAAAGTCGGGCCACTCTATGACCTGCTGAGCTTGCTGTGCAGGGACGATACGGGCGATGATTCGGTCACGTTCCCGAAGTTCCACCGTCTTTCCCGCCTGGAGCCAAGCTTTGAGCTTGCGCGTGTCGCGAAGCTGCCGAATGTTCATGCTAGGCATACTGATATCGTGACACATATTGTGTCACATTGTCAAGAATACCGTGTGCGGGCATGACCCATAAAGTAACCTGGTGGCGCATGCCG
>JAFAWX010000015.1 GCA_019241535.1 Acidobacteriota bacterium | reverse complement strand
TGCCCTCTAGGTTATCGGTAATGGCGAACTCGTTCTGGGGACGACTACACGATCATCTTTTAAGGCGATCGATCTGAACCGGTTGTTCTAACTCTTCTGATGGGATAGGCATTACGGATGTTTTTGATCTGCGAAAGACTCTCAGCCTTAGACCCGGCTCTCGCCTTCGCGCTTCTGCTTTCCTGACGGCAGCCATTTTGTTCGGATTCTTGCCGGCCTGGCACTTGTCTCATGCCGCGCCGCTCGAATCATTGAAGGAATCAAACGCTGTGCGGATGGCGCGCAGTACTCAAAGTCTGCAGAGCTCGCCGGCGACAGCTGAGATCGCCGGCGGATTGCTGCTGCGAACTTTATGCGCGTTTCGACCTCGCCATTCGGTTTTGATCCGAGCAACGCTTTTGTGGTGCCCACGCTCTTCGATCACGCCCGGTATCCAGGTCCCCTGAAACCGGAAATCGTGCAGAAGTTGGGGCTATTTCCAGGCAATGGGAATCTCTTTGATTCAAGACAGAGACTTCAGCGAGCAGGACACTCGCAATACGCCTCCCTTAGTCGCCATAGTCAGCGAAGGTTTGGCCAAACAATTCTTTTCCAGCCAGAATCCGATTGGCCGGCGTTTTCAGTGGGGACCGCAAGATTTTCACCATCATCGGAGTTGCCGAGGACGTCCATATCACCGCCCTCTATTCCGATCCGCCTCCGTTGATTAATTACTCCACGTTCCAGATCGAGAGCGGGGCCAGTATCCGGACAGCTCGTTTCCGGCTCCCTCGCGCAGCGCCGGTTCACCCTGCTGTTCCTGGCCGGCTTTTGGTCTTGTGTCGCTGGTCTTAGCCGCAATCGGCCTTTTTGGCGTCATTTCTTATCTGGTCGGCCAACGCACTCGAGAGTTCGGGCTGCGCGTTGCCTTGCTGGGCACAAAGATATTGTAAGTAAGATCATCCGCGATAACGTAACCTATCGCGTTTCGGCGGCCGGCAGGCAGGGCGGAGGAGAAGCGCGCATTTGTGAGCAGGAATTGGCTGGCTGGGTGATTTAATCGCGCAGAGGTACCAGCAATTGGTCGCCGCGGCAGAAAGTGGCCTTGCGCTCGAGGTTGCCACGCGCGTTGATGAATGTCATTACCGGACCATAACAGTAGACGGCGTGGCCGTTGCGTGCGAAATACCAGCGCCCGTGTTTGTGAGGCGCCGAGCCGGCCGTTGCTCCGAACTTGAGAGGCGGTTTTGGTCCTGGGGATAGGGGTAGCTGTACTCGCGGTATAGGAAGCGAAGCCAGCAGCAGTACGTGAAGAACTCTCATCGATATATCCATCCCCCGGTCAGATCGATATTGCCACCCTGCGAATATCCAGTGGATCGGTCGGTGCGGGAGGCCGGGACCACGACGGTTTGTGCTCCTGGCGCGATTTGTTGCCCGATTTCGCGCCGGCCTGCGGCTTATCCTGGGCTTTTTGCCCAGACGGCGGAGTTCCCGAGAACATCTGTGGGCGAACGGCGGCCGGCGGGCACGCCGCTTGACTCGGCGCTACCGATGACCAGGGCAGATGTGTGAACAGAAGCTGAACCAGATCATGCCGGTTAGTCTTCGAGCGGCTTATGAAAGGGGTCAGGGCGGCAAACAGGCCGTAAGAAAATAGCGGGAAAATTGCGAGCAGCAGGACGATCAACCTCAGCTTTGCTCCCGCCGCCCGCTTGATTGGGTTCATGCTTTTAAGTCCGGCAGCCCCTTCAGGCAATCGAGCAAAAGCAGCTTCCGCACCAATAACGAGCCGTGCCATAACTACTTGACAGGGAAGGTTTTATTCGCACAGTGGCGACGGTCTTTGAGGCCGTGGGCTGCAAAGCAGTGCACATTAGATGTAACCCGACGAGTACGGGATCATGGAACAGGCCGGCAGCAGCAGCTTTTTGGAGCGATTCTGCCCCGGGAAACGCTCCCAACCGCTAGACGACCCACTAGGACGAGAGCCGACACCGCTCATACTGGGCGATCACTTTGCTGAAGTTCACTTCCATCGCACCTCTGTGCGTGTGTGCCATTTCAGACTGGGAATAAAGGGGCATCGGTTCTGGTTTATCAGGGCATACACGGCCTCGCGTCCTCGCAATTCCGCCATTTCTGGTCTTACGCGAGTGCAGGATTAGGAGCGGACCGAAGGAGGCTCTCGGAGAAGATGACTGCAAATTTTGAAGTAAGTGCTTGCGCTTCGCTAGCAAAATTACGAGGAATTCTGTGCCCGCCCTCATCAGCGTTTTCTTAGCCGGTTTGTTTGTATTCCTCGCGGCCTTTAACACCTGGACTATGCTGACCGGCCGCGGCTCGACCCCGCACCGCCGCAAATTGTGGGCCCGGGCGCATCGGATTGCGGGTTACAGCTTTATTACGCTGTTCGTGATTTTTTCTTACTTCATGCTCTTGCGCATCAAGGGTTCGGCGGAGGAGCTCTCGCCGAGGATCGTGCTGCATATGGCCCTGGCGCTTCTTCTAGGCCCGCTGCTCGTGGTGAAAGTTCTCGTCGTCAGGTACCAAAAGGGATCGTGGGGTCTGCTCATGGCCTTGGGAATCGCGATTTTTTTGATCGCCACCACGCTCGTCTCGATAAACGTCGCCGTGCATTATCTTCGCCATCTTTCGCCCGAGAAGGTGCCATTTGCGATCTCCCTCAAGTTTATCGCCGCAGGGGTCGCCGCGACTGTCATCGCATTTCTTGCCCCACGGAAAACTCTAAAGACCAAACCCGACGCTGCCACTGTCGTCCCCCATGCGGCGACGCATGAACCCCGTGGAGGGGATAAAGTTTTCGCACTAACTCTGGCGCGGATCGAGTCGCAAACAAGCGACGCAAAGACGCTGCGTTTCGTCCTGGCACCCGGCGAACAGATCGCCGCCCGTCCGGGCCAGTTCCTTACCTTTGAATGGATGATTGCGGGAAGGATTGCCAATCGTTCTTATTCCATCTGCTCTTCTCCATCGCAAACCGGTTTTATCGAGATCACTCCCAAGCGCGTCGAAAACGGCTTGGTTTCTCGGTTCTTGAATGACAAAGCGACAGTGGGGCTGGCCGTGCGGGCACGAGGTCCTTACGGACAGTTCTGCTTTGACCGAACGAGACACGATCGCATGGTTTTGATCGCGGGGGGAAGCGGCATTACACCGATGATGGCCATATTGCGGTACATTGACGATTTATGTATTCCCGCAAAAGCCACGCTGGTGTACTGCGCTCGTACCGAGCAGGATGTCTTCTTCCGGGAAGAACTCGCTGCCCTCAGGCGACGATTGATGAAGTTTCACTACGTTCTTGTCTTCTCCCGACCAGGTTCAGAGTGGACGGGCTGGAAAGGTCATTTGCGGCGGGAGATACTGGAGAGCGAGGTTGACAAACCTACGGAGTCAACATTCTTTTTATGCGGACCGCCGCAATTTATGGAACTCGGCCGCAGACTGCTGAACGAAATGGCGGTTAAGCCTTCGAGAATACTGCAAGAAAGTTTCGGCGGTGCTGTAGCTGGGAAAAAGCCCACGGGAAGAGAAAGCACGGGACCAGCCACAGGATCGCTCGTGGCGAGGTTCTCTCGCTCCGCGGTGGCCTGCAAAGTTTCCCCCGCCGAGACCCTGTTGCAGAGTTCCGAAAAACATGGCGTGCTGATTCCTTCGGGTTGCCGGCAGGGAGTCTGTGGCACGTGCGTGACCCGACTTCTCAGTGGCAAGGTTGAAAGCGAGCGCGGAGAAGCACTGAATGAGGATTTACGGTCTCAGGGTTTCATTCTGCCATGCGTCAGCCGGCCCATTAGCGATATCACGCTGGATGCGTGAACATCGATTGTTCTGTTATTGAGACATTTTCGTGACCCAGGAAGAAATCCGGCTGCGGGAATCGGCAACGCGCAAAAAACACTGGAAGCGCTGGGGGCCGTATCTGAGCGAACGCGCCTGGGCAACGGTGCGTGAAGATTACAGCCCTGATGGCGACGCCTGGGAATACTTTTCCCACGATCAGGCTCGCTCGCGCGTCTATCGCTGGAACGAGGACGGTCTGGCCGGGATCTGCGACCGCCGTCAATTCATCTGCTTTGCCGTGGCATTGTGGAATGAGCGCGATCCGGTTTTAAAAGAGCGTCTCTTCGGACTGACAAGCAAAGAAGGTAACCATGGCGAGGACGTCAAGGAATACTACTTCTACCTCGATTCGACGCCCACGCACTCATACATGAAGTATCTGTATAAATATCCTCATACCGAATTTCCCTACACTCGTCTAATCGAAGAGAACCGAGGGCGGGGAAAAGATCAGCCCGAGTTTGAGCTCCTCGATACCGGCATTTTTGACGAAAACCGCTACTTCGATGTCTTTGTTGACTACGCAAAAGCGGATGTCGAAGACATCCTGATCAAAATCACGGTGGCAAATCGAGGGCCGGAAGCCGCAAACCTTCGCCTGCTGCCGACAGTCTGGTTCCGCAACACCTGGTCCTGGTCGAACCGGGCGCCGAGACCAGTCCTCCGCGCCGACGCCAATGGGGCTGTCGCAGCCGAGCACTCCGAAATTGGGAGACGCTGGCTCTACTGCGATGGTTCTCCCGGCTTCTTGTTCACGGACAATGAGATTAACCGGCAGCGACTGTTTGGCGTCCCCAATCAAAGCCTCTACGTGAAAGATGGAATCAACGACTATATCGTCCACGGCGCGAGCGGAGCCGTGAACCCGGCCCAGCGGGGTACCAAAGCTGCCGCCCACTATCGACTGGCCATCCACGCCGGCGAGGAAATATCTGTCAGGCTGCGGCTGACTCCCACTGACTACGAGCCCGGGAACGCATTCACCGGCTTTGACGACACCTTAGCCCTTCGCCATCGCGAAGCCGACGAATTCTACGCTACGGTCATTCCTCAGGATCTCTCGGACGATGCCCGCAACGTGATGCGCCAGGGCTTCGCCGGCATGCTGTGGTCAAAGCAGTTCTATCACTATGTTGTCAAAGACTGGTTGGGGGGCGATCCCGGCAATCCTCCTCCGCCCAAGGAACGCAGACAGGGCCGCAATCGCGAGTGGATGCACCTGTACAACGCAGATGTTATTTCCATGCCTGACAAGTGGGAGTATCCGTGGTATGCGGCATGGGATCTTGGGTTTCACTGTGTCCCGCTGGCGCTCATCGATCCCGACTTCGCTAAAGAGCAACTCACACTCATGCTGCGCGAGTGGTATATGCATCCGAACGGCCAGATTCCTGCCTATGAGTGGCAATTTAGCGACGTCAATCCGCCCGTGCATGCCTGGTCCGCCTGGCGGGTTTACAAGATCGACAAGAAGCGCAGGGGCAAGGGTGACCGCGCATTCCTCAAACGTGTGTTTCACAAGCTGATGTTGAACTTCACCTGGTGGGTGAACCGCAAGGATGCCGAGGGCATGAACATCTTCCAGGGGGGCTTTCTCGGACTCGACAACATCGGCGTGTTTGACCGGAGTGCGCCCCTGCCTACGGGCGGCTACCTCGAGCAATCCGACGGCACCAGCTGGATGGCAATGTACACACTCAACCTGCTGGCAATGGCACTGGAGCTCGCAAAGGAAGACTCCTGTTACGAGGACGTAGCCAGCAAGTTCTGGGAGCACTTCATCTACATCGCCCGGGCGATGAGCCATCGCGGACAGGAAGAGATGGGATTATGGGACGAGACGGACGGCTTCTTCTACGACGTGCTGAAGCTGCCTGACGGTTCCCGTTTCCCGCTGAAGATCCGCTCCATGGTCGGCCTGATCCCGCTGTTCGCGGTCGAGACCCTCGAGCCAGAGGTCCTCGACAAGCTGCCCGATTTCAAGCGCCGCCTGGAGTGGTTCATCGATCATCGTCCCGATCTCACCGGCAATCTGGCTTGCATGAGAACACGGGGAAAAAGCGAACGCAGGCTCCTCGCAATCGCCAGCAAAGAACAACTGCGCAGCATTCTGAAGTACATGCTGGACGACCGCGAATTCCTGTCGGCGTGCGGCATTCGGGCATTGTCACAGTTTCATCGCGATAAGCCGTACCGGCTGACCATACACGATTCCGAATACCATGTGGGCTATGAGCCCGGCGAATCACTGACTGGGCTTTTCGGCGGAAACTCGAATTGGCGTGGACCCGTCTGGTTCCCGGTGAACTTTCTTTTAATCGAGTCGCTGCAGAAGTTCCATCACTATTATGGGCAAGACTTCAAGGTTGAATTTCCAACTGGCTCAAGAAACATGCTCAGCTTGTGGGAAGTCGCTGGCGAGCTCTCGCGCCGCCTGACCCGAATTTTCCTGCGCGATGGCGAGGGAAGCAGGCCGGTTTTCGGCAATCTGGAAAAATTTCAAAGCGATCCCCACTGGCGCGACCTGGTGCTCTTCCACGAGTACTTTGACGGCGATTCCGGCCGCGGGCTCGGAGCCAGCCATCAGACGGGCTGGACCGGGGTGGTCACCAAGCTGATCCAGCAGAGTGGAGAAGCGGCCAGCCCCAGCAGATGACGGCCCAAAGCGAGGCTCGTGCCACGCTTAAGGCGGTGCACTCGAATTACGAAGCTACGCCAGCTCCCGGCCCTGGCTGAGCCTGTTGGTGGGCTGCGGCCGTCGCTGCCGCCGCCTCGTTCAGAATGCGGTGATGGATGGTGAAGAGCGCCAGCTCCAGGCGGTCGGAAACACCGATTTTGTCGTACACGTTGCGCAGGTAATTCTTGATCACCTGCTCAGTCGTGCCGAGCTGAGAAGCGATTTCCTTGTTCTTGTAGCCTTGAACGATCAGCGCGACGATGCGCAGCTCTTTCGCCGTCAGGCGATCGCGCACACGCAGGCCGACCATGTCGTTCTCAGTTAATTCGCTGGGGACTGCGACGTCCTGCACCCAGGTTTCGCCGCGCGCCACTTTGCGGACGCAGTCGACTAACGCCGGACTCGTGACGTTGCGGTA
>JAFAWX010000378.1 GCA_019241535.1 Acidobacteriota bacterium | reverse complement strand
CTCCGGGAACGCCGGTTTCCTTCTGCCCCTTCTCGATGAATCTGCCCAGTTCCTCAATCCGTCCTCGGTCAAGCGCATTGGCCTTTTTGCCGGCAAATGACTCGCGGGTATAGCCCTTCGGCAGCAACCGTTCAAGAACCAGAGACTCCTGACCGCCACGCTTCTCGGCGACCGCGTCCGCCAGATCCTCGATGACGACTGTCCAACTTGATCCGGAGTAATAGACAAGCGCAAACACACCCCGCTTTTCGTTGGGTGAGGTGAGATATTCATAGGCATGGCGGCGTGTCCAGCCATCTTTGTCGGGGAGGTCATGCGTGACCTTTATCGGCCACTTTGCTTTGGGTTTATAAGCCTGCCATGCCGCAGCCAACGCATCTTCAGGTGTTTGCGCCTGAACGTCTACCAGCGCGATCCATGAATCTCCTTCCGGCGCTTCGAGGACGGTTGCCGGACCCTTGACGCTGATGGACCATTGCTTGGGCGCAATAAAAGTGTTACCGAGAACGGTTGTTTTGGGCGTATCCCCGTCCAGTCGTTCTGGCGCCATCGTGCCAGCGGTGTTTGCAAGGGCCCGGGTTGATGGAAGGTGCGTTCCAAACAGCAGCGCGGCAATCAAAACAAAACGAGAGGCGATGAGAAGCTTACGCATAGAGTAGAAATCTACCTCCGAGTGACTAGCAGAGCAAGCTCATTCCTGTCATGTCGCTTCAGGTAGCCAGGCTAGCAGAATAAAACGGCAGTTTCGAACCAGCTCCCGATTCATATGAAACGTCGGTTCCGCATATTTCCACGCGCGAACCTCGCTGGTCATAAAAATAAATATGTTGTTTGGGAAATCACTTTCCAGATTACTCTGCCATAAACCTTATCGACGCTGCCTGGCCCGTAGCGTGGACCAGATTCGTGCCGTGGAAATATGGTAATAGCCATTCTTGCTCGGGTTCTTAAAGCAGGATTAAACGGCTTGTCGCCACGCCAAGGCAGTCCACAGGTTCGATGGTGGAATTGGCGCTTAAGTAGATCATCGGCAGTGATATCCTCCCTTGATTCCTTTCGGAGGACTCATGATTGAAGCACCACCTACTATTCTTTGCATTAGCAGTTACGAGAAAGGGCAAGAATTCATTCGCGAATGCAAGCGCCAGGGGTGGCGCGTGCTTCTGCTGACCTCGGAAAAGCTGCAAGCAGCCGCATGGCCGCGCGAAAGTCTGGATGATATGTTCTTCATTCCGCCTGAGCTTCCTTCCGATGAGATTGTGAACGCCATCGCTTATATGGCGCGGACGCAAAAAATCGATCGTATCGTTGCCCTCGATGAGTACGACATGGAAACCGCCTCCACCCTTCGCGAACATATGCGGGTGCCGGGAATGGGCCTGACCACGATGCGTTATTTCCGTGACAAACTGGCAATGCGCATGCGCGCGTTAGAAGAGGATATCCACGTGCCCGACTTCGTTCCCGTAATTAATCACGAAGACATCCGATACTACCTCATGCACGTTCCCGGCCCGTGGGTGCTGAAACCTCGCTCAGAGGCGAGTGCCATCGGCATCAAGAAGATCCATGAGGCCGAAGATCTCTGGCCGATTTTGGATTCCCTCGGCGACAGACAGTCCAGGTTTATTCTTGAGAAGTTCCTGCCGGGCGATGTTTATCATGTGGATTCGGTGGTCTCTGAGCGGCAGGTGCTTTTTTCTAATGTCAGCAAATATGGCAAGCCACCCATGGCCGTAGCCCATGAAGGTGGAATCTTCTCCACCTACGTTTTGCCGGATGGGGAACAGGCGACCACTCTTCGGGAAATCAATTGCCGACTACTGGGAGCACTTGGACTGCTGCGCGGCGTTTCTCATGCCGAGTTCATTCGGGCACACGCCGATTCACGATTCTATTTCCTCGAATGTGCAGCTCGGGTAGGAGGAGCTTACATCAATGAAATGGTGGAAACCGCAACCGGCATCAATTTGTGGCGGGAATGGGCGCGAATCGAGACATCTGGCAGGCTAGCGTACAAGCTGCCGGAAGTACGCCGGGAATACTCAGCGGTAATCCTTTGCCTAGCTCGCCAGGAAGAGCCGGATACATCCGGCTATAACGATCCGGAGATCGCTATCCGCATCAAGAGAGCCCATCATGCCGGATTTATCCTGCGTTCGCCAGATCCCGGTCGCATCCAAACCCTGCTTGAAATCTATGGCGACCGCTTCGCGGAAGAGTTCCTAGCCATTGAACCGCTAGGCACCAAACCAGCAGCATGAGTCTGTGTCCTCACCCGTTGCACCTGAGTAAACACTTCACAGACTCATACTTGCCCTCAAATCTGACGCCCCTGCGGTCGGGCGGATAATACGGAAATCATGGAGAGCAGATTCCGAACCCCCGCCGTCAGACTCCTGTCCTGGCTGCTGATCATCACCTTCCGGGCCAATTCGCAACCGCGCAGCAAAAGCTGCCTACGGCCCGAGAAGTGGTAGCGGCCATCCAGAAAAACACTGGGATACCCTGGAAATCCGATACCGTTGACACTTTCAAAGCAGGAAACCCTGATAGCCAGGTAACTGGGATCGCCGTGACCATGATGGCTACGCTGGATGTTCTGCGCGGGCAGCAGCAAAGCATGAAAATCTGTTTGATCATCATGGGACACGTGCCCTCAGAGCAGCCCGGGATGGACAACTGCGCCCGCTGGCTAAGAACCTTCCTGAAAGGTATTCAGGTTGAGTTTGTTCCCACACCCGAACCATTCTGGATCCCGGACGGGATGAAGTGAGTCTGAGGCCTACTTACCGGGCGAGACGACTTCTTATCGGGGAGACTGTGAGGAAACCCCCTCTTTCATTTTCGAGCCGCCCTTTTCTCTCCACCCAGCAAGAGCCGGCGCGACTTGCATCTCCTCCGGAGGATCATTGTCACATTAGGTAGACCTGGTGCTTCGTTAAAATTATGATGGTCCCAAGTACAGCTCATGACCCAGTGCTGGAATAGAATTCCTTGGGTTTGACGGTGCGAAAGATCATCCACGTCGACATGGACGCGTTTTACGCTTCGGTCGAGCAAAGAGACGATCCGAAGCTGCGTGGCAAGCCGGTCATTGTTGCCTGGCGGGGAAATCGTTCCGTAGTATGCGCGGCGTCGTACGAGGCCCGGGCTTTCGGCGTACATTCGGCCATGCCTGCCACTCGGGCAGAACGGCTCTGCCCGAGCGCGATCTTTGTTGCCCCGGACTTCACGCGATACCGCGAAGTGTCTCGTGACGCCCGTGCCATCCTTAGCCGGCACACAGACCTGGTCGAACCGTTATCGCTCGACGAAGCCTACCTGGACGTCACCGAGAACAAGACCGGCTTGCCCACTGCCACGCTGGTCGCACGCACCATCCGCGAACAAATCCGCCAGGAGTTGAACCTGACGGCCTCGGCCGGGGTCGCGCCTAATAAATTTCTCGCAAAACTGGCCTCTGACTGGCTCAAACCGGATGGGCTTTTCGTGATTCAGCCCGGAGAAGTTGATGGCTTCTTGATGCCGCTTGCGGTGAGTCGCCTGCCAGGGGTG
>JAFAWX010000281.1 GCA_019241535.1 Acidobacteriota bacterium | reverse complement strand
TGTATAAATCAAAGCATGGATCCTGAGAAACGATGATGAAGACTGTTGATACTCGGCACTGAACTAATGCCAGGAAAAAGGCAAAACGCTCAACAACCGAACAACCTTGCGGTAAAGTTGTCGTGGAGTGGCAATCGTCGACGAGCGCATGTGCTTATCGAGCAGGAGCGGCTGCTCAAGCCGCTCGGAATTCACTGTCCGATTACTGTCCGATTTCTGCATAATGAGGTGAGCTTGCACACACTGCCGTGCACCAGCATCATTGAAAAGAAATGAGGTTAGGCTAGAGCCACTCGCCGCACAGATTTCCTAAACTGCGTGTCGGCAGTTCGACTCTGCCCGGGGCCTCCAGGGATTGCATTCTGTTCAGTTGGTCGCCTAGAGGCATTTCGGCATCCAAAGTCACATGGTCGCTGGTGGTCGTATCAAACCCATTGCGGTCGTGGCCGGACTGGTGATCATGCTGCTCGCTTTGATTTATGCGGCTTTTACTCGCAACCATGAGGTTAGGCCGCAGACGCCTCCGGTTCATCAGGCACGCTGAAACCCGTCGAACTGGGCAGACCACGTCACCCATATGGTGGTGGGCGGGTCTCGCCGACGCGTACTTCGCAAGCGTCGTCCGATCTCCTCGTGTCCTCTACGTCCGTTCATCTCCAGGTGGATGTCTCCGTCGAGTCGTCAAAACTGAGTAGAACGTGCTGCCTACGGACGCGCTTAGCATCTCCCCGGGGCTGGAAAGCCACAGATTCAGCTATTGCCGGGGGGGAATGAATTTGAGGGCAGTGCAAGCTTAGAAAATTTCGATCGCGATTGGCTTAACACTATGTAGCGGATGCCTAACCTACGGCTCTGCTCTGGCATATTCAGGCTGGTTCAAGGGAACATGTATCGGCGCCCTACCGTATTATATGGAAGGGCATGCGGCAGCTTGTCGAAATTTTCCGTCAGACGCTAGGAACGCTTTGGGCGCACAAACTCCGTTCGTTTCTCACCATGTTCGGAATAGCGTGGGGAGTGGGTTCTTTGCTCCTGCTGGTGGGGCTCGGGGAAGGCTTCCGCTCGGGCAACAAGAAACAGTTCGACGAATTGGGCGAGAACGTCATGTTCATTTGGGGCGGGCGCGCGCCAGCGATGAACGGCAGTTTTACCAGCCTGCGGCAGTACTATCTCACCTACCGCGACTATAAAGACGTCGTTGCCGAGTGTCCGGATGTGGGCCTGATTACCCCGATCATTCAGCGCAACGACGTGCGCGCGGTGAGCGACTACTATCAAAGTAGCGGCCAGCTGATGGGCGTACCCGCGGCGTTGAACGAAATTCGTTACCTGCCCATTGGCCAAGGCCGATGGTTGAACGAGCTGGACATCTCCCAGAAGCGCCCGGTTGTGGTAATTGGCGACGAAGCGCGCCGGGTGCTATTTCCTGGATGGCCGTCGGTAGGAGCAACGATTCTGCTGAACGGAATGCGCTTCCAGGTGATCGGCACACTCAAGCGCATCGGACATGGGGAGAACAATACCCGCAATCTGCAGATGTTCGTCCCCTTTTCCGTGATGCGCGAGAATTTTCCGCCCTTGAACGTGGGGGAAACCGAGGACGCAATTTCCTTCATTAACTACCAGCCGCGCCGGCGCGATCTGCACGAAACCGCCAGGCAGGAAGTACACAAAGTTATTGGCAAGAATCACGGCTTCGATTACAGCAATCCGGATGCCTTCGATGAGTGGGACACAATTCGCAGCGTGGACGCGATCGGAAAGATTTTCGATGCCATGAACATGTTTCTGGGCAGCGTCGGCCTGGTAACGCTGGGCTTGGGCGCGATTGGCATAATCAACATCATGCTCGTGTCGGTTGCCGACCGCACGCGAGAAATCGGCCTGCGCAAAGCCCTCGGTGCCACCCGCCGGAGCATCCTTTTGCAGTTCTTTGCCGAAGGGGCCTTTCTGACGTTGCTGAGTGGAAGCGTGGGAATTGCCTGCTCCGCGGCAGTGATGGCCTTGTTGGCCCTGCTTCCACAGCCCCAGGGCTTTGACACGCCACGACTGGTGCCTTGGACCGCTATCCTGGCGATCTGCTCTTTATCGTTCGCCGGCATCGTGGCCGGCTTATATCCAGCACGAAAAGCGGCGCTGCTTGAGCCGGTCGAGGCCCTGCGCAGGGAATAGAGAAAGCGAGGACGTAGCTAGCGTGAGCCGTGACATTTTCACTGAGGCATACGGAGCGATGCGGCATGACCTTCGCAAGACTCTGCTCACCATGTTGGGCATGGCCTGGGGAATCGCGACCGTGGTTCTGCTCCTTGCCTACGGAGAGGGGTTCGGCCGCGCCATTCGGAACATCTGGGAATCCTACGGCGCAACTGCTATCGGAATCTATCCCGGCCGTACTTCGCAGCAGGCCGGCGGAAACAAAGCTGGTTCTGCCGTACGCTTCACCAACGACGATATCGAAGTGGTGCGAAATGTCGTGCCCCTCGCCAGACACTTCTCCCGCATTGGCGAGGCGGACGCAACCGCACAGAACGGTCCACGCACCTTCACCTTTCATATCATCGGCGTAGATCCGGCCATAGCGAACATTTGGTCCTTAACTGTCGAGGAAGGCCGCTTTCTCGATGAAGCCGATACTCTGAGTCACTCGTATAACGTGGTACTGGGGTCAGAAGCCAAGGACAAGCTTTTTTCTGGCATGGCGGCGGTTGGCGAGTCGGTGCGCATTAATGGCACTAGCTTTCATGTCATTGGCGTGCTCAAGCCGCGCATGCAGGAAGCCGACGATAACACCAACCGTGTCGTCTACGCCCCTTACGACTCAATGGATACCCTAAGAGACAATCATTACCTGACCGGCATCTGGCTGGATTCGATGGGCCTCGACCACAGCAAGATGACCAAAACCGTCCGCGAAGCGCTGGCGCTGCAGCACGGATTCAAGCCCGAGGATGAGCGCGCGGTTTTCATCTTCGATGCCATGAAACAATTGGAGCAGTTCAATATTATTACCCTGGCCCTCAAGGTACTGCTGGCCTTTATTGGCACAATCACCCTGGGCATCGGCGGAGTGGGGCTGATGAACATGATGCTGGTCTCGGTCACGCAGAGAACCCGTGAGATCGGGGTAGAGAAGGCTTTGGGTGCGCGCCGGAGAGATGTTCTCTATCAGTTTCTCGCTGAGGCAATGGTAATCACGGTATTAGGAGGCTTCTCCGGCATTCTGCTCTCCTACGTGGTTTCTTTCTCCGTCGGTCGACTGACGCTTTATAGCGCCTTGGCTAAAAATGCGGAGGCCGGCGATATTCGCCTGCTGATAGCGCCTCAGGTTCTCCTGGTCGCAACCGCTATTCTTGCCGTTGTGGGCATCGCGAGCGGCATGTTTCCAGCTATCCGGGCGGCGAAGCTCGATCCCATTGAGGCTCTGCGTTACGAGTAGCGCCGCCGATCTGGCCGCGTTCTTAGAGCCCGCGGCTCGCAGTCTGGTACGAGTATTCATTACGCGATTACAGATAACAGGCCGCTTAGGATGCTAATTTAGAAGCCTTGCAAGAGAACCCCGCGTTGTCGACTAGCAGCACTGACTAGCCATTTCTTGAACGCAACCTCATTAAGCTGGGATTGTGACTACCAATCTCGCGTGGATGGTATAGGCAGCTTCACAGCGCGT
>JAFAWX010000039.1 GCA_019241535.1 Acidobacteriota bacterium | reverse complement strand
GGCTGATCTTCGAGCCCCCTGTTGGCTACCAACAGCAGAGGATCGTCGGGCTCTGCCACATGCTTTCGGTCGAGTATGATATCCCACGCGCCAGTCGAACCATATGAGTTTCCCTCGCCTCTTTTCAAAAAGCGTGCCGTAACAATCGGAACACGTAAACGCAAAGGCCTCTATCAGTTCGACAATGGTTTGCCTACTGTAGAACGAAGTCGGCGGCTACTGCCCGGAGGGCGGAGCTGAGGCATTGCTGGAACCGATGCGTCCTTTAGGTCTTCGATTACGGCGATTCCTCCCTGCTCTATTTTGGCGAACATCGGCACGTAGCTGGTACGGAAAGAATTGCTGCTCCAAGATGTCTATGCCCCAATTGCCAAAAGCAGCCGGCAGCATGGGACTCCGATGTTATAAAGAAATCGGAGCCGATCCTACAACAGTCATGCCAGCGACGCCCGAGACAACAGAAACCACGACCGCCCCTGAACTGCGCCGTAACTCTCTCGGCCTTCCGGAACTGGTCTTTCATGGGATCACGCATATCGCTCCGGCAACCAACATTATTTTTACCTTTCCGATCATTGCCCTCAAGTCCGGAGCGGCCATGCCCATTTCGTTCTTGTTCACAACCGTCGTTTGTTGCTTCATGGCAAATACAGTGTCGGAGTTTTCGAGATATATGCCATCCAGCGGTGGATACTACTCTTTTGCTACTCGCGGTCTCGGAAGTCGGGTCGGGTTCATGGCTACCTGGAGCTATCTCATTTACGACATTCTCGGCCCAGCTGCATCCAGCGGATTCCTAGGCTACCTGCTCTCGGATACGCTGCACGCTGGTTTTGGCGTGAATATACCCTGGTGGCTGATCGCGGTGGTGACGTTTGCCATCATTTGGTTTTTTACCTACCAGGGAATACGGTTCTCGATGCACACAACTGCAATTGTCGGCGGACTTGAGATGGTGATTATGTTGGCGCTGGCGATCACCTTCCTGGTTCATCCCGGCCCTGGCTCCCGTTATCTGGCACCACTGCAGCCCTCGCAGTCGCCACATCACTTCGGCGGTATTCTGGCAGGTATGGTCTTTTCCACATTGGCGCTAAGCGGTTTTGAGGCACCCGCGCCTCTTGCCCAGGAGGCCCGACGACCGGGTAAATTCATTGGTTTTGCCGTCATTCTCTCGCTGATGGTTATCGGAATCTTTTACGTTTTTACTTCGTACGCCAGCGCAATCGGCTGGGGAACCGGTAATATGACGGCTTTCGCTACGAATTCCAATCCTTATTATGCTTTGGGGCACTCGCTGTGGGGAACGGCCTGGTGGTTGGTAGTCCTGGCAATCATTAATAGCGCGGTCGGCGCCGGCCTAGCCTGCACCAACGCGGCATCCAGAGTGATGTACACGATGGGCCAAGCCGGCACTCTTCCGGGCAGTTTTGGCCAGATTCATCGGTTGCACCGAACGCCCGCTTTCGCCATTGGCTTTCTGCAAGTAGCGGGTCTGGTGCCGGTTCTGCTCGTCGGTTTTCTGTTGCGGCCTGAAGACATTTTCGGCTTCATCGGAACTATTGCCACGCTGGCTGCCATCGTCCTTTATGGCATGGCAAACCTGGCCCTGACCTCCTACATTCGTCGAGAACTCCCACTTGAGTTCAGCCTCTGGCGACACGGGGTAATCCCGTGGGTGGGAACTCTGTCGCTGCTCCCTGTGCTTTTTGTTACCGTCTACCCACTTCCCTCGTGGCCGTACAGCCTCACCCCATATGTCTTCCTCATGACTCTTCTCAGTGGCTGGGTATATATGAAATGGCTTGAGTCTGGCCACCCGGGGGTACTCCGCCGTGGCGCGACGATGCTGGTCGGCAGCCCCTTCGACGCCGAAGGAGATGTGGACTGGAATGCAGCTTCAGGTGCACCTCCATCTCAGGTTCAGTAGAGTTCAGTTGCCTTACATTGCTTTGCAACGTGCCGGCGCCAGCGACGGACAGAAACAGGTAACAAAGAAGGTCGTTGCGCCCGGCTTGTTCCGCCACCATGATACGTACAGTTCTGTCGCGGACGCGCCAGGGGGTACTGCAAATTGCTCGGGACGGTGAACAGCCAGTACTTATATACACGCCTACGACAGACTCTGTCGCGGGATCGAAATACCAGAGCACCCCTCCCTGCAGTGCTTAGACACTAAGGTGAGGACGTTCGATCTTACCGAACAAGGCAGGTCGGTTCTTCTCTTCCCAGGAGACATTGGTACGTGGCGCTATTGAAGCAGACCAGGCGAATGGAAGAATTGTGGTTTGAACGAACCAGGGTGGTGTCACAGCGGTCAAAAATCGATGCCTGCGTGCAGCGCCTTTAAGCTCTTCGCGGCTGTACAAAAGCCCACAATGCGATAGCCGACCTCCATCAGCTTATGTATACGATCGAAATTTATGAACATCGAGTGAACTTCCGACAAGCTCGCTCATGATGCGCCAGAAATGGGTTGCGGCTGCTCCGTCCGCGCATATCTGCTGCAGGATGCGGTAATCAATACAACGAGCAGCACAGGGTCGTGCGGTCCTCGCCGCGAATGCTGATCCACCTCGATACCATCAGCCGGGACAAAAGCCTTCTGGTGGACTCGTGCGCTTGGACCTTGGGCCTGTGCGATGACGGGCCGAAAGAACAATTACAATGAGCCAGATCCGACTTGCTGGCTAACAGGTCAAGCTACTGCACAAGACCTAGTCGGAGTAGAGATCATGATCGCTCATGACCCCCTCCACAGAGCCGGACGAGCGGAGTTACCGCATCCGGCTCCCACCTTGGGTGACAACGCCCAAGCGCACCAGAGGATAAGGATGACAAACCTGAGCCGGCGGAAACCAGCGC
>JAFAWX010000006.1 GCA_019241535.1 Acidobacteriota bacterium | reverse complement strand
GGCCGAACCTACTCCCGCCATATCGTATCTGGGCGATTTTCGTTTCATCGCAATCCAAGAAGCCAAATAAAGCGTTCCAGCCAAGAGTAATAGCCATCGAATGCCGGTCCATAGTGATGCCGATTCTAGCAGGCCTCCCACAATGGCGCCTAACAGGTTCGATCCGAGAGCAGCGCTCGAAAACGATTCCCGGGAAAAGCTCCGGATGAAAATAATGCCCGCGAAAAATACAGGAAGGCACAATACAACAATCGCAGCCAGAATCCTCGTCCATAATGACGCAAAAAAGATGGCTCTCACCGGGACAAAAAACCCGATCATGAGAGTCCCAAACAAAGCTGCATAAGAGATTGCCTCGGGGAAAGTTGGCATCAACTTCACGACCGCATTTGCCGCCAAAATCAGCAGGAGTAGGCCCCCAACCACGACGGAATTTACCAGCCACGTTGTCCCAAACAACAATGCGATTTTGCTCACAATCTGGGCTTCGAGCAGCAAAAATCCAGCCCCAAGGAAAAAGAAGTGCCAGCCGATGTCGCCTTTGGTTGCGCCTCCGCTGTCGCGGAGCAGAGATATGCACAGCAGAACAAGGGTGGCAGATATTACGACCACCGCCAGCGGCAAACCGGGCGATCGCTGGTAAAAGTATGGCCAGTCGTCCGTGGTAAGAGCTGCTGACTGCATTTGCAGACCTTGGTGCTGTTCGACATAGGTCGCCAGCGGGTGATCGGATCTCAGCACCTGGTCAATTCGATCCTGCGAGCCGGTGATGAAGAAGCTTCCTCCGCTTGTGTAAGTTGAAGGTTCGCTGTGTAATTCAAGGGGCGGCCGTCCAAAGACCTGGGACAAAAGAGCATAGAGACGCCCCGCGATCCACGGTGTTTGCACCTGAAACTTGACAATAAAAACACCGTCAGACCTGAGAAGGTGCTTGGCGGCTTCGAGCGCCTCAACGGTGTATACGTAATTGTCGATTCTAATGTTGGTGTAATAGGAGCTGGTCGTGTGCGAATCGAGCAGCGAGAAGACAATCAGGTCGAAACGCTCTCGACTGTTCTCCACATAGCTGCGGGCATCGTCGGTGACTTGTCGTACCCGGGATGAGCTGTAAGGCTTCTCAAAATGAAAATCTCTTCCAAGCTTCAATATCAACGGATCAATCTCGACCGCCGTCACCTCTCCGGCTCCGTTCCGCAGAGCCGCGGCCACATCGTTCCCCATTCCGGCGCCCAGAATCAGCACTGAAGTGGGATGGCGATAGAAATGGTAAGGAACATTGTACGCATTCCATTCAATGGGTACTGATTGAAAGAGCTGCGGATGGGAGTCTACGAACTGGGGCGAAAGATCGAGTATCTGCTGATACCATGTATCGTTAGTATTCAGGTAATATCCGAGAACTTGCTGTCCAGTACCCCAGGTTCCCAGGGTCAACTTTTGATATGGAGACCAATACGTTTGCGCGCCTTGCGGGGGCGGGATGCTCAAGAGCCCGACACAGACAAGGAAAACCGTCAACGCGGACCAGCGCAGCAACGGAACACGCCACAACAAAACCAGGAGCAGCACCCCACTCACTAGAAACCAGGTGCGCGGCGGTTTTGAAAGGAAGCAAAGTAGCGTGTAAGCTACGATTCCTGCAAGCGCGGCAAACACATTCGTCGAGTACGCCAGAATGCCATCACTTGCGTTTTCAAGGTACCATCCAACCAGTTGACCAAAGGGGATGAACAAGAAAGCGATCAAACCAAAAATGGGTACGATCAGCGCGGTCGCAAGCGCCAGCGGCAGCAGTGAAACCCCCGATGGAACACTCCACAGCTGGGTACCGGCGCTCGCGGCAATAAACGCGGGAAGCGTGGCTATCATGGTTCGCAACCCGGCCCAGGGAAGCTGAATTACCAGGGTTAGAACCATCATGGGGACGAGCATCAGCAAGACGTTGCTTTTGCGGCGAGAGAGATAGCAACCAAGGCCGAAACCCATGAAACATGCGATCAGAACGAAGTTTTTGAAGTAAGCGAAGATTCGTATTTCGGAGGAGATCCAGCGGATCATCAACATTTCCATAAACAGGGAGAGCAAACTCCACAACGCCAGCTTGCTCCAAGTGAACCCGCCCAGGCTGAGCGCGTTGAATTCCCATCTTTCTCTCCATCTAGGGCGGCCTTCATCTGTTCGCACAAGACCGACGAGAAAGGCGTTAGCGGCAACACCGATGACAATCACGCCAATGGTAGCGAGAAAAAGTTGAGCCGTGCCGGCATCATTGGGTGCAACAGCCTGTGCCGGCGATAATTGACATTTGAAAACTACACACATCAGGACGAGCAATGCTCTCTTCAAAAATCCGGCTCGGCAGCGGAAATTCGTCACCGGCAGCATCCTTGACGCTCAAAAATTGGGTTTCGGACGACAGTTCTTAATTCTCGATGCGAATACCAGCAGGACACGGGTCCGGCTTGAATCCTCGACCTGTACCCGCTTGTGCACCCTGAACTTTTGTCATCATGGGCAGAGAATGACACATATCCGAGTTCAGATCCAGCCGATGCCGCAAACTGCAAGTGCCCGTTCTTCAATGACCAAGCAGGTCTGGCGAACACGTATATCTAAGCATTGCGAAAAGTCCCGGTGGCATGGTCGGGCGTGCCGAGCGGCACGCACCCACTGACAGCCGCCTTAACGCACCTGGTAAAAATATCACTTTCACGCCACTGAGATCATCGCCGCTGCCCAGAACAGTTCGGCAAAATGCAGGACTACTGAATTCTTAAGGTCCCAAACGTTACCTTCGTGACGCTCAGCATCGACCTTGTGAGGTATGTCAGCCCCCGAGGCGGCACCCTCGTTGTGATGCTGATGCTTCGCCCTCACTGGAGTACATGCGAAGCGACTTGACCGGCTCCCACGAAATTCGGAATATGCTTACAGTCTCAAAGCGCACATCCTGAGCAGTGCCCGCTGTTGGCCTTTGGCGACAGACCTTTTTCCGATTGCAGTTTGGCATGATGCACGCCGCGAGCATTCTCCTATTTTCCAATTGAGGACCGAGAAATGTCTGGAATCATGACTGAGATCGAACCGGTAACCGAACAAAGGGCCATTTCTCGCCCGAGTGTGCGTTTTTACTTCTCCCTGTTTGCGATTTCCGGCTTCTGTGCATTGGTATACGAGGTCGTGTGGCTGCGCCTGGCGATGGCCAGTTTCGGCGTGAACACAGCCGTGGTCTCAATTGTGGTTTCAATGTTCATGGCGGGCCTGGGCATTGGTTGCTGGGGTGTGGGGGCGGTGCTCCAGCGCGTCTCGGAAACCAAGGAAAAGCTGGTTCTAAGGATCTATTCGGGAGCGGAACTGCTGGTGTTCGTCTCTTCCCTGCTGGTTCCCTACCAACTGAAGCTCGGACGTCGATTGCTCCAGGAAGCAGGGACATTCGCTCTGTGGCAAGGCTCGCGCTACTACATCATGGCCGGATTATGGCTTGCGCTTACCCTGGTGCCCTGGTGCAGCTGTATGGGCTCCACCTTTCCCCTGCTGATGGCCGCCATCAAGAAAAGGCAGCCTGCCGGATCTGAACGTTCATTCAGCTATCTCTATGCGGCGAACGTTCTGGGCGCACTCTTGGGCGCATTGGGTTCGGCTTTCGTCCTGATTGAACTCTTGGGTTTCACAAAAACGCTTTATCTCTCGGGAAGTCTCAACTTGCTGTTAGCAGTTGCGGCACTGGTCGTCAGCCTCTCGGTCTCCATAACGCCGCGGAGCAACTCTGTCAGCTTGCCCCGGCCGGGACCTGTAGCCGGCTCTTTGCCCAATAAACTCGTCCTCGGGATCTTGTTCACAACCGGTCTGGTCAGCATGGGGATGGAGGTCATCTGGATACGGCAGTTCACACCGTATCTCGGCAATGTGGTGTACACGTTCGCTGGGATTGTCGCTATTTACCTGCTGGCCACGTTTGCCGGATCGTTAGGTTACCGCTCATGGGTGCAGTCGCACGACATTCGAGAGAGCGCTTCCGCGTGGAGCCTGCTGGCCCTATTTGCTGCCTTACCGG
>JAFAWX010000400.1 GCA_019241535.1 Acidobacteriota bacterium | reverse complement strand
TTTTCGACCTTACTGGCAAAACCGCCGTGGTCACCGGCGCTTCCTACGGGCTGGGCGTGACATTTGCAGAAGCGCTCGCTGAGCAGGGTGCGCAGCTGGTGCTTGCTGCCCGCTCGGAAGCAAAGCTCAACGATTTTTGCGCCAGGTTGAGTGCTGCCGGGCATAACGCAGTTGCCGTCAAATGCGACGTGGCCGACTCGGCGCAGGTGAAACGGCTGATGGAAGCTGCCATGTCGCGTTTCGGGCGGATTGATGTACTCGTAAACAACGCCGGTGTGGTGGCCGAGGCCGGAATGATGCCGGAGCGCGTTCCCGACGATGTTTTTGCCTCTACCGTACAAGTCAACCTGATGGGCCTGTGGTACTGTTGCCGCCATGCGGCGCATTGCATGCTCGCCGACGGCAAAGGCGGGTCCATCATCAACAATGCGTCCGTGGCCGGGTTGGTCGGGATGGGTAATTTCCCTCCCGCGTATCAGGCTACTAAGGCCGCGGTCATCCACCTGACGCGAAACCTCGCGTGCAGTTGGGCGGATCGCGGGGTGCGCGTCAATGCGCTCGCGCCCGGATGGTTCCCCAGCGAGATGACGGGGCCAGCGTTTGCCGCGCCCGGGTTTCTGGATTGGGCGGCACGCTCAGCGCCTATGGGGCGCATTGGGCGACCGCCGGAACTTACTCCGGCGCTGATTTTTCTCGCCTCACAGGCATCGAGCTTCATCACCGGACAAGTGCTGGCCGTGGACGGCGGCCTCAGCGCGAGCAGCGGATGCTGGCCGGAATCGGCGCGCTCCTTCTTCGAGACAGCCGGTCTGGGCGATTTAGCCCGACGAATTCAGCCGGCGGAACAACAATCCTCTGCCACTGGCCACAGTGAGGACTAAATTTCGGAAGTAGCCTGGGCACCAAGCCAGTTTAGGGATCTGCCAGAACGTCTGATGAAGTTCACCCTCTTCCTCTAAACCGAATATATTCGGTGTTACACCATCCGCAGCCGCTCGCCGATAAATCTGGGTATGCGACCAGGTCGCGCGGAGATTGGATTTCATAGGTCCCGACTCTCGAGCCAGCGTGAGCCCAACAGACGCCAATTTTTTGCGCGAGCGCCCGCTTTTTTGCCCGCCCGCGGTTCTGGCTGTATTAAAGAATCATGAAGATCGGGGCTAAGAAAGTCTGACACGAGGGAGATGGTAGCGGATCCGCCAGCCTGCTAGAGTTTCATGGCACCGCGCCTATGCGTCCGAATTGCCCGTCAGAAGGGCATTTTGGGCTTGCGCTGAATATTGCGCAAGCTTTTGCAACTATGGGCTGCAATTCTCTCGTGAAATTTCAAAGGCTGTGACATTTCGCAGCTTTCTCGGTTGACATGAGCATGACCCTGATAGAAAATTCGTGGGCCTGAGCCGGAGCGTCTTCGGTCGCGCTGAGATCCGGTGCCCCAAGCTGGCATCGCTTTTCGAGCTTTTTAGTCAGATTTCAATTCCAGCGGACTAGTGAGGGCGCCGGCCGGAATCTGTTACCACGCATTCTCCCAGCCCGGCCGCGATGCCTCGAAAGCCGCTGCTGGCCAACGGGGCCCTAATAAGAGGTTTCAGGAGGTGTTATGAAGGCAAATCTCCGCGTTCTGGGCTCAGATAAGAGAGAGGTTCAGATGGCGCGTTTTCAAATTTCACCCATCACCGCGACCACCATGAAGAAAGTCTCCTTCACACTGGTTAGCAGTATGATGCTCCTGCTTTTCGCCGTACCGCTGTGGGCGCAATGCGGGGAAGGAAGTCCGGACAGTTGTGAGATTGTCATCCAGCAAACGTTTACGCTAGAGCCGGGCGTCACGGTTTCTTTGCCGGTCGGTAATACCAATCTGTACAAGTTCAAGCCACTTGACAACGTCGGCGGCGAATCACTCACAATTACCGCAATTTCGATTCTCGAGTCAGACTTTGATAATACAGACCCGCCCGTCGAGAGCTGCGTACCCATCAGGGAGTTTAGTGGCACGGGATACGCTTCGCGCACGTGTATTGAGTTTCAGCACGATTGTTCTGGCAGCGACTGCGGCACCTTCCATTACCAAGTGGTATTTAACTACGACTTGCCGAGCGATCTTCCGGCAATCGGCGGCCCTGATTGGAGGTTGAGACACGGTGTCGATTGTCCCATCCTTGCCTCCGAACAGCCGTTCACCCAGAGCATCTTCATTGCATACTCGGTGACAAGGTCCGACCCAAAGCACGTCGGGGGCGACACCGGGCCATCCTGCAACGTGCCAGAGTGGACCCCCAGTGCCACACCCATCACGAGCGCCACAGGCTTTGTAGGGTTTAATCCGCCGGTGTCCAATCTGTCCCTAAATACGATTAAGGCGGGAAGAACTGTGCCGTTGAAATGGAACCAGTTGGACAGGTTCGGCACTCCCGTCACAAATCTCACCTTGTGCACAGACCCAACCACGGCGACGTGCATCGGAACTTGGGTGATGGCCGGGGCCACGCCTATCGTCTGTCCTCCCGGCACTGGCGGTACCGTAACGGCTGGCCTGACAGCACTAACCGGTACCTTCATGAACCAGGGAGGCGGGCGTTACCATTTCAACTGGAATACTCCCTCAAACTCTACGGGTTGTGTGGCCGTGGTGTTCATCTTCGGCTTGGGTGGGCCGGACCAGGTGGTCGTGTCTCCTGCAAACTTTAGTTTCTTCTGATCGGCTTATGTTTCACTGTGCTCGGTGCAGACTTGAGTCTGCACCGTTTTTGTCCCGAGGATGTCAGAAGCGCAGCAAAGCGTTTGGACAGAGATCAACGAGATCGCCGGGGGTCATTAACCGTCAGCTCTGGGCGGTGTGAGTCGAGCGGCTGGCTTCTTCGTACATGGTCTTGAAGTCCGCGCGCTCGAGGATTTTGTCTGCTCCGGGATCCTTGCGCATAGCGTCGATCAAATCAAGTGCATCACGATAGTGTTGCTGAGCCTGGGGCTCGTTGCCGTTTGCGCGCAGGATGGTGGCTAGCAGATAGTGGTCTTTGGCGCTCAGAGGCTTCAAACCGATTTTGTCAGCACGCAGCAGAACCCGCTCGAGTTCCTGCCGGGCAGCAGCATTGTTTTTCTCCTGCATCATGGCTTCCGCCACAGAAATCGAGCAATCTAGTGCCAGGTATTTGAACCCGAGATCATCGGCTTCCTGTGCCAGAGGCCGCAGGCTGGCGATTGCCTGCGGTGCGTGCCCTTCCAGGATGGCAACCTTCCCCAAGTTGATTTTTGCAGTCAGTATTTTGTCCGGTTCTTTGCTGCGCATGGCCGACCGCAGTGCCTGTTCATATAAGGCATGCGCGGATTTCGAGTCGCCGCGATAATAGGCTGCGTCGCCCTGAAAGACCATCGTCTGCGAGACCATGCCTTCATTCTTCAACTCGCGGGAGACACCGAGCGCATCGTTCAAATAATTTTTTGCCTCATCGCCTCGACCGGCCAGGATAAGCGCCTCTCCATAACCGCCCAGGATCTCAGCCATCCAGTAGGTCTTGTCTTTCAGGTCTGTGAAGGTCTTAAGCGCTTCCTGCTTGGATGTGACAGCGGCACCGAACCGCCCCTGATGATCAAACATCATGCCGATAGTATAGGATTCGACCGCAGCGCCCCGGCTGTCATTCATCGAGCGCCGCAACTCGAGCGCTCGCATGTACTCGGAAAGGGCTTGGTCGTACTCGCCCATCCGCACAGAAGTTTCAGCTAGATTATGAATACTTTCGACGATCTCCTGCGGCACCTTCGATTTTTCGCGCAATTCGAGGGTCTGCTGGTAGTAGATGCGGGCGTCTTCGTATTGCGCTTTGGCAAAATAAACGGCACCGATATTGTTCAGACAGGCGGCCTGCAAGCCTTCATTGCCGACATCACGCTCAAATTGCAGCGCTTCTTTGTACATTTTGAGCGCTTGGTCATGGTCGCCACTGTCATCATAGAAATTGCCCAGCTCAATCAGGGATTCGCCCAGGCCACGTTTATCGCCAATGTCGCGCCGGATCTGCAGTGCTTCCTGAAAGTGAGCGAGCGCGTCCTTATTCTTGCCCAACAAAGCTTCAATCGTGGCCGTCCCGTTGAGGCTGGACGCTATCAGGCGCTTCTCCCCGATCTGGCGCCGGATGGCCAAGGCCTCGCGAAAATAACGTAGTGCCTCTTGGGGCTTGTTCAAGTTCCGATAGGCCGTCCCCAGCAGCTGAAAACTGGTAGATTGTTGCTGTTGATTTTCCATCTGAATCGAAAGACTCAGGGCACGGTTCAGCGGGTCGAGACTGGCTTGCGGGACACCACTGTTGATAGCCAGACGCCCCACCGCCAAGGTCGCGCCTATGTCGTTCGGATTGGCGGCCAGAATCCTCTTGTTGTATTCGCCGGCTTTTGCTAAATCCCCGGACTCCTCATAGAGACCAGCCAATGTCACCTGCGCGTCGGTGTCGCCTGGCGAAGCCTTGACCAGATTTTCGTATGCTTTAATCGCTTGCGGAAAATTCCTGGTGATTTGCGCGTGAATGGCAGCGATCAGAAACCTTTCCGCCTCCGGAAGGTCCTCACTCAAAACTTCGGCCCTTTTGGCCGACTGCTCGGCTTCGTTGTCGTAACCCAAACTGCTGTAGGTCTGCGCCAGCCTAGAAAAAGCCAGAGCGAAGGCAGGGTCAAGCTGGGTAGCTGCTTCGAATTGTTTGACAGCCTCGAGATTCTTGCCGTCTCTTTGAAAGCCGATGCCCTGGTTATAATCGCGCAGCGCAGTCACAGATTGCGAACTGGGTTGAAAAGAACTGGCCTTCAACTCTTTGAGGACATTTTCCGGTAAAGCAAGTTTCTGGCGGATGGAGTCGGCCAAACGATCAATCGCAACGGGCATCTCTTTCATGTTGGGGACGTCTATTCGCAGGGGAACCGTGCGATCGCTCTTGATGTCCTCAAGCGTGCCGTCAATACGGATCTGGTCGCCGAACTTGACGTATTGGCCCCAGACGACGCGTTCGGCATTGCTAAAATGAGCAACCCGCAGAATCGTGGGTGGGTCGAGCATGGCGGAAGAAATTCGCAAGTCTGTGAAGATGCGGTGCAAACTGTTGGAGCTGACGGTGCGCAACTGCGATGATTGGCCTACGTCGGTGCTCAGCATGTCGGCCAGGCTTGGGCCCAGCCAATCCAGTCCGGAATCGCCCGAGGCATTACGGAACGGCAGGATAGCCAAGGAGACCACCGGACCGGCGGCGGTCTCTGGACTTGGCTTGAACAGATTATGGCGGAGCAGGAAACCCGTAATCGCGAGCGCCAGGACAGCCACCGCAACCCCGATCCAGTGCCAGGAGTACGTTCGTCCCCAAGGAGTAAGAGCACTGGGGAAATGAATGTTGGCGGCGGCGCCTTTGCCCCGCCAGGCCTCGAGGTCGCCCAGGATTTCCTGAACCGTCTGATAGCGCAGCTTAAGGTCCGGCTCCAGACACCTGCTGACAATGCTGCTGACAACGTCAGGTATCGTGCTGTCGTGTTTGACGACAGGGATCGCCCGCTCCTGAGTTCGCTTGAGCAGACTCGCCACCAGACTCTCTGCTTTATAAGGCATTTTGCCGGTCAGCAGTTCATAGAAGATCAAGCCCAGGGCGAATAGATCCGAACGCTGGTCCAGTTCTTTGCCCAGGGCCTGTTCCGGCGACATGTAATCCATCGTGCCGACCAGTGCACCGGTTTGGGTCATGCCGTCCCCTTCGAGCGTTCGGGCCAATCCAAAATCCATGACCAGAATCCGGCCGCTCTTGTCGCGCATGACATTCTGCGGCTTCAAATCGCGGTGCACGATGCCTGCGCTATGTGCCGCTTCTAGCGCGCGGCAGACCTGCAACATGATCGCAACCGCTTCCTCCGGTGGAATTTTCGCTCTTGCCTGAATCAGAGTACGCAGGTTTTCGCCCTCGACGTACTCCATGGTGATGAAATTCAAGCCGTCGGCTTCGCCAAGGTCGTAAATGCGGATGACATTCTTGTGGGTGACCTCCCGGGCCAGAAGCAGTTCCTGCTTGAAGCGCTCCAGAATCACCTGGCTGTCGGCTAGATGAGGGCGAATGACTTTTATGGCCACCAATCGATCCAGGGCGCGGTCCCTGGCCTGGTAGACCGCACCCATGCCGCCTTCCCCCAGAATCTGCAAAATCTCGTAGCGCTCGGCCAAAACCTGCCCCGGTTCGAGCATGCCAGGAGCCTTAGAAGGGGTTTGTCTGCGGGCAGTTGGTGCGGCGGGCTTGAGCGAAGGTCTACCCTCCCGCAAGCTGGGGGCCGCGCGCCCACTCGTAACATCGCCGATAGTAGGCGAGTCGGACGGATCAGTCGGACTGGGAAAATCCACGGAGGTCAAGGCATCAGAAGGGGGGACGGCATCGGAAGAAGAGCTTTCGCCCTTGGTGGGCGCACGGACCGACCCCGCCCAATCGCCAGATTCTGGTGAGTTGGCGTCCGGCCGGCCTCGGGCGGGGTCTTCCATGATTACCTCGGCCCATCCCGGGGAAGGAAATCGAAGTCAACTGACGCTTCCGGCAGGTGCTCGAAGCCCGACGTGGGCAGCAACGCTTAACATGCCAGTTGACGAAGTATATAACCTGACGGCCCCCTTGTCAGCCGGTAGCAGGCGTTAGGAGTACTGCCGTTTCGGAATTAACTTCCATGTGGCCGAATCCGGACATAAAACCCAATGCACCCCGTCAACCCATAAAACGCGCTAAAAATGCCTGGGCACGCACCCTGACTCGAAAATCCGACTTTCCGCGAATATGTATTAGACCGGCCACCGGAGCTAGCAAAGCTTGATACAACGGTTCTCGCTTTCAATATCTCGATGCTGTCAGGGAGCGAGAGGTCAAATACATTCAAGACTCATGCCACCTTTAGTGTGGCATCTTGGCGATTCTACGACGACCATGCCTTTGCTGTGCTCATCACGGTTATCACTGCGGTGTCAAAGGACACCACGGATCAGGCGAGACTTAAAAGTGTGAAGGAATGGTTTCGGGGTTAGGTTCGCAATCTTGCCGAACTCAAGCGGCCAGTGTGCAGGAATGTGTGCGCGGGCCGTTCACCCTGGCTATGTCTACGGAGGAAACACGATTTATTCGCAATTTTTCGGATGTGGCTGTCGATGACCCGCTGCAAGCCAGATCAGTGCATTTCGGGAGGCTTTCTCCGGGTTGCGCCTGGCATGTGTCAAACGATCCGGCGGGAAGCAATCGTCATGACCCAATTAAAAGCAAACCGACAGAAACCCATAAACGAACTACCTTCGCCCCATGTGAGAAAGGCGAACATTCTGGGGGTTGCACTTGTGAAAAGAATTGCTTCCGGCGCTGTGATCGCTGTTCTTGGTTTCGTAGTTGCAATGCCACGAACAAAGGACCCCTCGCATAAAGTGAGCCTTCCAACGAGCAGGAGCCTGACGCTTCCGGTCCCTGGCTTTGTGGCTCGTACCAATAGCTATCCCGCGGCGATTGCTTTGAGTGCTGACGGACTTTATGCCGCCTTTCTCAATCAAGGATACGGCACCCAAGAAAGCCGCATGCGACAGTCGATTTCCATTCTTGACCTCCGCAACAACCAGTTGCGGGATTTTCCCGACAATCGCCTGCGAGCCGATGAAAAGACCACGCAGCAAAGCTATTTTCTTGGCCTGGGGTTTTCATCAGACGGTAAACATCTTTACGCATCTATGGGATCGGCTACCCAGAACGGCATTGCGACCTACCAATTCTCATCCGGAAATATCACCCCAGAACGATTCATCACAATTCCGGCCCAGCGCGTGCCACCAGGCAAGACGCTTGTTCTTGACAGTGGCAACAGACCGCGAGCCACCGGACCAGCCTATCCTGCGGGATTTGTTGTTCTGAATTCTAAGCACGGCGACCACTTGCTTATCGCCAATAATTTGTCCGACAACGTCATTATCCTCGAGGTTGTCTCTGGCCGCATTGTGAAGTCCTTTGATTTGAGCACCAGCAAATATGTTCCTGCCGTCTATCCCTATGCTGTCATTGCTAACCGGGCCCGCACCAAAGCGTGGGTCAGCTTGTGGAATGGTTCTGCAGTGGCGGAATTGGATCTTAAGAAGGGAAGGCTGACTCGGTTGATCGAACTCTGGCGCTCTTCCGATCCCGTGAGTGCTGGTACCCATCCAACCGCGATGCTGCTGAATCGAGCTGAAGATACGCTTTACGTCGCCATCTCTAACGCCAACACCTCCAAAGCTGACGGCGTCGCGGCGGTCGATTTGAAATCAGGACGCCCACGCCTATGTTATAGGGCGACCCTCAATCGCAGCGATGAACCGGGCGCAGCCTCAATCGCCATTGCTCTTTCGGGCGATGAGCAGCATCTTTATGTCGCGGCGGCTTCGCTCAATGCAGTCGCCGTCTTCGAAACCAAAGGCCCTAGTTCCGATGCAGAGGTACAACTACCTCAAGGCTTCGTGCCGACCGAGTGGTACCCGAGTGCTCTTGCTGTAGCCGGCAACGATCTGCTCATTGCAAGCGCAAAAGGCGAAAGCAGTGGTCCGAATCATATGAAGGCCGCGGTGCAGACAGTACATTCCAGCCCCCATCCCTACATCGCGACGCTAATCGGCGGATGCATCCAGCGGCTCTCATTCGCCGACATCAAGACGAATTTGGCTGCTTTTACCCGGCAAGTAGAAGAGAACAATCTCGCGGCTGCCCCGCCCGAGAAGATTCAGTTCGCCAGTGGCTCGAACCCCATCAAGCATGTGATTTACATCCTCAAAGAGAATCGCACCTACGATCAGATCTTCGGAGACTTGGGCGTGGGGGACGGCGACCCGTCCCTGACTCTGTATGGCGTTGACGTCACCCCCAACCAGCATAAACTCGCCCTGCAGTTCGGAGTTCTTGACAACTTCTATGACAGCGGAGATGTCTCCGCCAATGGGCACCTTTGGTCCGATGCTTCTGCCACGTCCGACTTCATCGAAAAGATTTGGCCGATCATCTATCGTGGCAGTGAGCGTCCCATGGACCAGGGCAACAGTCTCGATCAGAACCTGCCGTTGATGGATGATCCCGGAACCGGCTTTCTCTGGGATAACTTGGCGAAACACAATTTCAGCTATCGTATTTACGGAGAGATGGTGGACGCGGCCTGGTGCAAGGACCAAAAAGCGTTGTCGCCGAGAAAAAGAACTCCGTCCATTTCTGCCGCCTGTCCGTCTGCAGAGATCAACCCGGGAGAGGCATTGCCCCCCAGTCTCAGCAATCCGAACGGCGGACCAAGCCCATGGCCGTGGCCAATTCCCAGGTTAAAGACTATTCGTCCGACAAAAGAAGCACAACGGGACCACATCGATCCTTTGTATGCGGACTTCGCAATCGATTACCCCGATCAGCTTCGGGCTGACGAATTTCTACGCGAATTTAATGAGTGGAAGAACCCTCATGGTAGCGCCCAAGAACTACCGCAGTTTATCGAGATGTGGCTACCTGCGGATCACACCGGAGGGACACGCGTTGGCAAGCCCACGCCGCGAGCCTCCGTCGCCGACAACGATCTTGCGGTCGGCCGCGTGGTTGATGCGATATCGCACAGTCGGTATTGGGATGATACGGCGATTTTCGTGGTTGAGGATGATGCCCAGGATGGCGCTGACCATGTCGATGCGCATCGCTCCACCGCATTGGTGATCAGTAAGTACTCGCCTTCTTCCGGAGCACCTTTTGTTGATCATCATTTCTACACTACGGCAGGCATGGTCCACACCATGGAGGAGTTGCTGGGACTCCCTCCCATGAACCTGTTCGATGCGCACGCACCGGTGATAGCAGCGCCGTTTTCCGGGCCTGGGAAACAGCCGCCCTTTCAATCTGATGACAAGAACCTTCGCAGTGGGCTTCTCTACGAAATGAATCACAAAGATGCACCAGGAGCTAGCGAATCCGAGCAGATGGACTTTTCTCGACCTGATGCCGTCGACGCGCATAGGCTAAACGCAATTCTTTGGCTGGATGCCAAGGCAGTGGAGGCAAGGCCAGCTCTGTCCCGCAAACCCCATGGAGACCAGGAAAGGTTCTGATTCCTGATTCTTGGCGCACCCGGTGGCCACTTCAGTATCTGCCCTGGGACCACGCAACTTCATAGAAAGAGCCGAAGAACACCAGATACCGCGAGTCTGCGTAGAATCGCGGAGGAATTGGTCTCCAAGAGAGATCACACTCATTCAAGACAGAACGCGCTTAGAGTTGAAAGGATCTCAGATTATAGCCGGGAGCAAGGGTTTCTGAGGCCGTCACATGCCTTTACGCGGACAGAAAAAACTTCGCATTGTTGTCTCCGATTTCCCGATGCTGCTGATGGTTCTCATGGCAGTTGTGCTTTCGGGATGCTCCCATGCTGCCGACCTAAGGGGCTCAGCATCATTAGAGTTGAAAAGCTCCAGCCTTGTCGGGGATATGATCCCTCGAAAATACTCATCTTGTGGTGGTCAGGACGGAGCATCTCCAGAATTGTCGTGGGGCGCGGCGCCTGAGCACACTCAGAGTTTCGCTTTGATCGTATTCGACACGGACTCGCCATTCGGTTTCAAGTTTACCCACTGGGTGCTCTACAACATTCCGCCGGAAAAACGCGAATTGGCGGAAGACGTTGCTAGACAGGAGCAACTGCCCGATGGCTCCCGCCAAGGCCTGAACGATTACGACCAGATTGGCTATGTGGGGCCCTGTGCGCCGCACGGGACTCATCGTTATGCCTTTACTCTCTACGCCCTGGACGCAAAATTGAGCCTGCCTGCAAGGGCCTCGAAGAAGCAAGTGGTAAAGGCAATGAAGGGACACGTAGTAGCGACTTACAAATTTGTCGGACGTTTTCAACGCTAGCTGGAAAGCAGAGCCGATGAAAGGATTTCGACCTGTCTGTTTACTCATCCTCGCCGGTGCAATATCCATCCTGGCGCCCTCGCAAACTGCGATCGACGCGCCCAAGACTGACCCTGCAGCACATGAGCACAAGGCCACGATCGAAGGCCTAGTCCGAGACATTGCCTGTCCCATTCAGAACCTCGAGGCCAATGCGACTCACCTCAATATGAAATGCCTGCGGGCTTGCGCCAAAACTGGGTCGCCCCTGGTGATTCTGACCAAGGACGGTGAATTATTCGTGCCAATCTCTGACAAGATGCCCGACCAGGACCAACGACAAACGCTCTTACCTTTTCTGGGCAAATACGTGCGAGCGGGCGGTACCGTCTACGAGAGAAAAGGAACCCACGCGATCGCGATCCACATAATCGAAGAAGTAAAGAATGTGCATTTGATTTTTGAAGACCAGTAAATCGCCTCGATTACGAGTCAAACTATCGTTTGATGAACCAAAGCCAAGGCGGAGCGGATAACGACATTCGTATGTCAACTATCGAATGCACTGTTACCTGTGAAAACGAACTCCCTCTCAAAGGATACGAGAGTGCATTCGACGCCAGGCAGCAGGCGGGGCTCCGGTAATCCGGTGCACCCATCTGGTCATGTGAGCTTGGTCAGCGAAGCCTGTTTCCGCGGCGATGCTGCATAAGCACTGAGACCCTCGGGTGATGAGAAGCCAAGCCCAACGCGCTCGCAATTCCGCACGCAGGACAGAGGGTGGCACGCCGTATGCAGCACTGAATCCCCGCGACACTGTCTCTCGTGCCAGGCCGTTCACTTCCGCCCACGCACCAATCTCTGTCGTAGCACTTCCGGACAAGGCCTGCAGCAACATATCCGGCCAATCATTCCTCTGTCCAGGTGAACGCTGACGCCTGTTGCGGAGAGAGCGTTCGAGAAAATGTACGGCTTCAGTGACATCCCTTTCGGCAATTTGCGCGATCTCCTCAACGTCGTCCAGATGATAGAGCCCCCCGACTCCGCTCCCATCCGGCCAGTGCAGTCTGATCAGCTTGACTCCGGCAGAAACCATCTGATTTCCATGGCAATCCAGAGCCGAGTGGATTAACACGTCTCCGGCTGTGGCATGTATGCGACCGTTATAGCCTGATTCTTCGAAGCAGCCAGCCAGCACAACCGTCGCGTAAGCATGCAAATGCCTATGGCGCGGCAAGCTGAAGCTTGAGGGCAGTGTTTCTATGCCCGGCGTAATGTGCCGAAAACGCGAGTAGTCGATCGCTGGCGACACCTGCAGTATTAGACGACCACACAACGAGAAAGGATAGCCCCTTTGGTGCCCGGTGCCCGGTCCAGTGAGTCACATCCCTTCAAGACAAGACCGGTCGGGGTAGTTGATCCTTCTCAGTTTGGACATGTTTCGCGCTTACGAGTTGCCAAATTAAGACCTGCACGTGCCAAACACACCCACTGCCGACACGCTAAAGGAGGGCAGTATGATGGCTGCACCGGCCACGCCCTTGCAGCGAGGTTCCAGCGCTTACCGCGCCATCGGGTGGGCAGGCTTAGTGGCAGGAACTCTTGATATAACAACCGCAGCGGTGGAATTTGGCCTTCAGGGCAAAGGCCCCGTGTATCTTTTTCAGAGTATCGCTGGTGGACTATTAGGAATGTCTTCTTTTCAGGGTGGACTGGCGACGGCAGCGTTGGGCGTTTTTTTTCATTTCCTAATTGCCACTACGGCTTCCGCGGTTTTTTACTTGGCAAGCCGCAAGCTGAGACTCCTGCTAGAGTACGCCATTGCATCTGGACTGCTCTACGGAGTTGCGGTGTACATTTTTATGTATTTCGTCGTGCTTCCCATGTCCGCCTATCACACAAGAATTGCAGTCCCACCGCTTGTGCAACTTACTAGGGATGTCGTCGTTCACATGCTCATGGTCGGCTTACCGATTTCACTGGTGATCCGCAAGTATTCGGAGCGACGTTTACTCACGGGATAAAGATCAGTCCTCTCTGAAGAGCCCAACCTTCTCAAATTGCCGGACGGAATAAAATTACACTAACTATTGAGGAATTCTGTATGGCATCCCTGACCGCACCGACCACGTGTGCTGTTCGTGCAGCCCAAGCCAGTGACGGCAAAGCGATAGCAGCACTTGCGGTACAGCTGGGCTACCAGTGTATGGCACCGCAAGTTCGAAAGAGACTGGATGACATGAAGGATTCCAGGCAGTATAGGGTGTTTGTTGCTGTCCTCCCTGACGGCGAAGTTGTGGGGTGGATAGGGGTGTACATTCTTCGGGCCGTGCAACTGGATACCTTTGCTGAAATCAGTGGCTTAGTCGTCGACGAAACTCTTCGCTCGCGCGGAATCGGAAAGGCGCTACTCAATGCTGCGGAAGATTGGGCGAGGAGAGTAGGCTGTGCAGCCATCTCGGTAAACTCGAATGTTATTCGCGATCGAGCTCACCGTTTTTACCTAAGCAACGGGTACGAACTGATCAAAACCCAAAAAATTTTCCGCAAGAGTTGCTGAATGCAGTGAAATTGTCCGCCCCAGTCCGGCCGACCGCAGCGGATTTCCTCAATGGGCTATTCAACTAGTACATCCCAGCTCGATTGCAAGAAAGTATTGCCTCATTGTGAAGATGTGATCAGGAGGGCCCGACGTTTGCGCCTGCTTATATTCGCCTTGCAAGCGGCGGACGAGTGACCCGGCACGCGCCTGGAACTTGACACGATCACCCCTTGCCCACGTTTTTTGCCTTTCCCACTGCAGGGTACTCGGGCAATTCGCCGCGCACGTTTACCGCAACCTGCGTACCCAGGCCTCGGCCGGGGGTGGGATTGAAGGGGTGGGTTTGCTCATCGATCTCTTTACGCAGGTTGTCCCAGATATTTTCCGACATCTTCAGGAACGTATTTACCACCACGGGGTCGAACTGGCGCCCTGACCAGTCTTCAATTTCCTGGCGGGCAACCATGAACGGCTGCGCCGGACGATACGGCCGGTTCGAGGTCATCGCATCCAGGGTGTCGGCCACGGAAAAGATGCGTGACCCGAGAGGAATTTCATCGCCTTTCAAGCCCCGAGGATACCCGGTACCGTCGTATTTCTCCTGGTGCGAGTAGACGATCTCGGCCGCTTCGGAGAGAAAGGGGATTCGGCGTAATATCTGGTAACCACGGTAGCAATGCTCGCGCATGACCGCTATTTCTTCCGGGTTAAGCGCTCCCGGCTTGCGGAGAATAGCGTCGGGAATTGCCATTTTGCCAATGTCATGCAGAAATGCGCCGCGGGCAATCATCCGAATCTGCTCGGCGGGAATTTCCATGGCGCGGGCCATGGCGATGGTAAACGCGGTCACCCGCCGGGAGTGGCCTTCGGTTTCCGCATCCTTTAAGTCGAGCGCATTACCCAGGGCTTCAAGCGTGATGTCATAGGAGCGCTCAAGCGTAGCCAGCGTCTGTCGCAGTTGCTCCGTGCGTGCCGTTACCAGGGATTCCAGGTTGGTCTGATACAGGCGATTTTCGAGCTTGAGGCGGCGGTTCTCGAGAGCGCGCCGTACGGTGGCCAGCAGCTGTTCCCGGTCAAAGGGCTTCAGCAGGTAATCGTAGGCACCGTTGCGGATGGCGCTCAGTGCGACCGAGACATCGTGCACGGCGGTAACCATGACAACCGGCATGTCGGGAAAGCGTTCTTTGGTAGCTGCCAGCAGCGCCTCGCCGTCCATGCCTGGCATCATTAGGTCGGACAGCATCAGTTCGTATTCCTCGCCCGATTGCAGCAGAGCCAGCGCTTCCTTTCCCGAGCCGGCTTGGCTGCAGTGAAAGTTCGCGGTCAACAACATCGAACACACGACTTCACGGATGGGGTCTTCATCATCGACAACCAGGACTCGTTCGGCTGGCATGGCGGCTAGAAGTAGTGTATGGCCGATTGTATCTCACTGCCTGATATCGAAAGTAACCAAATGGCAGGGAAAGGGCGGAAGCTGCCTGTCTATCCATGCTAAAAACCTTAGAGGAATAGGAAGACGTAGGTCGGAATCCGATGAACACAGTTGTTTGGAGCGCCTTGGACCTCCTAGGCGGGTCTACGGGCACGAGGCTCGTGACCCGCGAAATGGCGGTGCTGCTCATTCTGGGCGCAAGCCTCCTGGTGTTCCGCACGCTACGCGAGCGCTGCCTGATGGTGTGGATCGTCGGCTGGATTGCCTACTTCGTTTCCCACCACGTACTGCTCTCGGCCGTAGGTCAGACCAGCGGCGGTGTGCTGGCAGCCGGTCAGGCCGAGTTTGTGCTGGCCGCAACCTTGTTCGTCGCCGGTACGTGTATTTATGCCAATGACCGCAATTGGCTCGTACCGCTCCTTGCCACTGGCTTGCCGCTGATCGCATTCGCCAGCGTGCGGCCCCTCTTCTGGCCTGACCAGGCATTTGTCCGCCTACTCCTGGAACTCTCCTATCGCGTCCTTACCTGGGGGGCTGCATTTCGGCTGCTGCGCTTTCGGCGTGCACGCAAAGAAGTAGGTCCCTGGATTTTGGCCTCAGGCCTGGTATTACTGCATATCGACTGGGCGCCGGTAAGCGCCCATCTTCCCGCGGGCGCGGGCATGCTGGTCGACATTGCGCTGGGCCTGGGAATGCTGCTGACCGTGTTTGATGAGTCCCGCCTTCATACTCGGCGTCTGGCGGCCTTTAATGCCCTGACCACCGGAATTGCCCAGAGCGGGCAGCATGGGGCGATGGCGGCCGCCGCCCTGAAAGAATTGAAGGACCTGATGGGGGCCAAAGCCGCCTGGTTCCGGCTGCTTGATGGCTCAAATCTGACGTTGTTCCAGCAGATCGGGCTCTCCTCGGACTTCCTCCGGGAGCGCAACGCCGTCCCAACCTGCGACCCCGTCGAACATATTCCGGACGACTGTTGGCCGGTGGTGCGAGGCGTGCGAACGCTGGATGCAACAGTCGGGCCACTGTTTCGAGCAGAGAAACTCGAACAGTTGGTCATCGTCGCCGTGCCGGGCAAGAAGTCCCTGTTGGGAATTCTTGCGCTCGGCAGCCAGCGAGCCAAGTCGTACGCTCCCGACGAGCTGACGTTTCTTCTGAACTGCGCTCAACAACTCGGCTTGGCACTAGAAAACCTCCGCCTGGTCGAGGAAATCCTGCGCTCGCACCGCCAGTGGAGCAATACTTTCGAATCGATTCAGGATCTGGTGCTGCTGCATGACTCCGAGTTTCACATCTTAAAAGCCAATCGCTCGCTGCTGGTCCGGGTGGGTAAATCCCAGGCCGAGGTTGTCAACCAGCTTTGCGAGGCGGTGCTCCCGAAAGACAAGCTGCAATGGGCAAACTGTCCCTACTGCCGCGGGCAGGAAGGAGGCTTTTACGAAGGTCCTGACCCGTTCGGTGGCTATTCGGTCGCTTCCACCTCAACCTATGCCGACCAGGGTTCAAAGCAGAAGGGGATCATCCACGTCGTCCGAGACATTACCGAGCGCCGGGGTGCTGAGCAAAAGTACCGCTCGCTGTTTGAGCAGGTCCATGAAGGCGTCTTCGTGACCACTCCCGAGGGCAACTTGCTCGATTGCAATGATGCCTTCATGCAAATGCTCGGATATCCCGACCGCGCAGCCTTGCTCGGCATGAACGTCGACGCCGATCTGTACACTTCGGGCGAACAGCGCAGGATCTTCCGCCGTGAGGTAGAGGCCCACAATTTCGTGCGTAATTTTGAAGTGACCCTGCGACGCAAGGACGGTTCGCTGCTCACCGCTCTTGAGAGCAGCTTCGTCATTCGCGATCAGGAAGGAAAGATCGAGCGCTATCAGGGATTTTTGCTCGACATTACCGAGAAGAAGCGCGCTGAGGATGAGATCCGTCGGCGCAACCGGGAATTGAATGCCCTGAACGGGATGGCGGTGGTTGCCACCCAGAGCTTCGACCTCGACGAGATTCTGAACCTTACCCTGCGACAGGTGATCGCGCTGCTTGGGGCGGAATCGGGTGCCATCTATCTTGCCGAGCCGGAAAAACATTATCGTCGCCGCGCCACCTGGGGCCAGCCGATCAGCGACCGCCAGCGGCTGGCGGAGGTTTCGTTCCCCGATGGCTTGGGGGATCTGGTCCTGCGATCACGTGCCGAGGTGCTGACGGCGGAGTATATGCCGCATCTTCCCGAAGCAGTTTCCGCGTTCGTGCGCGGCGCTGATGCCGGCCGGTCCATTTGGGTGGTCCTGTGGGGAAAAGACTCTCCGATAGGGCTCATGGGCATCATCCGCGGAGACACGGGCGAATACACCAGCAATGATGAGAACCTGCTGGTCGCGATCAGCCGTCAGTTGTCTACCACGGTCGAGAAAGTGCGGCTTTATGAGGAAACCTGTAAAGCCTATGAAGACCTCCGGCGCACGCAGGAACAATTGCTGCAAAGCGAGAAAATGTCCGCCGTCGGCCAGCTCATCGCCGGCGTCGCCCATGAGCTGAATAATCCCCTGACCGCAATTCTCGGCTACGCCCAATTGCTCGAGGCGGAAAAGCTGGACGCGCGGGCGATGGAGTACGTGGGCAAGATCTTCAAACAGGGGCAGCGTACCCACCGCGTGGTGCAAAATCTGCTGTCTTTTGCCCGCCAGCGCAAGACGCAGAAAGAGAAATTTGACGTTGTAAAGGCGCTCGACGAGGCGCTTCTCCTCCGCGATTACGACATGAAGGTGGCTAATATCAAGCTGCAGCGGGAAATTGATTTTGGCGTTCCCGCCGTGCTCGGCGATCCCCACCAACTCGAGCAGGTCTTCCTCAACATCATCAACAACGGCCTGGATGCCATGACCGGAGATGGTCCGGCAGACGGTCGCAGGCCGGAGAAGCTGTTCAAGGTGCGGGTTACATCCCGCGAAAACTCGGTCATTATCCGGTTCCACGATTCTGGCACCGGAATCAAAGAGCCCACGCGTATCTTCGAGCCTTTTTACACTACCAAGAGCGTGGGGAAGGGTACGGGACTGGGCCTAAGCATCTGCTACGGCATTGTGAAGGAGCATGGAGGAGAGATTTCCGCGCGCAACGCCGACGGGGGAGGCGCGGTAATAGAGGTCAAGCTGCCGTCGGCAGGACATGCGGCCGTGGTCGTGCCCAGCGCCGAACCTGCGGCCCGGGCAAGCGCCTTGAATGGCAGAATTCTGCTGGTCGAAGACGAAGAAAGCGTGCTCGAGTTCGAGCGTGATGTCCTCCGCGGGGCCGGCGCCCAGGTAATAACGGCAACCGATATCGAGAGCATGAAATCTGCCCTTGCGGAAAACGCTTTCGACGCCCTCATCATCAACGGCAAAATGCCCGGAGCAGCAAGCGTTCCCGAGACCTGCCGCTGGATTCTCAAGAACTGGCCACAGTTGTCAGGACACTTGCTGTTCACTTTCTCCAGCCTGGCCGAGCCTGAAATTCGTAGCTTCCTCGAGGGCAATCAAGTGCACTTTCTGATCAAGCCCTTCGAGGTCGGAGATTTGATCGGCAACGCAAGGCGCCTACTCGTCAAAGCGCGGGCGGCAAGCGCTCGGTTCTGAGGCGCCTAGCTTGCGTGCCCCGTTTCCTGCCTTATATGCTTCTCGCGTATGCAAACGCTGGTTGAATGCGTGCCCAACTTTTCCGAAGGGCGTGATAAATCGAAGGTAGACGCGATTGTGGACGCCATGAAGCTCGGCGGAGTGTATCTGCTCGACCGGGAGATGGATGCCGATCACAATCGTTCAGTGATCACCCTGGTTGGCACTCGGGAGGCGGTTCTAGAAGCGGCAATTCGCGGAGTCGGGAAGGCCGCAGAACTTATTGACCTGAACCATCATGAGGGAGCTCATCCTCGGCTGGGTGCGGCGGATGTTGTGCCGTTCATCCCCATCGAAGGGGTCAGCCTTGAAGACTGCGTTGCTCTGGCGAGCCAAGCGGGCGAAGAAATCTGGAAGCGCTACCAGATTCCAGTCTACCTTTATGAGGCCGCGGCCACTTCTCCTGAGAGACAGAATCTCGAGAACATCCGCCGCGGGCAGTTTGAAGGCATACGCGACGAGATTGGCACCAATCCCCAGCGCAAGCCTGATTTTGGCGAACCGCGATTGCATCCGACGGCCGGAGCCTGCGTCGTCGGTGCGCGCAAATTTCTGATCGCCTACAACATATTTCTTAACACCTCGGATGTTGATATTGCCAAAAAGGTAGCGAAGGCCGTGCGCTTCTCAAGCGGTGGGCTGCGCTATATAAAGGGCGCCGGATTTCTGGTGCGGGGAATGGCCCAGGTATCGATGAACCTCACCGATTTCGAGCAGACCCCGATCTACAGGGCGTTTGAGCTGGTGCGCAGCGAGGCGGCGCGTTATGGGGCATCGATTGTGAGCAGCGAGATCGTCGGCCTTATTCCCAAGAAGGCGCTCGAGCAGGCGGGAGAATGGTTCCTGCAGGTTGAAAAGTTTGACTCATCGCTGATCCTCGAGAACCGGTTGAGCGCCGTCATGGGCGGCAAAATGGCAGTCGGCGGAATTCGCGCGGGAGTCGAGCCCTTCATCGAGCAGCTTGCCGCCCCAACGCCGACCCCGGGAGGTGGAAGCGCGGCCGCGGCGAGCGGTGCTATGGCGGCTGCTCTGGCAGCGATGGTTGCCTCTCTCTCTCGGGGAAAAAAGGCCTATGCACAATACGAGCGCCAATTGACCGCGTCTATCGCGCGACTTTCAGAGTTGCGAGAGGAGCTGAAGGCATCAGTCGACGGCGATGCCGAGGCCTTTAATTCCGTTATGGCAGCCTACAAGAACGCGAAAAATTCGCCCGGTGGCGACGGCTTGGTCGATGCTGCGCTTAAGCAGGCTACCAGCGTACCCCTGGGCGTGGCCGAGCGGGCCAGGGAAGTGGGGCGGATTACTGAGGCGCTGGGGCCCATCACAACTCCGAACATGAAATCCGATCTTGCGACGGCTACCGCCCTTGTCGCGGCGGCCGTTGCCGGTGCGCTCGCAAACGTGGACATCAATCTGGAGTCGCTGAAAGACCCCATTTTTGCCGCTGAGGTGCGAGGGAGGATGCAGGTGCTGAAGGGCTGAATCCGGTCAAACCCAGACGGGAAGTGCTGACGGACCCAGTACCGCCGTCACCATGGCCTGAGGTGGCCTTTGTTCTAGAATGGGTTACAGTGGGTGACTGCTCGAATCGGGTGCGCATCCAAACAATAAGCGGCTGAGGGTTGAAAATGAAGTTTTCCCCAAACATATGTTTGATAGCGCTCTGCCTTGCTGTATTTACCATGGCCGCCGTGGGCGCGCCTCTCGGCAGTTCCGTGCGCCCGGTTATTCCGTCCGAGGTGCAGCAGATCATTTGCGTGGATTACCGCTCGCTTAAGAATTCCGAGACGGCTCAGGCCTTGAAAGCGCAACTGTTGCCCGAGAACGTCAAGCAGTTTGAGACCGCGCTCAAGGCTATCGGCATTGGCCCGGACCGGGATGTTGACGTATTGACATTTATTTCCTACCGGCAAGCAAAGCAAGGGCTGAAGGTTGTGGGCGTCGCGCAGGGAGCTTTTCCTATCAAGACCGTTCTGCGCAGGCTGCGATTTCAAAAGGTACGACCCGTAAAGTACCGTGACGCCGATATCTATCCCATGTCGGACGGCATGGAGATGACGTTTCTTGACGACAGCACGATGCTGTTCGGCGACGGTGGAGGCGTGCGCGGTGCCCTTGACGCCCGCGACGGCTATGTCACTACGCTCGATTCAAATCCCGACATTTCCAATTTGATCAGCGATGTCGAAGGTGGGTCGGTGTGGAGCGTTCTCGATCAGAAGGGAACGCAGAACATGCTGATGTCGGCCCTCGGGGATGCTTCCCGACTGGCGGACTACGAAACCATCAAAAAGCGCATCCTCGGATCCCGCTACACCATGAACTTTTCAAGCGGAGTGAACTTCGATCTTGATGTTGTCACTTCAGATTCGGTCACGGCTGCCACGCTTTCTTCCCTGGTCAAGGCCGGCATGCTTTACAAGAAGATGACCGCGAGCCCGGTCGAGAAAGCAGCGCTAGAAGATGTTTCTGTCGATTCGGACAGCTCCAAGCTTCAAATGCATTTTAAAGCCGATGACAAGCAGTTTCAGTCCTTGATGCATACGAGCTTGTTCGAGGCGGTGTCGAGATAGGAGCCCCGGCTAACTCAGCATGCTTCTGTTGGCATCATGATCCAGCCTGGCCGTTCCCAAATGCTCAATGCGCGCAGGGTTGAAACTACACAGATGCCATGCGCGCCAGAGTTGCTGGCAGAATCGGTCCTCAAATCGGCTTCTTGTGAATGCATTACTTTGCTCTAGGCCACACCTAGCTATCCAAAGACCGTCGCTTTCGAGCTGTTGGACAATCTCGACAACAAAAAGCGGATGCGTCCGAAGGCGCATCCGCCGACAGAGACCTCTGGTCTGCGGCGCCATTACTTCAATGGGGTCGACGGAAGAACGCCGGTTCCCTCGATCCGAACGGCGTCAAGAGCCTCAGGATTAATTCCCAACGCTCGCAGAATCGTCGGCGCCACCTGAGCAGTACCGACTGCGGCAGCTACCGTTTTCGGCTGAAAGCCCGGATTGGACAGCAGCAGAACGACGTTGGTGTCGTCATGGGCAAAGCCCCCGTGCTCTGCCTGTTTCCCGCTACTGTGGGTATAGGTAACTCCGATATTCGGGGTCACAATGATATCTGGCGTGCGGGGATCAACGGCGGGGTCGTTATAGTTAATCGCGAGCGACGGGCCGTAGTAGATCTGCCCGAGCGCGATTCCCGAAGCAGTGGCATTATCTTCGAGCATTTTTACGCTTGCGTCGGTCTCGTCGGAACTCTTCAGCCACAGCAGTGAAACGTCATCTTCGGTCGGCCCAATGCCGCCGCTGTTTGTAGATTCCGAATCTGGAATAAAGCCGGCATTGGAGAGCAACGTGGCGGGCGAAGTTCCATTGATCAGCTGAGAAACGTAGCGGCTGGGATCAATCGGTGACTGGCCATGTTTGGCGGTGATCACGATCAGGGTCGAATCATAAAGACCTTGCGCCTTCAGCTCGCTGACGAAAGCGTTAATCGAAGCGTCAACGAACTTGAACTCATCCAGCAGCGCCGCGCTGGGAGTGCCGGCGGCATCGAGATATCCGCCGGTGACGCCATTGCTCTTTTCGATGAGCTTCTGGCCCACACTGACCGCCTGGAAGTTCATGCCGAAGATGGTGGGCACCTGGGTCGCTTTGGTGCCGAGGTGGTTCTTCCCATCGATCTCGTGAAGAATCGCGTCAACTTTCAGTGTGTCGTAGCACTGAATATTTTGGAAGCTGTTGGTCCAGGCTGTCAGATCGGAGCCCGAGTCGCGGACCGCGGCGCAGGAAATACCCGTGGGAGTAGTGATTTCGGGAAGGCCAATCACGTTGGAGTTGATTTCAGGCCCGTAGAAGTCGTTCAGTGCGGCCGGCCCAATGCCAGAGGCCACTGAGGAGTACGCAGGATGCTTGTCCGACCATGCGGTGTATCCCCCCGCCTGGTGGATGACGCTGAAGATGCTGTTCGCGCGGACGAATTGCCAGGGGTAGACCGGTTTGCAGCCATTGCTCGGGTCGCGAACCAGTTTGTCGGCGTCAATGGAGTTGATGCCTCCATCCGTCAATTCCGCTCCAGGGGCACCGCCGTTTAGCTTGCTCTGGTCGATATCAATGCCTTCTTCGTACTCGGTTGTAGTGCCAGTGGGTGCAGCACCGGCCGTACAAGGCCCGGCCGCAAGGCCGTTTCCGGTCGTTTTCGCCGGAGCGTCGTAATTGCGCGAATAGGCAACATCGTAATAGACGCCCGTCAGAGCCGGACTCCCGCCGGTAATAATGGCAGTCAGGCCGGGAAAGGAGTCAGACGGTTTCGAGGTGCTGGCGGCAACGTAATTGATGCCGGTTTTACCCAGGGCGGCGATCGCCGGGCAGTATGGGTCTCCGTTATTGGCCGTGCTGATGCCCCTGGCACAGTTAAGGAGATCAACGGCGTGCATTCCATCAACACTGATCAGCAGCACCCGTTTAATGGGGCTGGAGTGATTGTCCTGGGCGACTGCGCTGCCCATTGTGCAGGCAGCTACGAAGGAGAGCAGAGCAAGTATTTTTTTCATTGGGACCTCGGGTTCGTTGTGACTCCGGGTCATGATCTTACGCAGCGAGATGTGAACAGAACGTTACAAATGGTTAAATTTGTGAGCCCAGGTGAAGAATGCGGTGGAAATCGGCATCAGGAGCGCTTTGTCAGGCGCCTCAATCTCGTTTGAGGGAATATGAAATTGTTCGAAAGGCCGCAAACCGCGACGGGCGGAGGACCGGGCACAAGCACAGAACGCGCGCTCTTCATATTTGGGTTTCTAACCTGGTGAACGGAACTTTCGGCCTGGCCTTACGCGCGGCTAAGTTACCGGCCAGCAAGGTAATTCCTCGGTTGATGCTCCTCGAAGGTGCAGGTATGCGCTTTACGCGTATTTTGCCTTCAACTCCGCCAGCAATTGTTCTATCCGGTCCTCCTTTTCGATGGCCGTGAAGCGGTCGTCTATATCCGCGGCGCTCAGTTCGGCCTTGGCCTGGCTGACCGCCTCGTGGTGTGCGACCTTGCGTTTCATACGATCGAATGCACCCGCCCGTGAGTCGCTGCCGGCGGCGGAGCGGGCGTCATGTGCTTTGCTGACCGCCCGTGCACGGCGCTGCTGCGCGATTAGCAACTCAGCCTTGGCCTCGGCTTCGCTCAACTTCTGTTCCAACTGGCGAAGAGCGGCCTTCAGGTTCTCGACCTGGGCCTTTTGGTCCGTCACCTGCTGAGAGAAATTTACCGCCAGCTCACGGTAGCTTTCTACGCGATGCAGTGCAGCCCGAGCCAGATCGTCTTGTTTTTTACCCACAGCCAGTTCGGCCTTGCGCATCCATTCCGTGGTCTTCTCTTGGTTTTCTTTCTGCTTTCTTTCAAGCAGGTGCTGGTCGGCGATCGCAATCGCCACCTGCGTCTTGACTTGCAAAAGCTGGTTCTGCATGTCGAGAATGACCTGCTTGATCATCTTTTCGGGCTCTTCAGCCTTGTCGACCAGATCGTTGAGATTGGCGCGAATGAGAGTTGAAACTCGTTCCAGTAGTGCCATGATCATGAACTCCTTCCCACATGTAATACCCACTGCCCCGACTCTGCTCAAGGCTGCAGGACAAGTCATTCCTGGGGCCTTATTTTCCGCCACCATTTCCCGCGGACAGCGTCTCCGGCGGCTTGGGTGGTTTGTCGCCGATCGCCCGCACTTTCGAGAGCAGGTCGTTCATGCTGATCCCCGACAAGGTCTCAAACAGCGCCGGAACCTGGGCGGCCATCTTGGTCAGGTCGCCGGTTATCTTATTCATCCCCGTAGCGTCGCCGTTGCCGGTTGAGACGACGGTGATTCTGTCCACGTTGGCAAGCGGAGCCGCCATGGCCTTGACCACTTCGGGCAAGCTGGTCAGCAGCTTGTCATAGACCGCAGCCTGGTTGTATTCCTGATAGGCCTCGGCTTTGACGTTCATAGCACGGGCTTCGGCATCGCCTTTCTTAAAGATGATGTCGGCTTCGGCCTCGCCCTGTTGGCGGATCGAGCTGGCCCGCCCTTCAGCCTCGACCATGAGGCGCTGCTTCTCGGCTTCGGCCAGGGTTTCGATGCGCTGACGCTCGATCTCCGCCTGCTTCAGCACGGTCGCGATCAGCTCTTTCTCCCGGCGGGAGATTTCCGCTTCTTGCACCTTGACCTGCTGTTCTTTTTCTACCTGCTGCACCTTCACCTGCTCGGCGACCACCTGCTGTTGCATGATGTTGGTCTGAATGTCGTAAGCTTTGTCGGCCTGGGCCTGCTGGCGCTTGGTAACCTCGATATATTGGGCTCGTTTAACTTCCAGGTCGCGCTGTGCCTCGGCCTGTTTCGCCAGCGAAAGGGTCTCGGCCAGCACCCGTTCCTGGTCGGCCTGGGCCCGGGCAATAGCCGCTTCCCGCGTGGCCAGCGCGCGTTTGATGGCGGTGTCGCGCTCGGCCTCGGCCCCGGCAACGTCGGCATCGCGCTTGATGCGGGCCACATCCGGCTTGCCCATGTTGAGGATGTATTCATTCTTGTCGCGCACTTCCTTGATGGTGAAGGAGATTACCTCCAGGCCCATTTTGTTCATGTCGTCGGCGCAGGTTGAGCGCATGCGGTCAGAGACCATCTCTGGCTGCTTGACAATCTCTTCCACCGTGAGCTGGCCGATGATGCCGCGCAGATGGCCTTCCATGACGAGCCGGATAAGGCCTTCGCGTTCGGCCGCGGTTTTCGTCAAGAACTGTTCCGAGGCGGTCAGAATGGACTCGCGGTCGGATTTGACCTTGATCTGCGCCACCGCTTCAACGGTCACGGCCACGCCTTGCTTGGTATAAAGGTCCTGCTCCGGCGCCACGTCAAACGACATCAGCTCGAGCGAGAGCTCGCGGCAGACTTGCACCATCGGGAACACTACCTTCCCTTTGCCCACCACGACCCGCGTGCCTCCTAAACCGTAGACGATCAGCGCCTCATGCGGGCCGGCTTTGCGATAGAGCCGGGCCAGGCCGCTTATGAGCAGCATAAAGGCCAGAATCCCGAGCCCGATGATTACCCACATATCAACTGGTAACCCGAACATAACCCCTCCTGTCTAGCTCGAACGATCAGAATTACGCTCATGCATGTCGCGATCCGCGATGATTCGGTCCAGGTCGCGCACAAGTGTTTCCGGCTGGTCGTGCCCGAGAAAGACTTCGCCTTCCCGGGTCTTGATCCGCACGCCGGCGTTGCCCCAGACGTAAGCGCGGCGGCTGCCGACGCCGCGGATGCCATATCCCCCGGCGGAACTCCATCGCGCCGAGGAATAGCTCTGAATATCACGGGCGGCAATCGAGCGCATGCGGAAACCCAGGGTGCGGATTTCAACTCCAGCGGAGCTGAATTGATAGTGGAAGCCGCTCCACGCCATGGCCGCTCCGGCAAGAATCATCAGCATGCTCAAGCCGAGCAGCGCGCGCACCGCAGGCAACGGGATGCGGAGCGCGAGAGCAGCCAGGAAGGCAGCCGGCAATGCCAAAACCAGGCCCCAGATTGCGGAGCTATGAGTCTCTTCGGCGAAAACTCTCGCCCCGGTAAGCTGCACGCTCCGTCGCGTGAGCAGTGCCAGCGGCACCAGCAGACTGGCTGCGACCATGCTTATGGCAACGGCAGGCAGAATATGGAGCGGTTGGCCGTAAACGTTATAGTCGATAACCGCGTCGGTGACCCACAGCAGAGTCACGAGCATGACACCGCAAAAGGCAAGCAGACCCCAGGCGGCGGGATCCGGCTTGCCTACCCTTGACAGGATCCAGGTGGTCCCAGCCGTAACCAGTGTCACCAGGGCAAGAGTGAAAACGAAGGCTCCTTCACGAGACATCCAGCCATTCGGATGGTTGTTGAAATCGAAATGCGTCGCCAGCCGTGCCGGCAATCGGTTCCAGCAACGGACGTACAAAGCCAGCGCAGCCGGCACGGACGTCCAGGCAAGTGCTGTCAGTCCTTTGAAATAGCGGGTCGAATTTTCAACCGTGTTGCTCATTGCGGCCTCCCCTGGCGGTCGTTCTCGGAACTGGAGGCTGAATCGAGCTCCAGGTCGTCGCCCGCCAGATCGGACCAGCGGCGCACGTATGCTATGCCGCGCTCGTAGCGGGTTACGATGACTTCGATTCCTTTGAAAATCGGGGTTCCGTCGTCGGATCGGGCTGCACAGACCCGGCGTGTGCCGGCCTGGGAATAAATCATCTCTCCTGTTCCCCCGTCCCGGATGGGAACCGAGAGTTTGCCGAGAACGCCGGCCATTTCGAAATCGGCCGGATCAAGGTCCTCGTCGGGCGAGCTGAGCACGCGCGAGAGGAAGAGATAGATGAGAGCCGCGCCTCCGGTGCCGCTCAGCAACGACAGCAGCAGGGCGGTCAAGAACAATATGGTGGAGTGCCGGGCCAGCAGATATCCGGTTCCCCCGAACCAGGCGAGAAACGCCGTCAGCGTGATCAGACTGAAAGGAGAAAACGGAGAGGTTCCCCCGTGTCCGGGCCGCGTGTGCAAGCTTGGCACCTGCAAGTGAACGTGGGGCAAGTGCAGGTGAAAGCCGCCGCCCAGGAAGATCACCAGACTGAGGAAGAATCCCACGACAAAACACACCAGGTAGAAGTCGGCCCAGGTCATGGTCGCCCTCCGCGCCTGCTGCCATGTCCATCACGTTCCCGGTGCGGCTGCAGGGCCTCGAGCAGACGGTCGGCCAGCCCGGGAGTGTCGAGGATCAACCCGAGCAGCAAAAGAGACTTGCGCGTGTCCTTCTGGCGGGCTGCCTTGATCAGCACTTCGCTCAATTCCGCATCTCCGGCAAAGCGCTCCGCTCCGTGCAGCAGCCATACGTCGAGCTTGCCCTCGACCGTGCGCAGGTCAGAGGTGAGCTCGGTGTGATAGCCCTCCGGGTCATCGACAAGAAATCCGGGATGAACGTTGAAGAACTTCGCCAGGAGCGAGCGGGTCGCCTGGGTCATGTGCCGGCGCGTTCCGTTTTCGATCTGGGAGATGTAGGACTGGCTGATCGATTTGCCCTGCTTGTTGCGGATCGCGCTGACTACCTCGAGTTGGGTCAGGGGCCGGTTGAGCCCGCGCAGGGAACCCTCGACCTCACGCAGATAACGGATTTTCTCCGCCAAAGTCATATGTCACATTGAAATATTAATATTGCAATTTGCAATTAGTCAAGTCCCGAATTGTACCTGCTTTCATCGACTTGGACACTCCCCCAAGACTCGCCTAGAAAGGCGGTCGACCTTCATGACCAAGCCGCGGCACGTTTTCAAAATCTGATCGGCCGAGGCGTACTTCGGCAGACGACGGTGGAATGATCAGAATCGTCTATTGCCAGACGCATCGCACTGCTGCGTGAATGTATTTATCGGACGATTCTCGCAAGGCCAGCGCTTCGCTTTTGAGAGCACGCTCGCGGTCCGAAACCGCGAGTTTCGCGCTGAGGACGATCAAAGATGAATTCCGGCACCCTCTATCCTGACCTGCCGATGACCCTACTTCCGGCGAACCTTTCCACGATCACTCGAAACTGGCTTTATTCTGAGATCATGGAACTCGGCAGTTCGGAGCCGGGACTCAGGGCGCAATGGCTGTTTCCGGTAATCGTGTGCCTGCACAACCTCGAAGAAGCTATCTGGCTGCCGCTTTTCTGGCAGCGCCGCGGCTGGCACGTCCTCACCAGCGGCGAGTTTCGTGTGGTCGCGGCGGCGATCGCAGCCCTGGCCGTACTGGTGACTTACCGGAGCACCTGCGACGGCCCGAATAGCCTGGGCGCACGCCTGTTTGTCGCCTTTTGTCTTCTCATGCTTCTGAACGCCGTCTGGCACTTGGCGGCGAGCATTTATCTCAAGGCATACGCTCCAGGTGTGGTGACTGCCGGGTTTTTGGTTTTTCCCGTGACTTCTTATCTGCTGGTTCGCGCCTGGCGCAGCCGCTACGGCAGCTGCAATTTCAGGCGCACCGATAAGCGCAAATGAAAAAACCCCGGCTTTCGCCGGGGCTTTCTCCGGACGACCAGAAGAGATCTACTGTACCCGCCCGTTGTGCTTTTTGCGGTAAATGGCGCGCGAGTTCTGGTTCTGCTGACGATTGATCTGCGCCTTCTCCTGCGCCGTCAGAGTGCCGCCGTTGGCGGCCCGATCGGCGCGGATTTCCTGGTTCACCGCGGCTTGCCGGTGCTCCAGATTAGCGGCTTCACCCGCGGTCAATTGCCCGCTCTTGATGCCCTGGGCAATGCGGTCCTGCTGGTTTTCCTGCCGCTTGCCGACTTCGCTCTTGGGATTGGTATTCTGCACGGCGGCGTTGTGCTTGTCGCGGTAGATCTGCCGCGACAGCTGATTCTGCTGCTGGTTCAGAGTGGCGCGATCGGCGGACGTCAATTTGCCGTTGTCCATCTTTTTCATATCGCGCTCTTCCTGGTTCAGGGCCGCTTCTTTGCCCTCCAGGTTGCCCGCTTCACCCGCGGTCAGTTCTCCGCTCTGAACACCGTTGGCGATGCGGTCCTGCTGGTTTTCCTTGCGCTGCTGAATCGTGCTCTGCCCGAATGCCGGTAGGGCCAATGCAGCCAGAGCCGCAACAAATAACGCCTTCTTCGAAATTGAATACATGGCTTTCGCCTCCCTTATTGATCGCTTCGTTTCTGCAGCTTCGGCTGCTACTTCGAGCTGCTTGGAATTCTGAAACACAGGCCACGAGTAAATGTCGCGTCGACCCAGCTCATCGTAGCGCGACATGGGCATGGCATCCTGTTACCAAGGACATAGACAGGAGGCTGTACTTTATCCTCAAACTGAATCGAAAAGGGACGCGGCTTTCATGCCTTCATGGCCAGATAGGTAAAAGCGGGTTACCAGGTGCAAAACGCCTGGTTGATTCAAAGCGGGCGAACGAGCTGCATCGTTACTGCTGAGGCACGATGTTGGCATGACGCGCGTCTTCCTGCCATTTTCCCGGCTCGCCTCATGCAAACGGCAGGGAAACGGAGATGCTCGGTTTTCCCCGCGTTCGGCATCTGTCCCCCCCAAACGAAGGTTTTCTCATTCGGCACCGATTGCTGCGCTGCCTAGACGCGAAGGTATTCGATTTGCCGTTCGTAAGGATGGAATCGCAGAAACCCGGACTTGACCATTTCGAGCACCTGCTGAGTGGTCACGAACTTGTTCAATGGATTGGTCACACCGACTTTATCCGACCATAACTGAGGCC
>JAFAWX010000333.1 GCA_019241535.1 Acidobacteriota bacterium | reverse complement strand
GACCTTGCGGATGTAGACGGTGCAAATATCGTCGGAGCGGCAACTTGCGGCAAAGCCTCTGTGCCGCGCCCCTTGATGCCAGTGACTCGAAATGCGTACTAACTCTGGGCTCCGTGAGCAACTGAAAGGCAAAGCATTATGTTGTTGAAGAAGCACTCAGCATCGCACGAGCACCATAGCGGGATCAAGCAGCACGTGAAGGTAATTCAAGGTGCTCTCGATGGATCTGGAGCGAAGTCTCACCGCGGGAGTACCCCGAAAGAGCAAAACAAATTAGAGGGGCAGCAAAGTGCCGCCCCCCTCTCTGGCTTACTGGCTTGGACAGGGATTGTCGTTCAATATCTGGTTGTAGTTTTCAAAGCGGATTCGCGATCCCGGGTTCTTGCTGGTTCCGGCAATATAAAGGGTAGGTTCAAGCGACTTGAATTCAGTCGCCGAGCTTCCTCCGAAGGTATTGGTCGTATCGGGAATGTGAGCGCCTCCCACTTGCCACCAGCATTGTCCGTTCCGCTCCGCGGTGGTATAGAAGGGATAAAAAAGCGCACCGGGCGGAGGATTGACGCAACCCGCACCCGTTGCCCGGTTGCAGGTGCTTCCTTCGATCGCCGGTATGTCCGCTTCAAATGCCACCTGGCTGAAGTTCTCAAAACCACCTCCCGTGGCCAGGAATTTTCCGCTGCTAAATAGGATAGGAGTTGGCACCGCGGAGAAGTGATAGGGATCATCACCGCTGCCGGGCCAGGCGTGATGATACGGCACGCCATCGAAATCAACGTCGGCATCGAGGCAACCACCGAAGGGTTGCACTGAGCCGGGTGAGAAAAACTCCGAACTGGCAGGATCGACACAAAATAGATCGTCTGGTTCATGCGTGCCCGTCGTAGGGTTAACTTCGTCCTCCACCGGACTCACAAGACAGGCACCAAGACCCGGGGCGAGCGAGTTGTCCTGAGCGTCGCAGTAGTTGAAATGGCCGATCTCGTCCGAGAAGGCGATGTTGTAAGTGTGTGCAGCCCACGGCACGCGCGTATGCGGACTCGCCGTGGCGTACATCGGATGGTATGCGTAAGGTATCGAGGTGCAGGTTGGCGCGCCGGGGTCGAACTTGATCTGAGCAAAGCCGTTCGCAATGCTTGCAGTCATGAACCCGGTCTGCCCGGTTGTCAGGTCCTGTACCGTGGTGCGCAGGCCATCCGGGGTATCGCGAATGGTCACGACCAAGCTGTCCCCGGGATTCATGACAAATGTCTCACCCGGAATAACGGCAAATTTATTGGGATTGTTATTCAGAGGGTCCGCGGGGGCCTGGGATTTCCCGTCCAGAGTGAGAAGCGCGAACACTGTCGTTTCCAAGCCCACTTTGTTTTGACAGTCAACATTGTTGACCAGCGGCCCATTTGGCCCGAGTGGCTTCAGACTGTAACTATTGATGTGCAACGCCACGGCATATTGGGTAAGAGAATAGCTGCTAACCCACCCGGGCGGATAGAACTGCAGTTCCAGGAAGGCAGCTCCTGGGTGGCGCCCGATGTAGTGGGGCGAGCTGGGGTTTGCGTCGTCAAAGATGTTACGGTCCGAGTCTGCCGGACAGTCAAACGTAGCAAGGGGGTAGGACTGGGTATCGCAAAGAGCCATTCCGAACCAGAATGCCGGGTGCAACTGGAAATTCCACACTGTGGGACTTCCGGCTCCCGACGGATGCGCGTCGGTTGGAAATTTCGGCGGATCTTTCGGCAGGACAAGCCGGTACTGATTGTAGTTCCCGGAACCGGGCACGTTGGAATAGAAGAGCAGAGAAGGTTCGTCGTGACCAATATAGTGGCCCCGGTACTCAGGGTCATAGCTTCGGTTGTATTCGCGCTCTGTACAAAGAGAAAAGAATTCTTCGCACCCGGATGCAGCAACGCTAGGTCGAGACTGCGCCTGAGATTGGGTGATAAATAACAGGGGAAGAAGCAAAACGGCTACAAGTAGCATAGACTTACGCATCGTATTTTCTCCCGTGTGGAGGGCTTTTAAGCGGACGGCCTACCACGTGCTCCCGTCTGAGGGCACACGAATTCTGCCGACTGCAGCCATTTACTGTCAAGCAAGATCCAGCATTGCCGCGGTTGTACCTGCAATCAAAGCACTTGCGGATCTTGCATAAGACGGGAAGTCTCCAAATTCATTCAGGATTGTCTTTCAAAGATCTGGATATCGCAACAGGCTCATCTGGCAGACGTTCGATTGGTGCTCCCCACGGGCGACCACTTCGGGCATTCATCCAGCTACCCAGAAGCTACCGAGGTCCAGGCAAGAACATACGAGAGAGCACTTGCGAAAGCGGGCGCGCTAGGACGGAGCGTGCGGCTCTTTAGTTTTCGATTGCTTGGTAATGAGAAGCAACCTCGCATCCATTCCGCTATGGGGGAACGAGCCGGGTAAATAGGAACACAAGCTCACAAACAACAAGAACAGGTGGTCGTCTAGCGTGTCGCCGGTGTGTCGATGGCGTGCCCTCAGAACGCCGGTCAGTGCTGCGGCGCGGCGGCGCTCACCAGATATACCAAGAGTCCCGCCAGTTCACGACTGCGCAGTCCGTCCACATGCTCGTTGGCTCGCGTCGCAATGGGCACGGCTCGCAGCGCGTGGCGGAGCAGATAATCCGATCACCCCATCGATCGAACAAGAAAAAGGAGGAGATCACTGACATGAATCCGGGATCACGGGATGCCTGATGATGTAGACAATGTACCACTTGTGATACATACTACAGATAGCGAGGCGGAATGGCCAACGACCATGCGATTGAAGTGCCTGTGCGCTTTTACCGGACTGAGATGGGCACTGAGCCTGTGCTTGAATGGCTGCGTCGCCTGGAGAGGGGAGACCGTCGCGCCATCGGTATGGATTTAATGCGGGTACAATTCGGTTGGCCCATCGGAATGCCCTTGGTCCGAAGCCTAAAAGACCGTCTTTGGGAAGTTCGCTCAACGCTGCCGAGCAACCGCATTGCTCGGTTGATTCTCTGTTTTCACCAGGGCACTTTGGTTGTGCTTCATGGCTTCATTAAAAAGACACGAAAAACGCCGGCTGAAGACATTGCGCTCGCGAAACGACGAATGAGGGAGGTGATCAGGTGAGAAAGAAGAACCCTCACATTGGATCATCGCTGGATGAGTTCCTCAGAGAGGAAGGCATCCTTGAAGAGGCCCGCGCCACGGCGCTAAAAGAGGCGTTGGCATGGCAAGTGCAGAAAGCGATGAAGAAAGCGAAGATCAACAAGGTAGAGATGGCCCGTCGCATGAACACCAGTCGCGCAGCCCTGGACCGCCTGCTCGATCCCGACAATACATCAGTGACGCTGCAGACACTCTGCAGAGCCGCGCGAGCGATTGGACGCGACCTGCGGATCGAGCTGGTGTGAAACAGGTACGATATCCCCGGTCGGGTTAGTCGCCATTCGTAAAGCTTTGCCCCTCGGTTCCCGGGGAGGTAGGTGAGCGAGGAAATCTGGGTTTCGGAGGCCGCCATGACCAGCACTTGAAGGCAGGGATAGAGATCCGATAAAGGACATATGCCGAAGACGCGCGGCCGCCGCGCCCCAGCCATGCTGCAGCTTGGAGCACAAGCAGGAAATGCAGCTCGCGAAGAATCCAGTTTGCCGAACCCGGGCGCAAGAGCGGGGGATGCGATCAGGCCTCTTTCAGATGCGGGGCCTCCGTTTTCCCAAGAATAGCGCTCTACAAAAAGACTTTCCGATGGCGCTCACCCCGATATCCTCGGAGAATCGATATAGCCTTGATTAAGCAGGATGACTGCATTGTCGCTGATCCATGTTAGTGAAAGATCGTGATCCAGCATTAAATGTAAAAGAGCCGCACCCGACGAGAAGTTCTCCTCCGGCACGATTGTGTCTGGAACTTGCAAAATGCATCGAGAACAGCAGCTGTAGGTAGTTTGTTCTCGAGCGCTCACCGGGACTGCGTTTTCATCCTAGCGGTCATGTCATAGTCGACTACGAGACCTCTTCTCACGGCATTGCTACCATGCAGCTCGCTGCTGCATGGGTACATCATTCGCCGTAGGATGAGAAATCGGCTACCATCCGTGTGGCGGCTCGGGCAGAATTGAGGACCTGAGAAAAGAACCTTAGGAGGCGTGCAGTCACCTTGCGCGGTTGCGGTTCGGCACGAGAGTGCTGTACTGTCACGGAGAAATGAAATCCTAATAACAAATCCTAATTACTGGAGGTTTTATGTCGGTTGTCACGGACATCAACACGTCGAGCACCCCTGCAAGTGCCGGCGCACCCCCGTCACCCGAGTTGTTTTTCGAGACCGCGAACGCTTTTCAGAAAACCGAGGCGCTAAAAGCCGCGGTTGAACTCGAGCTGTTTACAGCCATAGCAGAGGGGAAACAGACGGCCGAAGAGATCGCGTCGCGCTGCAAGGCTTCCGCGCGAGGAACGCGCATTCTATGCGACTACCTCGTAGTAAACGGCTTTCTGACGAAGCAGGCCGGCCGTTATTCGCTAACCCGTGACTCAGCAGTTTTTCTCGACAAGCGCTCTCCCGGTTACATCGGAGGAGCGCTTCGTTTTCTGCTATTGCCTCAGCAGGTCGAAGCTTATGAGCATCTCGCTGACGCAGTGCGCAAAGGTGGAACCGTGATGGAGCAACATGGCATTCAGCCGGAGAGCCCCATGTGGGTAGAATTTGCCCAAAGCATGGCGCCCATGATGACGGTGCCCGCCGAGCTTCTGGCGAAGTTACTAAAAGCAGACGAGGGGAAGCCGTGGAAAGTGCTCAGCCTTGCGGCCGGCCACGGATTGTATGAGACCACTCTGGCGCGCCATAACCCGCAAGCACAGTTCTGGGCCGTAGACTGGGCAAACGTGCTTGAGGTCGCGCGCGCAAATGCGGCGCGCGCCGGAATTTCTGACCGCTACCACACCATACCGGGAAGCGCCTTCGATGTGGAGTATGGTAACGACTATGATTTGACGCTTGTAATCAACTTTCTTCATCATTTCGATATTGCTGACTGCGAGAAGCTCCTCAAAAAAGCACACGCATCGCTCAACCCCGGCGGCCGAGTGGTGATTCTGGAACTTGTCCCCAACGAGGATCGGGTGTCGCCACGCCTTCCGGCAACCTTTCCCCTAATCATGCTGGCGGGTACGCCTGGGGGAGACACCTACACATTCAAACAATACGAGCAGATGCTGAAAAATTCAGGGTTTCGCAGCAGCGAATCGCACCCGCTTTCGCCAACATTTTTCAGCGTCGTCATCGGAACCAAGTAAGTAGACGACTGACGATCATAGTTTGTCGCGTAATTACCGTTCTTTCGCTGGCGCGGGCAGTTCATGCGCATTCACAGCTTGCCATTTGCCGACATCGTAAACAAAAACGTCCGTGAAGAGGGTCTTTTTGGTCGTTCCCCCGCCGGTTGCAACACGATACCGTTTATGATGCCTACGCTTCCGTATACCCGCACGCGCCTATCTTCGAAGTGCTTTCTCTGTCTTTGCCCAGGCGATGGGTGCTGCGCCTGAAGCGATCTGTCATGCTTGGTGATGATTCTCGCGGGTACGATGTCGAGGAAGTCGGGGGCGAGAATTAACTCGAGCGCCTGGGGATCGTCTTCCACCTCGAGCCAGTGCTGCTCGAGAGCCAGTAAGTCCTTTTTTGCCTTCCCAGAGGGTCACTTTCTCAGCACAGGGAGCGGGCAAACAACAGAGCTCCGCATAACACTACAAAAAAGGTACCGTCTGACAGTTAGCCGGCATCAGCCACACTCCTTCCCTGCTCTAATTTGCCAAGCCTATTTGCAGCAAGTTTCATCGCGCAAAAAGCCGGGGCAGGAAGTCGGAGAAGTTCTGCACTGCGGCGAAAAAATCTGCAGGTCCCTGCAACAGGAAGGTTCAACGTGAGATGAGAATCAATCAGGCCTGCACTAAGATCACGGTCGCGTCATCTTGCAAGCCTGCACCGTTTACGTGTCTGCGGACGTCGTTCAGGATGCTCTCTGGCGAGGCATCCGGGCGCAGCAGTACCCTCTCCAGCTGCGCATGTCCGTATTCCTCTCCCCTGGGATTCTCGGCCTCGGTAATGCCATCACTGTAGAGAGCCAGCCGCGCACCTCGCGGCAGTTCGACCTGAACCTCGGAGAAATTCTGAGAACCCAGGCCGAGCGGAATACCTCGATCGTGATTGAGCAGTCTGACAGTGCCGCCGCTCACCAGCACCGGCTGCAGATGGCCGGCATTGGCGAAGGTCAAGCCGCGGGTAGAGGGATCAAGCACACCGTAAATGAGCGTCACAAACTTTCCCGAGGGAAAATCGGCAACCAACAGGTGATCGAGTTTGGCCAGCACCTCACCAGGAGTACAGTAAGCCTCGGCCAAAGAGCGCAGCATCCCGCGCGTAGCCGACATCAAGAGCGCCGCGGCCGTGCCTTTCCCGGAAACATCGGCGAGCACGAGCCCCCAGCGGCCATCGTCGAAGGGAACAAAGTCGTACCAGTCTCCCCCGACCTCCCCGGCCGGCACCGACAGCCCGGAAATAGCGAAGCCGGGCACGTGCGGCGAGGACTTGGGCAGCAGTGCTTGCTGGATCAGGCGTGCCTCCGCGGCCTCGCGGCTCATGCGCTCCCGCTCCTGCCGCTCAATACCAAAACGGCGGGCATTGTGGACGGCAACAGCTATGTGTTTTGAAAGCGCCTGGAGCAG
>JAFAWX010000210.1 GCA_019241535.1 Acidobacteriota bacterium | reverse complement strand
TCTTGAGGCTGGTGTTGGCGACCAGGTTCACCGACACCATCGAGCCCTTGGTGGCGCCCAGGGCGGAGAGGTAGTTGTTGGCGGCCAGCGCGTTCCACACCTGCGAGGGGGAGATGCCGTGGGCCGCCATCTGCTCCGGCTTGAGCCAGATCCGCATGGCGAAGGTGCGGTTCCCGAGAATGTCGGCGCGCTGCACCCCGCTGATCGCGCTAAGTTTCGGTTGCACCACGCGCGTCAGGTAATCGGTAATCTGGTTCTGGTCGAGGTCGGAAGAGGAGAACCCAAGGTACATGGCCGCAAACTGATTGTCGGCCGTTTGCAGGTCGATGACCGGAGCCTCGGCTTCAGGCGGGAGGTCATTGCGCACCTGCGCCACTTTGGCCTGGATTTGGGTTAGTGCGGCGTTGGTGTCGTAGTTGAGTTTCAGGTGAACGTCGATCGTACTCAGACCCTGTGCGCTGGTCGACTCCATGTAGTCGATGCCATCGGCGCTGGCAATTACCCGCTCGAGAGGCGTGGTGATAAATCCACGCACCAAGTCAGCGTTCGCGCCCACGTAGACGGTTGAAACCGACACCACCGCGATGTCGCTCCGTGGATACTGGCGAACGCTGAGCGAGCGAATCGCCTGCAGGCCCGCGATCAGAATCACAAGGTTGACGCAGATCGCAAGTACCGGTCGCTTAACAAAGAGATCGGTGATCTTCATGGTTTAGGTGTCCTCGGGCTTCGGCTTGGGATTATTCGACGGTTGCACGCTGTTATTTACCTGGACAGCGGCGCCGTTGCGCAGCTTGAAGACTCCCGAGCTCACGACTTCATCGCCCGGGTTCAGACCCGAAACCACCGCAACCTGATCGCCGCGCGATCCCTCAACTTTGACAAACTGCTGGCGCACGCCACGATAGTGCTTCCCCGTTTTCGGATCCGCGAGATCTCCCACCACGTAAACCGAGTCGCCGTAAGGCGCGTAATTGATTGCCGAGGCAGGCAGCGCAATTACCTGCCGGTTCGCTCCCACGCCCACGTCCACCTGTACGAACATTCCCGGACGCAGCTTGCCTCCAGAGTTAGACAGCGTGGCTTGCACCTGGATGTTTCGCGTTGCCTCGTTGATAACCGAATCGACTGCCGTCACGCGGCCGGTGAACACCGCCCCGGGAAGGTTGTCGCTTGTGAGCCGCAGGCTGCGGCCCACCCCGACCCGCGCAGCTTCCTGCTGGGGGACACCGAAGTTTACATAAATAGGATTGATCGACTGGAGCGAAACAATGGCCTGCCCGGCAGCCAAATATTGCCCCAGGTTGGCTTGCCGGATGCCCAGGATGCCCGAGAAGGGCGCTCGAATCGTCTTCCTCTCGATCATCGCCTTGATCTCCCCGACCTTCGCTTCGGTCGACTTCTGCTGGGCAAGGGCATTGTCGTACTCGTTGCGGGCAACCACGCCTTCTTTCACTAGCTGTTGCTGGCGGTTGTAATTTATGCGTGCGAGATCGCGGTCGGCTTCGGCCGCAGCCAATTGGGCGCGCTCTTGTCGTGTATCGAGGTTGACCAGCACCTCGCCCGCGCGGACGGCCTTGCCCGACTCGAAATTAATCTTGTCGACCGTGCCCGGTAGATCGGCGCTTACGGTCACGCCCTGTATCGCCTCGGCCGTCCCGATCACGTTAAGTGTCGACGGCCAGGTCTCACGGTGCGTCACGATTGTCGTGACCGCAGTCGGGGGCGGCTGGAAGCTCGCACCTTGAGCCACTGCCGCCTGGATCTGTCGGAACTTGAAGAAACCAAGGCCTGCAATTACCGCCACCACTACTGCCAACATCAACAGCATCCGCTTCGCCATGAGTCCCTCTCACTGATGTACAACAGAACAGTTCGACTTTCGCCCCTCAACCATTAGACGAACGGCGCATGCTGCGGTAGACACTTCGGCGAAAGAAATATTCGTAAAATAGGTCCTGCTCTAAATTGGCTACGGCTAACACCTCGTTGGCAGCGAGGCACTTAGAACAGACCTAGATATGGATGTTACGCAGCTTCGACCGGCTGCAAAAATTCATCAGATTGAGGGCCAACCTTGTCGCCCATATGCCCAAATGCCCGGTTTCGAGCCAAGATCACGTCGCGTCGCGAGCATCCGAGAAGTAACGAACATTCGTGCTCGGAGTACTTCTCGAGCACGACCATTACAAAGACAAAACGGTCAAAAACGTCTAGTTGTAGGAGCGAATTCAGGTACAGACCGCTTTCCCAATCCCACTTTTCGTCTCCCGCGAGGTGCCGAGCAGACCGCATTGAGGGCCAACCGCGGTAGCCTGGCTTTGGCCCCATTAATCTGATTGCGTTCTTTACGATTGCGCGCCGCGCCCACGAGCGCCCCCACTCCTTGAAGACTGGCTGACCGTCGACGCAATCCGCAAGCCCGGAAACAAAGCAGCTTTCGGCATTTGCCGGCTCAGCCGTCAATAGCAGCCCCAGCAGGTAAAGAGCATTCATATCTTCGGCGAATATCCGGCAGAAGTCGCCAGCAGTCGTGTACACAATGTGGTTTTGGCGGCTAAAGGCATTCATTTGCAGCATGCTTCCCTTCCCCCTCCAAGCTTTGCCTCTCTTTCCGGTTCCGGTTTATGAGTACTTATTGCGTCCGCATTGGCGCTCAAGACGCTTCAGCAGATATTTCGTCAGAACACCCTGGCAGGAAAACTTCGCGCCTTCGTTCATGAGGAGAGATAACAGGTCTTCGCCCTCCTGGCTGATGAAAGTGACGTTTCGGAGGTCAACCACGATCGGTATTTCAATACCGCGCGCCGCCGTTTCCCAATACTTCCTGAGCTCCGCAACCCAGGGTCCGACGAGTTTTCCTTCGAGCACCACGCGGCGCTCCACCTGAGTATCAATTGATGAGATTTTCAGCATGTTTTTTCTGTCTCTGTGCCGTCCTCACGGAGCAATAGAGTTGCCAAACCGCCAATAATGAAAACAACTCTTAAACTATTGAAACCCGGGGGCAGTGAGCGATCGGTGTCGCCCATTGCAGGTGTCAAAAGTGTCGAAGATCGACAGTCGATGAACTTGTCGACGCTCGCCACATACCGGGATCGTGCGACCACGACGCCACTGTGGGCAGCTGTGCGCCATATCCCGTACCGGAGAGGTATTATCGCGCTTGGAGGTACCGATCAGTTCTGCGAACCCCCGGAATCACATCGACGGGTGCCTGGCCGCTCTCTTGTCGGTGCCGCTTGTTTGCTTCGACACTTGTCGAAGCGCGACCACGTTTTCCGACGCTCGAGGCCTGTTTCAGGTCAGAGCGCGACTGCCCTTCCCGGTGGCTTTTGCGCAAAAAAGAAAATGTACTTTCGAATCGCAGGTTCAACGTCTGCTATCGAATGGAGAAGTTTCCGTCTTCATTCTTTGTGTTCAAACTTGGGAGCGTGTTTATTTCGTACCCTCGACCGGCATGCGGAGCGCAATCACTTCACCAGAAACGAAAAACGACCACCACCGATTTTACGGTTGTTCCGATGGTGGTCCCCATGCCGAACCCGGGCACTGCAGTTGGGGAGGCCAGATCCAGAAGAACTCCGCTTGCGACCCTCTACTTGCGCGCCAGTCCCGCACTTCCATCGACTAATCTCGGATCGGCAAATTGCAACCAGAAGCCCATCATCTCTTCATTGCTCGGTTCGCCCCAGCGCACGGCTTTCGACGGGTCGGGGTTCTGGGGATTGTTCGAAGAGTTGTCGAAATAAGCCGTGGTTACCAGCTTTGTACCTTTGGGCATCAGGAACTGATGCTTCAAAAAATATGTTTCCTGCCAACGAAAATCATAGTGCGGGATGTTCATGATCACTTCATGGCGGCCATCAGGGTAGATGGCTTCAACCACCATGCTCTTGCCGCGAAAATGCATGTGACCGGTGTAAGCAAGCGCGATGACGTCCTGCGGCAGGGTGTAACAGGAAGTCACCCGGTGGTTGTCGTCATTTGCGGGAATCAGGAAGAGATTGTTCCAGATTTCATACTGGGCAATCTCATGCTTCACCGGTTCTTTCGCAAATACCAGTCCGATACTGGTCCGATCCTTCACGTCGTCGCTGGTGTGATTGCTGTAGTGGACCTGAAACTGCAAGTACGAGCCGGCCGGAACACGCAGCGCGTAGCCGGGAGGCCGAGTCTCGGCTAAGTGCCCGGGCAGGTAGATTCCGGGGACAATGTTTAAGTACCCAGACGATTCACCCGGCACCCCGCCGCCCGTCGGATACGAGCACCCGTCGTCGACAACCGGCGCTTCCGGCCGTAGATGCAATACCTTGCCCGTGCGGTAATGGTACTTGTCGACCCCGGCATCAGATTTCGACCTCTCTTCTTCTTTCTTAGCCACCTTGTCGGCCGCGATCACCGAAACCGTAGCGTGATGCACTACGCGCCGGTCTCCGGGAAGCACCTCGGCCGCCTGCACCCACTTGTCTTCGGTGAAGTTGGTAGGAACATAGATATATTCGTATGCATCCTGGGTCGCGCCGCTGACGGTAAGCTCAGGAATCGTGAGCACGATGTCGGGCTTAATATGCCAGCCCTGGGAAAAGGCTGGAGTGGGAGGCAGATCCCGGGGATCGCCTTCTTTGGCCCCGGTTCGGAACCAGGCGTCGATGGTCGCAATGTCGGCGTCACTCAGCCGCGGATCGTTCAGGAACTCGCCCACTTGGGGATCGGCGTGCCATGGTGGCATTTTCCGCGCCACCACATCATCGCGAATTAACTTGGCAAAGGGGTGCGCGTCCTTATAGGTCATAAGGGACATGGGAGCAATATCATTGGGGCGATGGCAGACCACGCAGTTTTTGTTCAGAATCCGCGAAACGTCATGGTTAAAGGTAACTTCTTTCGCCGGGGGCGTGGTTTCCTGCCCGGCTGCCAGGAAAAGACCGGGACATGCCAATACGATAAAGGCAAATAGGAATCCCCTCGCAGACATGTGTCCTCCGTCCGAGCCCGCCATTTTAGAACCGCCACGTCTGAGGCACAAGAGACGCTGGCACGACTCCCCTTTTTACGTTCAGAGTACCTTCAGTTCCTCGCGCCGCAGGTCCTGCGCGAGCAAAGGTAAGGAGACGTTAGCAGCAGCGTCTTTTGCAGTACGATAATGGCATCCCATCAGAACAGGATCGCCTTATGGCCATCGCGAAAAGTGGATCGAATGTCACGACCTTATTTCTCGAGTTCTCCCGCAGCAAGCTGCTCGAACAGTACTGGCCGCGTATGCGCGCCTGTGTTGAATCGCTTACCGAGGAACAGGTTTGGTGGCGACCGAACCGGGCGAGCAACAGCATAGGGAATTTGATCCTGCACCTGAACGGCAACGTGCGGCAATGGCTGATCACGTCGTTCAACGGTTCGGCTGACACCCGCGACCGACCTCGGGAATTCAAAGCGGAAGGGCGGATTTCCGTTAGAACACTGCTCGAAGAACTGGGAGCAACGGTCAGTCAGGCGGACCAGGTCCTTTCCCGGCTCGAGGAGACGGATTTGGCCGCTGTTTTTCCAATTCAGGGTTACAGCGTCACGGGACTAGAGGCGATTTACCACGTGGTTGAACACTTCGGAACCCATTATGGCCAAATTCTATATATCACCAAGATGCTGGGTGATCGCGATCTGGGGTTCTATCGCGAACTGGATAAGACCGGCCGGGCATCTTGACGAGCAGTGCGCCCCCGGCGCTGCTTCCTTCCGAACAGGGGAATGCCGGGATTATTTCGCTTGCGACGGAATTGCGCCGGAGGACAATCGAACTCCCGCTTGAATGCTCGGTTGAATGCGGCTTCTGAGCCGTAACCCACTGCCGCCGCGATTTCCGCGACGCTGTTCTCGGTGGACCGAAGAATTTCGGCCCCCAACTTCAACCTCCATTTCGTCAGATACGCCATTGGCGACTGCTCGAGAAAATGGCGGAAGCGCTCGGCAAGCCGCGTGCGGGATAGCCCGACGCGCCTTGCGATTTTCGGCACCGTCCATGGATGTGCCGGTTCCCTGTGCAGAAGAGCCAGAGCTTGACCGATGATCGGATCGCGCACACCGCCCAGCCACCCGGTCTGGTTCGCGGGCATGGTATTGATGTAGCGGCGCAGGGTCTCTACGAACAGCAGTTCAGAGAGTTTAGCGATGACCAGTTCGCTTCCCGCGCTTGCCCCATTGCCTTCACCTACCGAGAATCGGATGGAGTTTTCGAACCAGCGACCAGCGGGTTCGTTGGCAACATGCACTTTAATCATCTTCGGTAACCCGGCCAGGAAAACTTCGCTCAACCGCGGATCACAAGCCATATAGCCGCAAATGAACTTGGTAATCTGGCCACCGCCGCCAAAGCTTGCCACCTTGAGTCCTTGGGTGAGGTTTTTTGCAAAAGTCTCGAACGCGTCCACTGGTCGCACGGACGATCCGTTACCCAGCAGGTGCTCGTCTCCATGTGGAAAAATAACGATGTCGCCAGCTATCAACTCTTCCCGACCGCCTTCCAACAATCTGGCATAGGCCCGTCCTTCGGTCAGAAAATGATAGATGATCAGGTGCTCCGCTCCCGGCGCAAGATATTGGGCCGCAACTCTTGATTGCGCTGATCGCAGGCACCAGGGAGCGGAAAACTCACCATTAAAGAACAGCGCTCCCTCGAGCTTAACGACCCTCAGAACTTCGGAAAGTACGTCCATTGGAATACATGTTCGGATCGGGCGTATTTGCCAAGAATACCGTACGCTCGATCAAGTCTGTACAGGCTGGACAAGGCATCCTGAAAGTGGATCTTAATCAGAATCCGTCGAGAAGCAAAATAATGATGTAGGGAGCACCAGAATGAACGCAACTACAAAACACGCGCCAGCAGGTAATGACTTTAAAGAACTCAAAGCTCGCCTGAAAGTGACTTGGACAAGCGGAGATTACGACCGTTTCTGCCGATACATGGAGAGGGATGCGGAAGAGTTTTTCCACCGCCTAGGAATTACGCCTGGGACTCGGCTGCTCGATGTCGGTTGCGGTGCCGGCCAGCTCGCCCTCATTGCGGCGAGGGCGGGTGCACAGGTCACGGCGTCCGATATCGCCCCGAACTGGTTGGAAAAAGCTCGGGCTCGCGCTGCCCAGGAAAGACTCGTAATCGCCTTTGAAGAGGCGGATGCCGAATCGCTTCCGTATCAGGATGGTCAGTTTGACATGGTCGTCAGTCTGATCGGAGCCATGTTTGCGCCTCAACCCGATCGGGTAGCAGCGGAACTCATCCGTGTCTGCCGGCCAGGCGGCAAGATTGCCATGGCCAATTGGAGTCCGGACGGGTTCGTTGGTCGAATGTTCAGCGTGATTTCAAACCATATCGCTCCACCCGGCATGCCTTCGCCACTGCTGTGGGGAGACGAAGCGACGGTGCGTCGGCGCCTCCGTGATGGAATTGCCGATTTGAAGTTTGCGCGACGTGTCTATCACTTCGACTATCCGTTCTCGCCGGAAGAAGTGGTGGAATTCTATCGCGTTAACTACGGGCCAATGACACGTGCATTCGCATCTCTCGATGCCCAACAACAAGAGAAACTTCGGACTGAACTGGTCAATTTATGGTCCGCAAGCAACAACGCTAAGGACAACACGACCAAGGTTGACGCGGAGTATCTTGAGGTTGTTGCCACTCGTGCGCAAGCCATAGAAACTCGGTCCCGGGTTGCCTCAAGCCGTCGCGCGGACTCATTGGCCGCCCGCATCGAGGAAGGTGCAAGTAATTTGGCTTCTTTCGTACAAAGTCTCTCGGAAGCGGAATGGCGCGCGCCGGGATCGGCTAACAGCACCGACCGCCGTACGGTCGGTGTAATCGTGCACCACGTGGCTGCCGTCTACCCTATCGAGATCCAGCTCGCCCGGGCCATCGCAAGTGGCCAAGCCGTAACCGACGTCACCTGGGAAGTAGTTGCCGAGCTGAACGCAAAGCATGCCCAGGATCAAGCGATGGTTACGAAGACGGCAGCGCTCGAACTGTTGCAACGAAACAGTTGCGAAGCTGCTGCCGCGGTGCGGGCCTTTACTGACGAACAGTTGGATCGGGCAGCGGCATTTTCCTTGAGCTTCGGGGCGCCAGTCACTGCGCAGTTCGTGATCGAGGATCACGCGTTACGGCATAGCTGGCACCACCTGGCGCGTATCCGTGCTGCGCTCGGCCGGTGATCTTGGTTCGGCTGAGACGCCCTGGCATGTTGCAATGGCGCGTCCGGCGCCAAAAACGATGATTGCGCGAGCACTCCGTTTGCTCTCTGGTGTGGGCTGAAGTGTATCTTGGTTCAGCAAGCAACACGAGTGCTCCCAGAACGTCGACGAAGCCGCTCGGGGGATGTTGGCGTGGGTTGCTCCAGGGATGGCAGCGTTCCAGCGGTGTCCTTACCCCTGCGAGCTCACACCCTTTACTTCCAGCGGCATCCAAGTGTCGATGGTTACAAGAAACCTGGCGCTGCTTGCCCTTGCCGTGCTCTGTACTTTGCTGACAGCTTACCCCTCTGAACGCAATTCGCTGGAACACAGCAAGGTCGAAACTGAGATGCACAACATCTTCTACCACTTCTCAGATTCCATCTATGCGCACATTATTGATTTGCAAGGAGAGCTTGTCCCAGCCGAGAAGAACGGGTTTCCAATCTTCGACGATGCAAACTCCTTCCAACTTGTTATTAACTCGGCAAGCATTTCGATCACCATCGAGGCGCTGACGAATACATTGAATCAGTACGTTCTTGCCGCACCCGACGCTCCGCTTAAAGAGATCCGTATTTCCCGTGCAGGAGACAAACTGAAGATCCGGGGGCACCTGCACTCGAAAGGAGATGTCGCTTTTGAAACCGTTGGCTCGCTGGCGGTAACCCCACAGGGTGAAATTCGGGTTCACACGGAAAAGATCAAGGCCGGCCACATCCCCGTCAAAGGCCTTCTGGATCTTCTGGGAAAGACAATCTCAAACCTACTTGATACCCGGAAACTTCAGGGCTTACGCGCGGAAAAAGATGATTTGATTCTTACCCCCGGCGAGCTCTTTCCTCCGCCCCGCATTCAAGGTCGACTGAGAGCTATTTCGGTTCGCGGAAACGACATTCTTCAGGAATATGGGACGGCGCAGACTGTTCGAACCCTGCGCTCCGGAAATTATATGGCGTACCGTGGAGGGCGGCTCAGATTTGGCAAGCTGACGATGGCCGACACCGACCTCGTCCTGATTGATATGGATCCGCAGGACCCATTTGATTTCTATCTGAGCCATTATGTGGATCAGCTGGTCGCCGGATATACGAAAACGACCCCGACGTTTGGACTGCGCTGCTTTTTTCGCGATTACAACAAGCTCTCCGCACATGAGAGGAGCCGCGCGAAAAATGCAAAGCGATGAGGGCAGGGGTTGGCGGATGTAATCGACTGCCTGTGAGGAGTGGGGCGAGAGAACGGTCTTTAAAGTGCCCTCAATGTACGTCTATGGAAAATTCTGCTACTACGATGAGGCAACTGCTGCGTCGGACAAGGCTGCACGCAGCACAAAGTAGAACGTAGCTCCCTGCCCGGGAGCTGATTCGGCCCAGATCTTGCCTCCATGTTTTTGAAGGATGCGCTGCACCGTCGCCAGCCCAATCCCGGTGCCAGGGTACTCACGATCGTCGTGCAAACGCTGAAATGCGCCGAAGAGCTTGCCAGCGTATCGCATGTCAAAACCAGCGCCGTTGTCGCGGACGAAGAAAGTCGGCTCCGAATCGCGAAGCCTGAGTCCCACTTCGATGCGCGGGTCCTTCTGTCGCGATGTGAACTTCCACGCGTTACCCAACAAGTTCTCTAGAACCAGGCGCAGCAGCCGGCGGTCCGCCTGCACCTTCAGCCGGTGCGCGATGTGAATCGTAACTTGGCGCGCCGGCTCGGAGGATTGCAGCTCAGCTGCGATTTCTTCGGCTAGGCTCGTCATGTCGACCTCGTCGAGGTGTACCTCGGCGCGGGTAACACCTGCCAAGCCGAGCAAGTCGTCAATGAGCTGCGCCATACGGCGGGTCGCCTGCCGAATGCGCTGGAGATCCGCTTTGCCACTTTCCGGCAGCACGTTTTCGCAATCCTCGAGCAACGCCAGGCTAAAACCGTCAATTGCCCGCAGAGGAGCTCGCAAGTCATGGGAAACCGAATAGCTGAAACTTTCCAGTTCCTTGTTTGTAGCCATCAGATCGATGTTACGGTTAGCCAGTTGGAGATTCAGGTACTTGATTGCAGTCTCCGCTTGCTTAGACTCTGTCACATCCCTTAGCACTCCAGTGAAGAACGTCTCATCCTTCGCCGTCCAACTCGCGAGCGAAAACTGCAGAGGAAACTCGCTGCCATCGCCTCTCAGACCGTAGAGTTCGATGGTCCTGCCCAGGACTCGTGCCTCGCCTGTGGTTCGGAACCGTTCCAGACCCTCGCAATGCGGTTCCCGGAAGCGCTCCGGCATCAGCAGGGTTAAAGGCCTGCCGGTAAGCTCGCCCCTTGGATAACCAAACATCTTTTCCGCTCGGGCATTTAAGTCCACGATGCGGCCGCCGATGTCTGTCGTAATAATGGCGTCGTTCGCTGTCTCAATGACCGTGCGGAACCTCTCCGCACTGGTTCGCAAAGCCTCTTCCGCGTGCTTGCGCTGGGTGATGTTCTGAATCTGCGCGATAAAGTACAGGTCGCGACCACTCTCGTCACGCACCAGCGACACCGACAATAGCGCCCACACAATGTGTCCTTCCTTGTGCAAATAGCGCTTCTCCATCTGGTAGGTGGGGATTTTGCCGGCAAGCATCTGGCGCACGAATTCCAAATCGGCTTCGAGATCATCCGGATGGGTGACGTCCTGAAACGCCTTGGATAATAACTCGTCGCTCGAATAGCCGAGCAGTGCGCACAGGGCGCGATTGACTTTGAGCCAACGGCCATCAGAGGCGACCAGCGCCATACCAATGGCGGCGTGCTCAAAGGCCAGCGAGAAGCGCTGTTCACTAAGACGCAAGGCCGCTTCTGCCTCCCTGCGCTGGGTGATGTCACGAATGGCACCCGACACGAGCGTGCCCTCGCTCGTCTGGAGCGGACTCAGGCTGATCTCAACCGGAAATTCGTGGCCGTCTTTATGCACACCATTGACTTCAAGCGCTTGGCCCGACTCCACTCGAGCCTGTCGAGGCGCACTTGTCTGCTCAATGGAAGACGATTCGCGAAATCCTTCCGGCACGATCTTCTCAATCTGTCGGCCGAGCAATTCCTCGCGCCGGTAGCCGAACAACTGTTCTGCCCGGGTATTGACCAGAACCATCTCGCCGCGCTGATCGACCACGACCATTGCATCGGGAGCAGCTTCAAGCAGGACGCGAAACTTGGTCTCCGCCCGCCTCCGGTTAGCAATCTCTGTCCGCAAATCTTCCGGACTCGGCAAGGCCAGGGCTTGCGGCACCAGCTTTACCAGTAGAACGGCGGTGGCCACCGAGGCCCATGCGGTGATTGCCTTCACTGCCCCAGAAAACCAGTAATTGGCATGCCAGAGTGTCCAAACTTCCATGGCATGCGTCAGGCCGCAGGCAACAATAAAGGTGCCAAAGCAAAGAAACATCCAGTTGAAAGGAAGATCTCGCCGACGGCGCACAAAATAAACCAGCGTAAATGGAATCGAAAGATACGCCAGGAATATCAGGGTGTCGGAGATCGCATGCAGCCATACCAACCGGGAATTCCACAGATAACAATACCCGTGCGGCATGAACTCCAGATTCCGCGGAATTGTGGACCAGAACGCCAGAGATACCACAATCGCGGCACTGATTCCGCCTAGGATCAGGCGGTTTCTCATACGATCAGAATCGCTGACGCTGACAGGGGAATCCGGCGAAGCAGATGACATTGCGACCTCGAAGATAACTCACCTTGGCCCATCGTCAGAGCTGAAACTGGGTTCAAGTGAGGCGTTTCGATCTAGCCGGCTATGAGTAAGAGCGCTGCCCGAAGAATTACGTTTCTGTGTCGTGCTCTGGCCGCTCGCGCACGACGATACAGCTTGCCGCCTAGCGGTAAAAACTAGATTCTCTTGTCTAGCCTTATTCGAGTCAAGAAAAGTTGGCGTGGTCGTACCCGGATGGACACTATGCCCCAGCATGTGGCCAATGCTTTTTGCAAGGTGCCGCAATTCGAAAAACTCTCACCGCGCCCGAGGCTCTGGTGCATTGACGGTCTCGGTACTGATTCGTGGCCGTATCTTGAAGCTCAACCGAGCTCCGTCACTGGCAAAGCACGCATCCCTTCAGCGAGTGGAAAACTGTGCGGAGTACGGCAAACGATCGCCGCGTGGCGGATACGGGATGACCCCACCGTATTGCGAACGACTCCGAGATTTAGAGCGTCAGCCGGCACAGGCAATTCCATCCACTTGGCATCGAAGAGCTCCAGATGTCCGCCTATGTCGACGATGAAGTCGAGTTCACGAGTACGGTCGCGAAAGAAGAACAAAGTGCCCAACCGACCCGCGCGCTGTTCCCGGGCCCTCAGTTGAGCAAGAACAAACGTCTCCCAGATTGCGCCGACTGCCGGTGCTTCATGCAGGGCGCGTTCATCGCGGATGTTCAGTAGTGCGCAAAGCAGGCCCGTGTCCGCCAGGTACAGTTTCGGACTCTTTACGATGGATTTTGTTCGCTTTGAAAACCAAGGCTCGAGCAATACGATCTGCCCCGAGGCCTCGAGCGCTAACAGCCACTGGTTGGCGGTCGAAGGAGCGATACCCACATCACGCGCCAGATCGGCCTTGTTCAGCAGGTTGGCAGAGCGTAAGGCGCAGGCCCGAAGAAAGCGCTCGAAATCGCGCAAGCTACCGACGTTGATAAGGGAGCGAACATCACGTTCCAGGTAAGTTGCCAAGTAGGAGTTGTAGAAGGCCACATGGATCAATATCGGGATTCGCGTAAAGCTCCGGAAACCCGCCCCGCACAACCGTATATTCGAGAGTCGTCTTAGGCAGCGCCGTCCGTATCTCTTGCCAGGAGAGCGTTCCCAAGTCGGCAATGTCAGCACGTCCGGCGAGCGATTCCGAAACCCCTTTCATCAAGGTAAATCTCTGGGAACCGGTGAGCAGAAATTGACCATTTTGCTGACGTCGGGCGTCGACGGCAGCCTTAAGATACCGAAATAAATGGGGCGCGTACTGCACTTCGTCAATAAACGGGAGGCGAGTAGCGACGGAGAAAGCTCTGTGGCTCCCTTTCTGCTTGCTCCGCCTCTGTGGGTAAATCGAGGGATACAAATGCATATTCGGGGAAGAGGCGGCGGAGAGTGGAGGTTTTGCCGGTTTGTCGAGCTCCCGTTAATACCATAGCGGGACGGGTCGTTGCCGAATGCAAGATGCGGGGCTCGAGGGAACGTGGAATCCACATGACAAAATATGCGATCCTATCGCATATGCTATATCGTATAATCGCATTTTCCGCACACGAACCCTGACCTAGCGAGTGTGTAATCTTTTGAAGGTGTCAATACTTTATAACTCCGCGCTCGGCCTGCAAGCGTTCGCGTGTTTTGGCGTAGCCGGGTTTTAGCACGGAATAAATGAAATGGCAGCGCTGATTGTAGGGAAGGAAAGCGCTTTTCATCGCATTAATGGTGAGTTTTTCTAGGTCTTCAAGTGTGAGAGCAAACGTCTCCGCGGCTACTTCGAATTCGCGCGTCAGGCTGGTATGGCTCATCAGCCGGTTGTCGGTGTTGAGCATTACCCGGAACTTCTGCTGATAGAAAATCTTGAACGGGTGGCTGGCGAGGCTTGGGGTCGCGCCGGTATGAACGTTGCTGAGCAAACAGATCTCAAGCGGGATTCTTTTGTCGAGCACGTACTGAGCCAAATCCCCGAGCTTTACGACCTTATCGTCGATGACTGTGATGTCGTCGATTAACCTGGTCGCATGTCCTATGCGGTGTGCGCCGCAATACTGGATCGCCTGCCAAATGGATTCCTTGCCGTAACCTTCTCCCGCGTGGATGGTGATATTGAAGTTTTCCCGCTGAATGAAATGAAACGCGTCAACATGCTTTTTGGGAGGATAGCCGCCCTCTTCTCCCGCCAGGTCAAAGCCAACCACCCCGCGCTGGCGAAAATCAACGGCAAGCTCCGCCATTTCTAGTGACACGTTCATGTTGCGCATCGCAGAGATAATTAGCCCCGACTGAATGCCGAAATCCTGACGCCCGCGTTCTAGTCCCTTCAGCACGGCCGCAACCACTCGCTGGTGAGTAAGGCCGCGACGAGTGTGAAAAATAGGCGCGAAGCGAGTCTCAAAGTAAACGACTCCATCCCGGCTGAGATCCTCCGCCTGTTCATAGGCCACACGCTCGAGCGCCTCTTCTGTTTGCATGACCGCGATCGTATGCTCAAAACCGAGCAGGTAATCCGCAAGACTGCCCTTGTTTGCTCCCTGATGAAACCAGGCGGCCAATTCCTCTGGGTCGTTCGTCGGAAGTTCCCCATAGCCTGTCGCGCGCGCGAGTTCAATGATGGTCACAGGACGGAGACACCCGTCCAGGTGCTCGTGAAGAAGTACCTTGGGTAGTGACTGGAGCAGGTTGCGATCGAGTTTCATGACCGCCACGACAGGAGACGTAAGCTGAGTATACAACATTCGATCTGCCTTGCTGCGATACGCTCCGCCCGTCTATCAACGTGTTGCTCACGTTGACGTCGCGGTACCCATCAACCTATATTTGCCTACCTTCAACGGGAGATTCCGGCTTGCTGCAGCGCTTCTTTCGAGTCTCGGAAAACCGCACAAACGTCCGCCGCGAGCTGTTGGCTGGTCTCACGACGTTTATGACGATGGCCTACATCGTCATCGTGAATCCGCGCATTCTGTCTGATGCCGGGATGCCGGTAGAAGGCGTGCTCTTCGCGACCTGTGTTTCCTCCGCCCTGGCCACTCTGGTAATGGGGCTGTGGGCGAATTATCCGATCGCGCTGGCGCCGGGGATGTCGCTCAACGCCTACTTCACCTATTCGGTCGTGATTGGACGCGGCATTCCCTGGCCCACCGCCCTCGGCGTGGTGCTTTTATCGGGTATCGTCTTTCTGATTCTGACGCTTACCCGCATACGCGAACAAATCGTCAACGGCATTCCCGACTGCCTCAAACACGGCACCGCAGCCGGCATCGGACTCTTTATTGCGTTCATCGGGCTGCGCAACGCAGGCATGGTGGTTGCAAATAAGGCCACTTTTGTGGCACTCGGCCGGATCTCGGACCCTCAGGTAATTCTTGCAGCCATAGGCGTCCTGCTGATTGCGGCACTCGTATCGCGCGGTGTGGAGAGCGGGATTCTTATTGGCATTGTGGCAATCACTATTCTCGGCATACCGGTCGGAGTGAGCCACTGGCCGAAGCAGCTCGTCTCCTGGCCTCATCCATCAGGAACGCTCTTCAAATTCGACGTTCGCTCGGCGCTAAAGCTGGGTTTGGGCGAGCTTGTTTTCATATTCTTCTTCGTCGACCTGTTCGATAACGTTGGGACCCTGGTAGCTGTCTGCGAGGAGGGTGGCTTCCTCCGCGATGGCCGGCTGCCGCGCGCCAGCCGCGCGCTGCTGGCCGATGCCTTCGGCACGATTGTGGGCGCGCTGACCGGCACCTCGACAGTGACCAGTTATGTCGAAAGTGCTGCGGGAGTTGCTGCTGGTGCGCGCACCGGGTTGGGAAATCTCGTGATCGCCGCCCTGTTTGTGGCGGCAATGTTCTTTTCCCCCTTGGTTGCCGCCATTCCGTCCTACGCCACGGCGCCGGCGCTGGTTCTGGTAGGCGCGCTCATGTGCGGCGCGGTTGCCAAAGTGAAATGGAACGATTTTACCGATGCTGTTCCCGCCTTCCTCACCCTCATTGGCACTCCGTTGACCTTCAGCATTGCCACCGGCTTGAGCCTGGGACTGCTCTCGTTCACTTTTTTGAAGCTTTTCACGGGACGAGTCAAGCAAATCAGTCCCTTGATTTGGGTGCTGACGGTTCTCTTTCTTCTTCGCTATGCGTTTCTGGGTGCGGAGTAGGCATCGCGAGCGGGAAGCTATGGTCTTCAGTAAGGGACCTTGTTGGGTTGGCGTTCCCAGGCCCGAAAGGCTTCTAAAGCTTCATCGCTCATCATCTGAATCATGGGAATCTTCCGTTCCGAATGTGGCCGGGCAATTTCATTGTAGATGAGTGAGTCGTCGAAGCCCGCTCGCGCCGCGTCGGCCGCGGTGCTGGCGAAATAGATGCGCGTTGGGCGTGCCCAATAGATTGCGCCCAGGCACATAGGGCAGGGTTCACTTGAGGAGTAAAGCTCGCAGCCACGAAGCTCGAAGCGGCTCAGTTTGGCGCAGGCCTGCCGGATGGCGATAATTTCTGCATGCGCGGTGGGGTCGTTCGTCGCCGTAACACTGTTTGCACCTTCTGCAATCGCTTCTCCATCTTTGACAACCACTGCCCCGAAAGGCCCGCCGTGTCCTCGGCGGACATTGTCGATCGCGAGCTCGATTGCGCGGACCATGAAGGGATTGCTCATAAAGGGAGTATAGCGGTGCCCACAACCGGTGTCTGCCCGCGGCACTTCTGGTCTTAGCTCCCAGCCTGGGCACAGTTGTAAGATCGCTTTTACGGCTGGCAATCACCTTGTATGACCTTGCATGCTCTTGTCTCCGAACGTCTACTGACACCCAAGGGCGAACAGCCTGGCGCCGTGCTTGTCGAGGGTGAACGCATTCGCGCCGTGGTCTCACGCGACGAGATACCGCAAGATACTGACACTCGAGATTTTGGTAACGCGGCGATTCTGCCGGGTCTTGTGGATTCTCACACCCATCTCAACGAACCGGGCAGAGCCGAGTGGGAAGGCTTTGTGTCCGGCACTCGTGCGGCTGCCGCGGGCGGTTACACAATGCTCGTTGACATGCCGCTGAACTCTGTTCCGGCAACAACCCGGGTCGCGGCTCTTGAGGCCAAGCGCGAGGCGGCCCGGCACAAATGCCGGGTTGACTGGGCGGCATGGGGCGGTGTGGTAAGCGATAATCAGCAGGATATTGAGCCACTGGCCCGCGCTGGCGTGCGCGGCTTCAAATGCTTCCTCATCCATCCGGGAACCGACGACTTTACGATGGTCAACGAGCGGGAGCTACGCCGGGCTCTACCTCACGTCGCCCGCACGGGATTGCCGCTGCTGGTACACGCGGAACTACCTGCCGCCGTCGATCGCGCCACGTCGAGGCTCGTCGGCGCCAACTGGAACTTGTACGACACATACCTTAGGTCACGGCCCGAAGAAGCGGAGCTGTCGGCAATTCGACTGCTTATAGTGCTTTGTCGGGAATATCGCTTTCACCTGCACATCGTTCACCTTTCGGCCTCGGACGGTGTGGCTCTTGTGCGCTCAGCACGCGCTGAAGGGCTGCCAGTCACGGTTGAAACCTGTCCGCACTACCTGCACCTGGCGGCCGAGAACATTCGCAATGGAGCAACGCTCGCAAAGTGCGCACCGCCGGTGCGCAGCTTGGAAAACCGGGAAAAACTCTGGCAGGGTCTGGCGGAGGGAAGCATCCAGCTGCTGGCTACCGATCATTCACCATCCCCGCCAGAGATGAAGAAAATAGAGGAAGGAGACTTTCGGCAAGCCTGGGGTGGAATAGCTGGCCTATCGATGGCGTTGCCGGTAGTCTGGACTGAGGCAAGCCGGCGCGGGTTCACTCTGTCGGACGTTATCAGGTGGATGGCCGTGGCGCCCGCTCGGCTCGCAGGCTGCGATTCGCGTAAAGGACGAATTGTACCCGGTCACGATGCCGACCTCGTGGTTTTTGATCCTGAGGCGGAATTCGTGGTGACCAAGGAAAGGCTGCATCAGCGCCATGCCCTCTCTCCGTACTTGGGCGAGAAGCTGCGCGGTGTAATAAAGGCAACATATCTGCGTGGGCAGCCGGTATTCATCGACGGCGCGTTCCCCGGTGAGCCTCGAGGCAAGGAATTTCGTCAGCAGGATGCCGAACTTAATTCATGATGTCGCACAGTCTCAAATCTAACTTGGGCGAGAAAATTGTGGGTAAGCCGACCCCGCGGAAAGAAGGCCCGGGCAAGGTCACTGGCGAAGCGCGCTACATTGACGATCTGTCGTTTCCCGACATGCTCTACGGGGCCACCGTACGCAGCCAGATTGCTCGCGGAATGCTCAAAAAGATTACTTTTCGCCCCGATGTGCCGTGGAGCGAGTTCGTCGTAGTTTCGGTCCCCGATATTCCCGGAAAGAATTACATCGCCCTGATCGAGAATGACCAGCCATGTCTGGCAGAAAAGGTCGTCAATCATCCCGAAGAGCCGATCCTTTTGCTGGCGCATCCGGATCGTTACATGCTCCCGAACGCGGTTGCCGCTGTCTCTATCGAATACGAGCCCCTGCCAGCACTATTCAGCATAGAGGAAAGCGAGCGCAAATCGGAGATCATTTGGGGGCAGGATAATGTCTTCAAGTCGTACCAGATTGAAAAGGGCGATGTAGATGCGATTTGGGCAAAGGCTGACTATATCGTCGAGGGCGAGTATTCCACCGGGGCGCAGGAGCAGCTCTACATTGAGACCCAGGGTGTAATTGCCACGTATGACTGCGAACAAGGTGTCACCGTATGGGGCTCAATGCAATGTCCCTATTACGTCCATAAGGCCCTGATGGTGGTCTGCGACCTGCCCGAAGATAAGGTGCGGGTGGTGCAGACCGAGACAGGAGGCGCATTCGGGGGGAAAGAAGAATACCCCTCGATGATTGCCGCCCATGCCGCTCTGCTGGCAAGAAAATCCGGACGGCCGGTGAAAATCGTCTATGACCGGGCGGAGGACATGGCGGCGACCACCAAACGGCACCCTTCGCGTACCCGGCATCGCACGGCCCTGACGAAAGACGGGAAAATTCTCGGCGGCGAGATCGAGTTTGTCATCGATGGGGGCGCCTATCAAACGCTCTCTCCCGTCGTGCTCTCACGCGGAACCATTCACGCGGGAGGACCCTATCACTGGCCGGCCGTGCGCATCATCGCGAAGGCACTGGCGACGAATGCGCCTCCGCACGGAGCATTTCGTGGCTTCGGCGCGCCCCAATCGCTTTTCGCTATGGAGCGACATATGGACCGCATCGCCCGAACCGTCAAGGTTTCTCCGGCCGAAATCCGCCGACGGAATTTTCTGAAGCCCGGGCAGACGACCATCACCGAGCAGACTATCTCTGAGCCCATCGACCTCGAAAAACTCCTCGATCGCGCGCTTGTGCTATCCGATTACGAGTCAAAAAAAAGCAGATTTCGCCAGCAAGGGAAAAACGGTAAACGCAAAGGCGGCCTGGGAATCGCCGCATTTCTGCACGGCGCCGGGTTTACCGGATCGGGAGAGCGCTATCTGAGCTCGGTGGTAGGCATCGAGGGGCAACCGAATGGCGGAGTCCGTGTGCTGGTATCGAGCACGGAGTTTGGCCAGGGAACCAATACTGTCCTTTGTCAGATTGCGGCCGAGGCGCTCGGGCTCGAATACGGCGACGTTGCCATTGCCCAGCCCGACACGGCCCAAGTACCGAACAGTGGACCGACCGTGGCTTCGCGCACGGCCATGGTGGTGGGGAAACTTCTTGAGTCTGCCGCACTCGGGTTGAAACAGACTCTGATCCGAGCAGGAATGCTCGGCGAGCCGTATGCGGCGGAAGAATTTCGCTGTGCCTGCCGCGCGTATATGGAACGTTATGGCGAGTTGCGCTCCCTGGCGCGCTACGAGCAACCTGACGGCATTCACTGGGATGATCAGAAATATCGCGGGGCGGCGTACGCGGCGTTTGCATGGGCGGTGTATGTGGCTGAGGTTTCGGTCGATCTTACGGCTTACAGTGTGTCGGTTGACGATTTCGTGGCGCTTCAGGAGGTGGGACGGGTCATAAATCCTGTCCTGGCGCGCGGACAGGTATTGGGAGGAGTCGCGCAGGGGATTGGATTCGCATTGTACGAGAAAGTAGAATGGCGCCACGGGCGAATGCAGAACAGTCAGATGACCAACTACATCGTGCCGACCTCAGCGGATGTACCCCCCATCCGCGTGTACTTTGAGGAAATAGCCAATCAACACGGAGCTTTTGGCGCCAAAGGCATCGGCGAGCTTCCGATGGATGGTCCGGCGCCGGCCATCGTGAACGCCGTCGAGGATGCTCTGGGCATTCCTTTCAATTCCATTCCGCTCATGCCCGAAGAAATTTGCGAAGCCCTCACGGCCGCGGCCGGGCCGCCGAGCGCCGGCCATTCGTTTTCCGGAGTGCGATGAAGACGAGTGCCCAAAAACGCGAGTTTTCTTTGAATGTCAATGGCGTGCCAAGGAACATTCGTGCTTATCCCGCCGAGCGCCTGCTGGACGTGCTGAGGTATCTCGGACTGACTGGGACGAAAGAGGGCTGTGGCGAGGGAGAGTGCGGCGCGTGTTCGGTGCTCGTCGACGGCCGGCTCGTCGTCAGCTGCCTGATGCCTGTAGCGCAGGCCGAGGGCGCAAAGCTTTTGACCATCGAAGGCGTAACGGGCAACCAGCGATTCCGCAGCTTGCAGGAGACGTTTGCCGAAGGCGGCGGCGCGCAGTGTGGTATTTGCACGCCCGGCATGATTCTGGCCGGAGGACATTTGCTCGAGAGAAATCCCGCGCCAACGATCGAGGAAATCCGCGAAGCTCTTTCCGGGAATCTATGCCGCTGCACCGGCTACCTGCAAATCTTTGAAGCCGTGGCCGAAGCCGCGAGACGCTGTGCAGGCACATGAGATCCAATCCTGCCGAGTTCGAGTGGGCGGCGCCCGCAACTCTCGAAGAAGCCGTGAAGGTTTTGGCCGGAGACCCAGATGCATGGCTTCCGATTGCCGGCGGCACCGACTTAATGGTGCAGTTTGCGGCAGGAACGCTCGAGCGCCGAAGATTTCTGAACATCTGGAATCTCGGGGAATTGCGGCGAATCGACGGTTTTCCGGGCGAACTGCAAGTCGGTGCGGGCTCGACATACACTGACCTGCGGGAAAATGACATCATAACCCGCGAGTTTCCGCTTCTCGGACGGACGGCCAGTTGGACGGGCGGAATTGCGAACCAGAACCGCGGCACTCTCGGAGGCAATGTTGCGAACGCATCCCCCGCGGCTGATTCCCTGCCTGCGCTGATGGTTTATGGAGCCGACCTGATTTTGACCTCCACGCGAGGCGACCGCCGCGTGCGTTATGAGGATTTTCATACCGGGTATAAGCGGATGAATTTGGCCCCCGACGAGCTCATACGAACTATCTGCCTGCCGAGGAGGTTTTCAGGGTACATTTCTTATGCGCGCAAGATTGGGACACGCAAGGCTCAGGCTATCGCGAAGGTCTGTATCGCGGCCGTCGGTCGACTCGCGAAGGACAGCACGCAGCTGATGCTTGAAGACGTGCGGATCGCCGTGGGGAGCGTGGCACCCGTTCCCCTCCGCTTGAGGAATGCGGAGCAGCTTCTAAACCGCCGGCCTCTCGATGAGGCGCGGGTAGAACTTGCATGCAAAGCGGCAGCGGCGGAGATACAGCCGATCAGTGATCTTCGCTCAACGGCAAAGTACCGCGCCCAGATTGTAAACAATCTTGTGCGCGAGTTTCTCGACACTCTCGCGGCTCGGGAGCGCGAGCGGTGAATAATACACTGGCTCGCTGGAACTGTCTGTCCGCAGGCGAAGCAGAGAACGAAATTCTGGCCTGCTGCGGATCCCGAACGTGGGCGCGAGCTTTGACCAGCCGGCGGCCGTTTACCGGGGAGGCAATGCTTTTGGCAGCTGCCGATGACATTTGGCGCAATCTGACGGTATCGGGGTGGATGGAAGCTTTCGACAGTCATCCTCGCATTGGTGAATCGCCCGCAATGGAAGTCAAAGGGAACAAGTCCCCGGGCGCTCGCTCTGCGGGATGGTCGGCCGACGAGCAGAGCAGGGCTGCCTCGGCTTCGGAGGACACTAAGGCTGCCCTGCGCGACGCGAATTGCGAATACGAGAAGCGCTTCGGCCGCACTTTCATCGTGTGCGCGACGGGCAAAACTGCCGCCGAGATCCTCGAGATTCTCCGCAGGCGGCTCGCAAATGATCCAGCCACCGAACTGCAGGAAGCAAGCGCCGAGCAGCTCGAGATCACGCGCACTCGTTTGCGAAGGTGGCTGGTCGAATGAGGATTTCAACCCATGTGCTCGACACTGTGCGCGGCGTACCCGCAGTGGGCATGTCCGTGAGTCTGGAGCGGCATGATAGTCCCGCTCAGTGGCGGAGCTTGGCGTCGGCTGAGACTGATCGCGACGGCCGCTGCAGCCAACTGCTTCCGGAAGGCGAACCTTTATCTCTCGGGACGTATCGGTTGGCGTTTAATACCGGCAGCTACTACCGGGAACAGGGAATGAGGTGCTT
>JAFAWX010000070.1 GCA_019241535.1 Acidobacteriota bacterium | reverse complement strand
ACGCTGTACGGGAAACAATACGGGGCACAGAATTTCCTCTACTTCTGCGATCTCGGCAATTTTCTGATTGCCGCCGGATTATGGACCGAGAGCCGCCTGATTTTTTCCTGGCAGGCAGTCGGCTTACTTGTTTTTCAGACGCTCTATGCCAGCGACCTCGTCGCCGCATTGCTCTTCGGCGCGCATACGACCGGGGGCACAGAATATATGTTCGATCCCAGAATTCCGTTGGCGGTGCGGGCCTTCGGACTGTATCACCTGGTAGTTCCCATCCTTCTTCTGTGGGCGGTGCGCCGCCTGGGGTACGATCCAAGGGCATGGAAATGCCAAGTCGTGACGGCGTGGATTGTCGTGCCTGTCAACTATTTCTGGCGTCCGCAGTACAACGTCAATTGGGCTAGAGGCCTCGGCCACTGGCAGCATTTCATGCCCGGGTGGCTCTACTTAATCGGCTATCTGGTTGCGGTGCCGCTAATCGTGTACTGGCCCACCCACGTGATATTGAAATGGTGGACAAGAGAATCGCCGGTTACCGTCTGCAAACGTGCTGCCTGACTGGCGGGTGAAAGCTTCTGCAAAGTTCTACGCTCGTATTCGCCCGGCTTTGTTCCCTTCAGCAATCACGCGTCTCCGTAAAAGGATTGCGGCCTACCGGCTCGAGATTTTCCAAAATGCCGGGGGCTGAAGTATAGAGGGTGCCAGCCACCGTGGTGCATTGTTGCCTGGACTCATGGAAGCCGGTCGATTGCCCAGTCGTCACCGCTCTTGGTGATGATGATCTTCGAAGCGTATGGCCGGGAAGGGGGCTCTGCAAGACCGAAGAGCACCACGGGAAAGACGTACTCCCCCGGGTTGAGGCGTCTTCCATGTTTGATTTCAAAGGCGGCCCGGGATCCGGAAGAGAAGAACTGCTTCAGATGCTCCCGGGTCGTATGTTGTCGTGCGGAATCGGTCAGCATCATCATCCCGGTTTCGTGATCTTCCGTTTGCCAGGCATGCAGAAATCGATTGGCTGTGGCAAGCGCGGAACTATAGGAGTCGTCCGCCGCCCGCGAGCTGCCCTTCTGCATCCGCGAGGGTATGGCGGGAACGAAGCACAACATGCAAGCCAGGATCAGCAGGGCGGGACGCCAGCTCATGAAAGAATCTTCCAGCAAGAAGTGCAGCCCGAAAAGAGTGAAACCAGGTTCGTTCGGCCTTGAACTTACCGCCGTGATTCAGTGCAATGTGGCGAGCCCCGGCGGCCTAAGGCGCCGCAGGCCTGTGCGACTGCAGGTATTCTTGGGCGAGGCGGCTGACTTCGCGTTCGCCACGATATGTCAGCCTCGATGCCGCCTCGTCGAGCGGGATCCACAGGGCGCGCTTCACTTCAATTCTCATGTCCGCTGATAGCTCGTCGATCGTCCCCGATCTGTAAAGGAGCAGATAAAAGCTGACGATTTTGAATACTCGCTGGTTATCACTCCAGGAGCGGACATACATGTACTTGATATCCGTGATTTTTGCCACCAGGCTCGAGGTTATCCCGGTTTCCTCTTGAACTTCGCGCATCGCGGTTTCTTCGAGTTTTTCACCCCGATGAACCAGCCCCTTGGGCAGGGCGAGTACCGGTTTGTGCGCTTTTTTTTTGTCATTTGTGACCTTCGCGGGTTCCTTTTGCGGCTCGATTACGGCCAATTCCCAGCCCGCCAGTGCGGGCCGGACAACCACTCCTCCGGCAGAGATCTCCCGCAGCATTTTCTTTCAACTTACCAGGAACAAAGGAGTTCGTCATGTCCTAAGCCGGAGGCGAAACTACGGTAATTACCACCGGGTTATATATGAACGTAGACTTCGACAGGCGGCATCTTACTTGCAAGAAGGTGTGAAAGGGAGCGCGCGTCCCAGGCTTTCGACCAAAGAGAGCCCGGGGGCCATGGCCATGAAGGCCCTGCGAAAAATCGTGCACTCGGTTCGTGCCTTGGGGCGCGGAATTTCCGGTATTCCCCAAGCTGAACCGGCAAGAGTTCCTTCGATCGGGCTCGCGCTGGGCGGCGGCTTCGCCCGAGGCATCGCTCATGTCGGCATCCTCAAGGTCCTCGAAGAGGAACGCATTCCCATCGACTTCGTCGCCGGCACCAGCGTGGGGGCGCTCATCGGAGCTGCCTATTGCAGCGGCGTCTCGCCGTCTGAACTGGAAGAGGTCGCATCTCGCGTGCGCTTTCGCGATCTGGCCCGCTGGACATTGTCCCGTTACGGCTTTGCCTCCAACCTGCGTATGATCGGCTTTCTCAATAAGCTTCTGAAGGTCAAGACCTTCGAGGAGCTGCGCATTCCGCTGGCGGTGACGGCTACCGACTTCGTTTCCGGCGAAGGAGTGGTATTCCGCTCCGGTCCGCTGACCGACCCGGTCCGCGCCAGTTGCGCCTATCCCGGGGTCTTCCTGCCGGTTACGGTTAATGACCGCTTGCTGGTCGACGGCATGCTGGCGCACTCGCTTCCCACTCAGCCGGTGCGAGAAATGGGAGCCGAGCGAGTTATTGCCGTAAACCTGAGGAGCTCCTGGACCAAGAGTCTCGGTCCTCGCCACATTTTCGACGTCGTCGGGCAGTGCTTTTCAATCGCCCAGGAGATGAACTGCGCGCGTTTCAAGCAGTGTGCCGACCTGGTGATCGAGCCGGACGTTACCGGCTACCGCTATGACGACTTCGAGCACTCGAGCGAACTGGTGCGCATCGGCGAAGCAGGCGCCCGCGCTGCCTTGCCGGAGATCACGCGCTGGCTCGGACAGGTCGAGGAGAAGAAGGTCATTCCCGCCACCGCGCGTCCAGTCTTTGGTTCATTGCCGACCGAATAGCACCTTCGCTGGTGCAGCTCCTTTCTGCTTAAACGCAAATGTTTTTCCAGCCTGCTAAGCAGGCGGAAACCGCCGAAGCCGGTGTGGTAGATTCTATTCTTCTCCATGAAAGACCTGGGCTTCTGGGCACTCGATACCGCCAACCAGCGCGGCGCCAGTTACGCAGACGTGCGGGTTGTAAACGACCGCAGCCGGGCGCTGGCCACCAGAAACGGCAAGATCGGCAGCGCCTCGGACGCTGAGTCTGAAGGCTTCAACGTTCGCGTCCTCGTCGACGGCGCCTGGGGATTTGCCAGTTCGGCCGATCCGGGCCGGAGCTCCGCTGAGGCGACGGCGGCCCGTGCCGTTGATATCGCCCGCGCGTCGGCACGAGTGAAAGAGAAGGACGTGAGCCTGGCTCCCGAGAAGCCGGTCACCGCGGAGTGGAGCACCCCTTGCCGTGTTGACCCTTTCAGCCTCTCGGTCGCCGACAACCTGGCGCTGCTTGACGAGATCGACTCCCAATTGCGTGCCGTTCCCGGGATTACTTTGGCCGAAACCAACATGAATTTTCGCCGCGAGGAGCAGTGGTTCTTTTCATCCGAAGGCGCCAGCATCCATCAGACGAAGTACACGACCGGGGCGGGCTATGCTGCCTATGCTTTTGCCGGAAACGAGATCCAGAAGCGCTCGTATCCGAACTCCTTCGGAGGGCAGTGGCAGAACAAAGGATACGAACTCATTGAGGAGCTTGAGCTCGTCGAAAACGCCCGCCGCATTGGGGACGAAGCAGTTCGCTTGCACAACGCCGATCAGTGTCCGGAAGGCGTGTTTGACATCATTCTTGATGGCTCGCAATTGGGGCTGCAGATCCACGAATCGATCGGGCATCCTATCGAACTTGACCGGGTGCTCGGCATGGAGGCGAATTTCGCGGGCACGTCGTTTTTGACTCTCGACCAGCTGCACCGCCTGCGCTACGGTAGTGAACTGGTGAATGTGGTCGCCGATGCCCGCCAGGAGCACGGGCCTGGCCTGGGCACGTTCGGCTTTGACGATGAAGGAGTTCCCGCGCAGTGCACGCCCATAATCAGCAGCGGCCTTTTCACCGGCTATCTGACCTCGCGCGAAACTGCGGCCCTCGTCGGTATCGAGCGCTCCGGCGGCGCGCTGCGCGCCGAGAACTGGAACCGCCTGCCGATCATTCGCATGACCAATATCAGCATTCTTCCCGGTAACCAGGATCTTTCGCTTGAGGAACTCGTCGCTTCGACCGATCACGCGATACTTTTCCAGACCAATCGCTCCTGGTCGATCGACGACAAGCGTTACAACTTCCAGTTCGGCACCGAGATAGGCTGGGAGATCAAGAAAGGCAAGCGGGTGCGCATGTTGAAGAACCCCTCCTACAGCGGAATCACCACGGAATTCTGGAATTCAATGGATGCGATCTGCTCGCGCCAGGAGTGGACTCTGTGGGGAACCCCGCACTGCGGAAAGGGACAGCCGCAGCAGGTGATGGGGACCGGCCATGGCGCAGCGCCGGCGAGATTTCGCAAGGTAAAAGTGGGCAGCGCCTACCGGGGAGCATGAAGCCTGGTAGCGCCGGGAGCCGCCCGGAGTTCTCTCAGGACAAGTATCTTCAATGTTAAGTCGCGACCAGGCAGCTGAGATCTTTGCCCGTATTCAGAAACACTCGAGGGCCGATGCGGTCGAGTGTCTTTTCTATGGCAGCCGTTCGGCGCTGACTCGTTTCGCCAATAACGTCATACATCAGAACGTGGCAGAAGAAAATTCCGGGGTCTCGGTGCGCTCGGTTTTCAACGGCCGCACGGCGCGTGCTACGACCAACCGCTTCGATGATACGAGCCTTATGAATGTGGTGCGCGCCTCTGAAGCCCTGGCCCGGGTGCAGGAATCAGACCCGGATCTTTTGCCGCTGCCCGGGCCCGAAGCTGCACATGCGCCCGCAACGATGCCCGGGCGGCACTTCGAGAACACCGCCGGGCTTACGCCCGGCAAACGCGCGGAAGCGGTCGAGAGGATTGTTTCCGCGGCGCGACGGTTCAAATTTACTGCCGCCGGCATTTTTTCAAATTCCGAAACCGTGGAAGGAATATTCAATTCCCGAGGCTTGATGGCCTGGCATAGCCAAACCTCCGCCGAGGTGTCGGTCACCATGCTGGCTGGCGATTCCTCGGGATGGCAGAAGGCGAACTCGCCCGACGTGGGCAACCTCGATCCTGTCTCTCTCGCAGGTATCGCTGCCGAGAAAGCGGCACGATCCATCCGACCGGGGGAGATTCGCCCGGGCAAATACACCGTCGTTCTTGAACCTGCCGCGGTTCTCGATCTTGTGGGCTTCGGGTTCTTCGATTTTGCCGGGCTTGCAGTTATCGATCAACGCTCGTTTTTGAATCATCGCGTCGGCACCCGCTTGTTTGGCGAGAACATTACGATCTGGGACGATGTCGGTCATCCGCTGCAATCCGGTTCGCCGTTCGATGGTGAGGGGATTTCTCGGCGTCGCGTGCAGCTGGTAGAAAGAGGAGTTGTGAAGCGGTTGGTGTATGCTCGCGCTACGGCAGAAAAGATGAAGCATTCCGAAAATGCCGGGAAAGTCGGTCCGATAGAAGCCACCGGGCACGGGTTTCCTATTCCCAACGAGATCGGCGAAGCGCCGATGAATATCGTGTTCGAAGCGCCCCAGCAGCCGAAGAGCGTCGATGAGATGATTGCTTCTACCGAACGCGGGGTTCTGGTCACCCGCCTGTGGTATATCCGGGAAGTCGATCCTTACCAGAAGATCCTGACCGGCATGACCCGCGACGGGACCTTCCTGGTAGAAAACGGAAAGGTAGTCGGCGGGATCAGGAATTTTCGCTTCAATCAGAGCCTGATCGACATGCTCTCGAAAGTCGACGAGATGAGCATGCCGGTACGCACGAGCGGGGAAGAATCTTTCGACATGGTTGTTCCTGCCATGAAAGTCCGTGATTTCAACTTCACAGAAGTGACGAAATTCTGAGGCACATTCGCAGCTCTACAAAGCGTGGGGAATGTGAGCGCGGTTGAGTAGACCCGGGCGGACCGCAAACGCGACTCTTCGAGACCGCCCCAAGCGTCGAATTCGCACAAACCTTCGAAGGCCAGCAAGTTCAGTTATCACAATAACTTAAGCCTCAAAGGCCAATGACTTCGGTAACTTTGTCCGGCCGATTTTCAAGTGTACTCTGCCTTTGATGTCGAACGAGTCTGTCGATCCCGCCGGCCCTCGCAAGGCTGAACGTCCGCGCTATCCGGAAATGCAGGGGGCAGCGCGGTTTCCTGTCAAGCTTCCCATACATATCAACTCCGATGCCGGGGAAAAAGACGCCGAGACCGAGAACATCTCTGCCAACGGCGTGCTGTTCCATCATGACGCAGATATGCCTATCGGCTCGGAGGTGGATTTTACGATCTCTCTGCCGCGAGAGATCCTCGGGGCGGAAGCCGAGGTAAATGTGGAGTGCCACGGGCGAGTCGTCCGCAGCATGGCAGAGGAAGGCGGACGGCGCGGAGTGGCCGTGGTGATTGACGCATATCGTTTCAAGCGCCGCTGAGGGGCGTAAGTAGACCAATGGCAAGCGCTTCTTTGAGTCCGACAGAGCCGGGAGCGGGCCCGCCGCAGATGGACAGCAGGGAGCAGTTCATTCGTGTGATCGTGGCCGACTCGCAGGCGATCTTTCGAGCCGGACTGCGCAAGATCTTTGCCTTGGAAGACGACGTTCGCGTAGTCGGCCAGGCGGAAACCGTCGCCCAGGCGGTTGCGGCGGCAAAAAAATTCAGCGCCGAGATTCTCATCTTTGAGGCAGGACTGACGGAACAGCCGGCAGAGGCGGTCGAGGAGATCCTGAAGCAGGCTTCCGGGCTGCGGCTGGTGGTTGTGACCGAAACTCGCGATCAGGAGCTGACGCTAGAGTTATTTCGTCGGGGAGCGCAGGCTATTGTCTCCCGCGAGATTGAGTCTGAGCTGCTGGTTGAATGCTTGCGCAAGCTGGTCAAAGGAGAGTGCTGGCTCGAGCCCCATGCCGTGCAGTGGGTGCTTCAGGCATATCGGGCCCAGGGCGCCCGTCCCCAGGCTTCTCGCACCAAGGTCCAGCTCACGCCGAAAGAGGCGCTGATTGTGTCCTGCGTCACCCAGGGCATGAAAAACAAAGAGATTGCCGCCCGCGTGGGCACGACCGAGCAAGTGGTAAAGAACTATCTCCGTAAGGTCTATGACAAATTAGGGGTGGCCGACCGCCTCGAGCTCGCCCTGTATTGCCTCAACAGCCGCGTGCTGCAGGATGCCAAACAGGCTGCTCCCCGCGCGCAGTCGAGCGATGCCAGTCAGGTTTCGCCCAAAGAGACAAAGGATCCTGAGACAACGGCCACGAACCCGCAGCCTACCGAACCTTCCAAGCAAATCTCTTAGCTCGTCCCGGCATCAGCATTTTCTGTTCGCTGGCATCGATGCCATCCCCGAGATTCTCCCAGTTCCGTTCAGTCAATTGCGATTCAACCGTAGGCTCCATAGAAATCGAAACATTTTTCAGATCGCTTCAGCGGAGAGGTGGCCGAGTGCCTGAATGCGCACGCTTGAAAAGCGCCGAGAGTTTTAGAGCTGACGTTTTCAACGTGTTGCTTCTCGCGAGATGCGAAGTCCATAAGCGTGTTATCTCCTACGGGACTCAGTTGCAGTGACAAATTGTGTCAGGAGCATCGGCAATCTGCGTATATAAGTGCGATAGGTAGACCGCTTGTCTCTATGACCCAATGGAATACGGTCAAGTCAACCCAGCCAGCGAACCGCCTACCACCATCCGCGAAGGGATCGATCTCCTAACCCGCCGGTATCCTGCCGGGTCGATCATCGAGCTTCGAGTCCTTGATTATCCGAACCCTAATGGCCGCGCCCAGCGCGTTTCGGGATTCTACGATGATCCGGCCAAGCTCGCCGCCGACGCCGCAGAATGCAACCAGCTCGCAAATGTCTATGTCACGTTGAATCCCGTCCGCCGTTCATGGCAGTTGGCCGACAATGGTGCCTACAACATCGACGCTGCACCTGAACAAAATCAGAGCATACGAACGTCGCGGCAGAAAGGCCAGCCGGAATACGAATGTTCTGCCCTCCGTACCACCGCCGACGAAGACATTCTTAGGCGTCAGTGGGTGTTGGTCGATATCGATGCAGGCCAGCCGCCGGGAACTTCGAGCACAGATGCAGAAAAGAAAGACGCGCTCCTTCTGGGCGACGAAGTGCTGAATTACCTGATCGATCGAGGATTCCCGGAGCCGAGTCTCTGTGACAGCGGTAACGGCGGGCACGCACTCATCCCGGTTGATCTCGACAACAGCCCTGAGAATACAGACCTCGTAAAGAGATTCCTCTCGGTT
>JAFAWX010000198.1 GCA_019241535.1 Acidobacteriota bacterium | reverse complement strand
CAGCTCTTTGACATCTGAAAACGTCTTCGTCGCTCGTTGGCCAGCCTCTTCAGGTTGAGCCATCAGCGGATCGATCGGATATTTTGCGGTCTGCTCGCGCGCCGAGGACCCGGACGAAGCCCCGCCTGATAGCTGCGCACTGCAAAGTGCGTCCTTCGCACCTGCTGCCGCGCCGGCCCTGGCCGCCTTAGCCCGCGCTGTTGGCCGGGGAGCTGCGTTTACCGCCTTTCGGGAAGCAGCAGACGGAGGGGAAGACACGGGAAAATTCTCTTCTTCCCTCGATCGCTCGAGAGCGCTCACCAATTCCTGACCCGACTGAAAACGTTCACCGGGAGACTTCGAAAGTGCCTGCATGATAAAGTCGCTGAGGCCACGGTGCAGGTTGGGCTTGAGCTCGAGCGGCGGCACCGGCAACTTGCCGAGGATCGCCTGCCGAACCTGGTCGGGTGTTCCGCCCGGGAATGGGCGCTCGTCGGTTGCCATTTCATAAAGCACCGCACCGAGGCTGAAAATGGACGAGCGGACGTCGCACGATTCTCCCCGCAACTGCTCCGGAGACATGTAATAGAGCACATCAGACAGGTCCGATGCCGCCGCATGGGCACCCATTGTGGAGGTGCCAAAACCGAGAACTTTGACAAGGCCGTCCCACTGCACCATGATCTTTGCCGGTTCGAGCGAGCTGTGGGTTACGCGGTGGACCTGGGCATGATCGAGAGCGTGACAGACCTGACGGGCGATGTCCTGAAAGTCCCAGATCGAGAAGCCCTCGCCGCGTCGAAGCATGGTCGCGACCGAATTTCCCTGGATGTATTCGGAGGCGGTCAGCAACAAGTCGCCTTCGTCACCGACCCCGTAGAGAACAGCGATGTTCGGACTGTTCAGCGGCTTGGCTTGATCAGCTTCGGTGAAAAGCTGCTGCATCAGGCGAGCACGATCCCGTAGCCTTTCGAGACGGATCACCTTCAAAGCGACCGTTTGCTGGCTCTCTCTGTCGAGCGCCTTGTAAACCGTCGAGAAAGAACTCTCGGCAAGCTCGGTTAAAGTTTCAAAACGCCCGATTTGATTTGACATTTATGCCGCCCAAGGACTTTGACTGGCCTTAGCTGTCGGGGGGAAGGAATCTTTGAGAAATGATAATTTGTTTAGAGGGGAACGGGAGGTTACCGAAGTACCGGCCGAAAGCCGGCGAATGTTCTGCCGTGTCGGCAATGACCGGGCCATCGCCCGGCAAGGGTGCAGTCGCCCCCGCGGGGCTTTCACGATCCTGTTGCGACCCCGGGCTAGCGATGTCGCTCGCATTTGCCGGCGAAAGGGAACCTGGCAGGAGCGCGGGGCGTAAAGAAGTTCAGGGAACACGCTGGTTGAGGGCGATGACAAATGTCAGTCTGCAGGATTGACGATCGGCACTTCTGTCGCAAGAAAGATTCAACGATGCTAAGCATGAAGTCGTTGGGTGCTTTAAGCTGTTTTATGCTGAATCTCTGCTTGCCGGAACGTTTTCCCGGTCTTGGCGCCTGATTTTCCCGGAGCATAGACATGACACTGGTGCGGTTTGTACGCAAAAATGCCTTTCGCAACAAGCGACGCAGCATTCTGACGGTTTTGAGCATGGCCTTCTCGCTGCTGCTTTTGTCGTTCCTGATGTGCGTCTGGAGGGCGTTTTATATCGATCAGGGCAGCCGGGAATCGGCCCAGCGGCTGATCGTACGCCACAAGGTCTCTCTCGCCAACTTCATTCCCGGCTATTATCGGGAGAAGATTCGCACCATTCCCGGCGTGGTTCACGTGGTTCCGGTGAACTGGTTTCAGGGAATTTATAGAGACCAGAAGCCGGAGAACTTCTTCGCCCGCTTTGGCACCGATCCGGAGGAATTCTTCGCTACCTATAAGGAGCTTTCGATTCCCAGCGATCAGGAAGAAGCCTGGAAGAAGGACCGGGCTGGGGCGGTGGCCGATTCCGCCCTGGCAAAAAAATACGGCTGGAAACTAGGCGACCGCATCGTTATTCAGGGAGACATTTACCCGGTCAAGCTCGAACTGACGCTGCGGGGAATATTCACTGCGTCGCTACCGAACAATGCTTTGTATTTCAACTGGAAGTATGTGGAAGAGGCCGTGACTTTCGCCAAGGGCAAAGCAGGCACCTTTGGCATTCTCGTCGACTCTCCCGAGGATGTGAACCGCGTAGCGGCGGCCGTCGACCAGACATTTGCCAATGCGCCGGAGCCGACCAAGACGGAAACTGAGAAGGCATTTCAGCTCTCCTTTATTTCCATGCTGGGAAACGTGAAGGCCTTCATCCTGGTTATCTCCCTGGCGGCGGTATTCACCATCCTTCTGGTTTCGGGTAATACCATGGCGATGTCCATCCGTGAGCGGACGCGCGAAGTGGCAGTGCTGAAAACCCTGGGATTTGGTCGGCAAACTATTCTGGGCTTGTTCGTGGGAGAGGCTGTGGCGATTGCCCTTATTGGCGGGATCGTGGGCACGCTGGTGGCCTTCCCCCTGCTCGCAGGCATGTCACGGGCGCCGCAACTCGGGGGGCTGTTTCTGGTGGCCCTGCGGGAATGGAAGTTCACCGCTCCCGTGGCCTGGGGCGTCGCCATCGTCGCAGGTTTTCTGAGCTCGGCGATTCCGGCCTACGGAGCATCACGAACCGGGATCGTTGAAGGCCTGCGGCACATCGGGTGAGGGCGAGGGCAAGCGATTTATGGCCATACCGATCAGCTACAACATCCGCAACATGGTCCTGCGCAAGGGCCTGACTTTGATGACCGCGCTCGGAATCGCGCTCACCGTCATGACTGCAGTCTTTCTCATGATGCTGCTGTCGGGCATGCACAAAGCTTTCGTCACCAGCGGCGATCCTCTGAACGTGCTTGTCATGCGCAAAGGTTCGACATCGGAGCTGGCCGGGGGCTTCACCAAGGATAAGCTTCCGATACTGAAAGAGCTCCCCGGAATTGCCAAGGACAGCCACGGAGAGCCCTTTGTCTCGGGTGAATGGGTGGTTGTGGTCGTGCTGCCGCGCAAAGATGGCACCGGGGAGGTGAACGTTACCTTGCGGGGCATGGGACCGGACGGACTTGAGCTGCGTCCGCGCGCGAAACTTCTTGCCGGGCAGTGGTTCATGCCCGGGCAGCATGAAGTCGTGGTCAGCCAATCGATCCACAATCGCTTCCGCCACACCGATGTCGGCGAGATGCTGGATTTCGGCAAAGGCCCGTGGAAGGTCACTGGCATCTTCGACGGCGGTGGAACCTCGTACGATTCCGAGATCTGGGGCGATGTGAACCAGGTTGCCGACCAGTTCAACCGACAGAATGCGCTCGGGTCGGCTTATCTGCGGGCGACCGATGGCGTGGCGGCCGACGCTCTCAAGCACCGGGTCGCCGACGATCAGCGGCTGGAACTTGAAGGCATGCTCGAGACGGAGTATTACGATAAGCAGACCAGCTCCGGCGCGCCCATCCGCTTCATGGGCTACGTGGTGGCCGTAACTATGGCCATTGGTTCGATTTTTGCCGCGACCAACACCATGTATGCCGCCGTTGCTTATCGCTCCCGCGAAATTGCCACCCTGCGGGTGATCGGTTTCGGGCGGGGCAGCATTCTGGCTTCCTTTGTGTTCGAGTCGGTGCTCCTCGCACTGCTCGGGGCGGCAGTGGGTATCATCGTCATGCTGCCCTTCAACGGTATGAGCACGGGAACCTCCAATGCCGTTACCTTCAGCGAAGTCGTGTTTAGCATGCGCATCACTTTTTCCGTGGTGGTTTCCGCCGTCGTGTTCGCCGTGGCTATGGGACTGATCGGGGGCGTCGCCCCCGCCTGGGGCGCCGCCCGGCGTGAGATCCTGGCTGCCCTGAGAGATTAAAGAGAGAATTACACACGGGATTGAAGGCAGATTGAAAAAGATATGGCCGTTGACAGCAAGCACAGAGAACTGGAAGGACTGAAGATCGATCGCTCGGCAGCCCCGGCGCCCGGCCCGAGCCGCTGGGCGAAGGTCTACATCCTGGCCGGGGTAAGCGTATTTGTTTTATTGGGCCTGGCGATTTTGGCCTACCGACTGATCGCCGGTTCGACGCCCGAAGTCGAGGTGGTTCGCGCTGCTGCCGAAGGCGGCGCGGTGGGCGGCGTGACCCTGACAGCAACCGGTTACATCGTTCCTCATCACAAAATCAACGTGAACTCCAAAGTCACCGGCCGCGTTAAATGGATTGGTGTTGAGAAGGGCGACAACGTAAGGGAAGGTCAGGTGCTGGTGAAGCTCGAAGATGACGAGTTCCGGGCGCAATACGAGCAGGCCCGGGGTGCGTCCGAGAGTGCGCGCGCTTACCTCGATGAGCTCGAGCACGGATCGCGCCCAGAAGAGGTAGCCGAGGCGGAACACAATCTCGAGGAAGCCCGCGCCACGCTGGTGAACGACAAGCTCACGCTGACGCGTACCCGGGAACTGGCCGCCCAGGGAGTCGTTTCCAAGCAAACGCTTGACGATGCCACAGCAAAATATGATTCCGACCAGCAGAGAGTGAATTCGCTCGAGAAGGCATTTCAGCTGGCGAAAATCGGTCCCCGACCGGAGGAGATTCAGCGGGCTAAAGGCGCGCTGGCCCAGGCCGCCGGGCAGGCGGCTTACGCAAAGTCGCTGCTTGACGCTACCGTCATTCGTGCCCCGGTGAATGGCACCATTCTTGAGCGCACGGCAGAAAAGGGCGAGCTCATCACGGCTCAGTTTGCCAGCTCCGCCGAAGGCGGACCTCAGGGGTCGGTGGTGTCACTGGCAGACTTGAAAGACATTCAGGCAGATCTCGACATTGCACAGGACGATTTTGCCAAGCTCAATGCTCACCAGAAGGCGATCGTCACCGTGGATGCCTTCCCTGACCTCAAGTGGAATGGGGTCATTGCGGAGATTTCCCCGGAGGCGAATCGCCAGAAGGCTACGGTCGAGGTCAAGGTCCAGATCCTCAATCCCGATTCGCATCTGCGCCCGGAAATGAACACCACCGTGCGCTTTCTGGCCGACGAGCCGAAGAGCGGAAATTCTCAGGCTGCCGGTGCCTACGTGCCCACGGGCGCGCTGCGAGAAAACGACGGCAGAAAATTCGTGTTCCTGGCCTTTGACGGCAAGGCCATCAAACGCGAGGTGAAAGTCCTTTCCCAGCGAAGCGGGGGAGCACTGGTAAGCGGCCTGAATGGTGGGGAAACGGTTATCACCACCGCCCCTGATGGATTGAAAGACGGAACAAAAATTAAGATTAAGGGTCAGTCATGAGCACAGTAACGGTAAATCATGTTGCCACCAAAACCAGGGTGGTTGAAGCGCGGAATGTAAGCAAAGTTTTCAAGCGCGATGCCTTCGAGGTGAAAGCACTGGACGACGTCTCGCTTGAAATCGCTGGCGGCGAGTTTCTCGCCCTCATGGGGCCGTCAGGCTCGGGCAAGACCACCCTGTTGAACATGATCGCAGCCATCGACCGGCCGACCTCGGGCGAGCTTCTCGTGCTCGACCAGAATATCTTCCGCTTCGGCGATCGTCAGGCGGCCAAGTGGCGGAATGAGCATATCGGCTACGTATTCCAAACCTTCAACCTGATTCCGGTGTTGACGGCCTTTGAGAACGTGGAGCTCCCGCTTCTTTTAACCAAACTCAATAGCCAGCAGCGGCGTGACCACGTCATGACCGCGCTGAAACTGGTGGGACTCGCGGAGCGTGTCGATCACCTGCCCAAGCAACTCTCCGGAGGACAGGAGCAGCGCGTAGCCATCGCACGGGCAATCGTCAGCGACCCGACACTGCTGTTAGCCGACGAGCCCACTGGGGACCTCGACAGCCATTCCGCTACCGAAGTACTGGAGATCCTGAAGCGGTTGAACGAGGATTTCCATAAGACCGTGGTCATGGTCACGCACGACCCCCATGCAGCTTCCTACGCACACGTTACGCGCCATCTGGAGAAAGGCATGTTGTTGCCGGCATAGCTTCCTGCCTTGCGGCTGAGGCTTGAAGACCAGAATCGCGTAACTCACCGAAAAGAGCTGCCAGTTCGAGTCTGTGGCAATAGCTGAAAAGCCGTCAGGAGCTCGAGGAAAGCGACCCTACGCCGCGCCCTGAGACTCCGGTCAGGGCGAGCACGATCAGCAGAATTCTTGCCAGGCCCAACTCTCTCCCCCTCGGATCAAACCACTCTTGCAGGGTATGGGCACCGCCTCCGCTGCCGCCGCCCCCGAGCGCAATGGCGTCTCGTCCGAGAGATATTGGAATATTGGCATCGGTCGATGCCCGCCGAATCTGGGCGGTATTGCCGAGGTAGGCATCGACCGCACGCGCGATGTGCAGGATCCTGGCGTTTGGCTCGAGGGCGCCTGCCGGCCGATTTCCGATAGTCCTGATCTCTGCCTTCAATGCGGGATGGGGAGAAGGGTTGTTCCGCTCTGACCGGCTGACCTCGCCTTCGACCGCCTGCTCCACACTTCGCCGCAACTCAAACTCGAGACGTTCGATTTCCATGGCGGTGGTGGAGCGAATGTCGACCCGCATGCTGGCCGACTCGGGAATGGAGTTGACCGATGTGCCGCCGCTTATAACGCCTACGTTGAACGTGGTCTTAGGTGAAGAGGAAACGCGCGTCTGTGAAAACAGATGAATGGCACGGGCCATCGCCAGGATAGGATGGGGCGCGCCAAAGTCGCTCCAGGAGTGTCCGCCCGGCCCGCGAATCACAATTTCGAATCTGCGACTGCCTAAGGCTTCAGAGACGACCGTATCAGAACCTGCTCCATCTAGGATCACGCTGGCGCGAATCGAATCTTTCCACTCGGAGTGAAAGAAAACCTGACGCATGCCACGCAGGTCGCCTTCGCCTTCCTCTCCGACGTTGGCGATGAAAAGCAGGGGCGCGGTATGGCTGAAAGAGAACTCCTGGCAGGCGGCGGCTACCGCCAGGAGAGCAACCAAGCCTGCCGCGTTGTCGGAAATTCCCGGGCCATACAGCTTTCGCCCCTGCTGGCGAATATTGAGAGGCGTTGCCGAGGGAAAAACCGTGTCCAGATGAGCACTGAGCGAAACCGGGCCCTGCTCCAATCCGGGGCGAAGAGCGAGCACATTGCCCACTCCGTCGCGGTACACTCGCGCTAGGCGGAGAGACTGGAATTGCGCTTCCAGCCAGGCAGCGCGGGCATCTTCTCCGAATGGGGGAGCGGGTATGCGAGAGGCCTGCAGTTGCCATTCCGCAAACCGCGGCTCCTGATCACGGAACCACTCGATCGCTGCGCGCACCCGGGGAAGCTCCGCCAGGGCGGCAATTTCCTGCTGCAGAACGGAGGCCGATTGAGCGGCGAAGGAATGGGGCGGGCCCATCCGTTGAATATTACCAAACATGGCGAAAGGCCCCGCTTCTCGGGCTTTTCACCTGGGAACGGGCGGGTCTGCATAGGGTCGACGGGTGGCAGCGGGGCCTGAAAATCCCCTGTAGCGCAAGCCTGGTTTGAGCATCTAAAGTAGGGAGCGTCTCCAAACTGTTGCTTCCGAAATCTATGAAAACGACACGGGTTTTGCTGCCGCTTGTTCTGGTTCTGAGCGCATCCGCCTTTCCACAAGAGGGGCAACTGATTTCCGATCCCCCCAAGGGAATCAGCGTGCAGGAGATCATCCAGCGATTTGCTGCCAAGGAGAAGGAATTTAAGGAGGCGCGCGACGAGTATACCTTCCGCCAGGACGTGAGAGTGCAGACGCTTGACGGCACTGCCGTCAACGGAGAATATCGCGAGGTCTTCGATGTAACTTATGACGACCAGGGGCACCATTTGGAGAATGTGGTCTTTGCCCCTCAGTCGACGCTGACCGAGGTTATGATGTCTCCCGAAGACCTGCAGGACATCCGCCATCTGCTTCCCTTCGTTCTGACCACGGATGAAATTCCCGAGTACGATATCCTCTACGTCGGCCAGCAGCAGGAAGACGAGTTGCACTGCTACGTCTTCGACATTGCTCCAAAGAAAATCGAGGCCAAGAAGCGCTACTTCCAGGGGCGAATCTGGGTCGACGACCAGGATCTGCAGATCGTAAAGACATCAGGCAAGACCGTTCCTGACATCCGAAAGAAAAATAACGAAAATCTCTTCCCCAAGTTCACCACCTGGCGCGAGCAGGTCGATGGCCGTTACTGGTTCCCGGCCTACACCAAAGCCGATGACACCTTGCACTTCAAGCTGAACGACGTTCACATTCGCGAGATCGTCAAGTACACCGATTACAAGCGCTTTGGCTCGAAGGTCAAGATCACCTATCAGGGACAAGAGTTGCCCAAGGGACAGCAGCCACCGCCGGGAGACCAGCAGAAGCAGCAGCAGCAGCCCTGACCGCCCGTTTTGCTCTTGCTGAAGACTCGCTTAGTAGAACAGGTACTTCCGCCACTTGTCGTCCGAGCGTCCCATCAGGCGCATGATGTGACGGCTGGTATGCAGATTAAAGGCATGGGGCTCGCGCAGCAGCTTCATGCTCGCCTCTGGCGGCAGCTGATTGCCTTTGCGGCGATTGCAGGTGTGACAGCAGGCGACAAGATTCTCCCAGGTGGAGGCTCCGCCTCTGGATCGTGGAACCACGTGGTCGAGCGTCAATTCGCTCGATGCCATCAGCTCACCGCAGTACTGGCAGGTATTGCGGTCGCGCAACAGGATGTTCTTGCGGGAGAGTGCGCGCGTCTGATGGGGAATCCGGCGATACTCAAGCAGGCGAATCACGGATGGGACGCGAAGCGTCAGACGCGCGGCATGGAGGAAATGGCCATTCTCCTCTTCCGCCATGGCCACGCCCTTCAGCACAAGCACAATAGCGCGCCGGGCGGCACAAATGTTAATCGGCTCGTAGGACGCGTTCAGGACCAGGACGGGCGCGTGCAGAGCCTGGGGATCGCTGTCCTGGTGAATGCCAAAAACCGCCGTCACCGAATGGCCCGCTTCCGCTCTCGAGTTATGCCTGTGCAGGGACATGCCTAATGTCTCTAATGGGTTTGAACGCGTACTCCTCGTCCACTCCCGGAGGGAAACCGCAGGCCGGATCGCTTGTTTGCCGGATATTGTTGAAATGACGAGGGCTGTGGTACGGGTCGCGTAGCAAGGTCCGGAGAATCAGATCCCCGGAAACCGTCGCGTTCAACAGATCTCGTTCGGGAGCGGTTGCACGAGTTGTGCCTCCGGTACTGCTGAAGACCAGCCTCCCTCGTCCGGCGCCGGTTTAGGCTCCAGCCGGACGAATTGCCTTCAGTATAGCGGGGAGTTTAGACACAAGCAATCGGCTCAGGCGACTCGGGTTCGCGGTCGCGCACGCGAGATAGGCTGCTCCCCCCGTTCGAGGACATGCGCGAAGAGAGAAGCATTGCTCCTTCTGAAACAGTTTGCGCAGCGTACGGGGCGCAACAGAATAAATGGAAGCAGATATTTTTCGAGAAAGTTGCGACGTCTGGAACGATAAGCCTGCGAAGCGCCGCAGTCCCGGCAGCGAAAACGTGCCAACATGTTAAAAACCTCAAAGCTTCGGAAATCCCAAAAAACCTGCGGCCAAATCCATCACGCGGCACTAAATCTTACCGGTCGCGCTCCGCGGAACAGAGAAGAAAATTATATACCGGACCAGACGGCTAAAAGGCTCTGCCAACCTGTTGCCGTTGCGCCCGAACCGGTTCTCCCGTCACAGTTGCGGCAACCCTCGCCAAGAAGTCGCCCGACGCATGCTGATTTCGTTCTCATAAGATGGGCCGCCCGCCGATACGGTTTTCTGCTCTCCCGTGGCCCATAGCAGCGACAAGCAACAGCGAACTTAAGTAACCATGGCGGCGCGCAGAAGGGCCTTCTAGAAGAGACCGGCGTCACTCCTACGCTTGACTGTAACGGCGTTAGTGGCGCGCCGGCCAAGTCGCCGCAAAATGAACCAGGCGAGCGATGATGGCACTGATCTCTTTCCCGCTGTATCCGGCACTCGCCAGGGCATCGTAATTGGCGAAACCGGTAAGCATGGCGATGACATTGGCGCTGGCGTTCAATTGCTCCTCGCCATAGATGTTCTTTTCGGCCGCCGCCAGCCGCTTCAATATCTCCCGAGCGATATGCGGGCGACGGGCATCTCGGGCGTCAATGCCCCGCCTAATTTCAGGATCAAGGGCCGCCATGGCACGTAGCCGCCGTATTACGACGCGATCGGACGCCCAGAAAGCGACGAAGATGTCGACCAGCTTGTCGAGAGCTGCCGAGGGTTTCGGTTCGCGGAAAATCTCGGCAATGCGCTGCATACCCCCCCGCGTTGCCACATAATCGTAAAGGGCCTCGAGCAGTCCCGGGCGCGAGTTGAAGTGGTAATAAATCGTGAGACGGGAAACACCGGCACGCCGGGCGATTGCTTCCATGCTCAGTGCCTCGTCGCGCTCCTGCGCTAGCGCCCGGCGGGCGGCTTCGAGAATGCGGAGTCGCGTCTCATTGGTACCGGCCTCTCGTTTTTCCATGCTGTAGGAGCGCGGAGACATGCTGAATTGTATTCTGCTATTTGTGTTTAATCATACAGTATGTATAATTAATAAAAGATGCGACTCGCCGAACCTGCCTGAGCTTCTTCCCGGCATAGAAGAAGCGTGCTCTTAGCGGAATCGCTTTGGGCCAGTCGGGCTGTGGTCGAAGGATCGGGTTCGGACCAATTTGAGAATTGTGCCAGCCCGACAGACGGACAGCCCTGCTGAGCGGGCCCAAGGTTTACCGTTGAACGGGGTACCTGGCCCTTGCCCGAGAGGTCCACTCAGCAAT
>JAFAWX010000288.1 GCA_019241535.1 Acidobacteriota bacterium | reverse complement strand
GAACGTTCTCGACCTATAGCAGCCACTCACTCCAAGGACATGAATCCCCCGAGGCGCATTTTCCACGTGAATTGCCCTTGACCGGTTTTGGCCTCTGGGCTTCTTCGCGTGTAGAGCCGTCTCGTCGGCTCCCGCCTTGCAGCGTAATAGCGTGTCATCAGAGAACCACGAGGGAGCGGAGCGGTGGCCAAGTGTTTCGACCTGGGTCGGCAACAGGTCGCGAATCAGGGTTCCTGAGGATGCTGGCCCTGGAACTCTGAACAGCAGGGTTTTTGCGCAGGCTTAAACTCCATCAGCTCGATTCGGGTGAGATCGGGATCGAAGACGTTGAGCTGCCACTTGCCATCTCTTCCCATTTGCGCATGCTCATTCCCGTGGGGCGTCCACCCATGCGACTCGAGCTTTGCCTGGGCCTGCTTCATTTCGCGTACCCCGAGCGAGAAGTGATTCAGCACACCTGTGATCCGCAAATCGGGCTGCGCAGGCACGTTCAGCATGTACTCCAGCCAATCGGTGCCTTCCGGGGTCTGCATGGCCACCCAGTCGGTGCGTTCCGGCTGCATCCCCCCATACCAGTAGAGGTGGAATCCGAGAATATCCCGATAAAAACGGTCTTCGGCGGCCCGGTCTCTAACCGTGAATCCAGCGTGAATAATACGCCTGGACACCGGATCGCCATTCATGGCCGGCGGGGTCTGGGATTTCGCGCGTTCGACGAATTCAATCTTGTGTCCTTCGGGATCTGAAACATTGAACCTGCGGCTTCCATCTTTTAGTACGCTGATCGGGTCCCCGACCTTAACACCCCGTGCCTCGAGATAGCGCCTGAGCGCGCCCACGTCATCGGTTGTCAGGGCGACGTGATCCAGGCGGTTGTTCGTCTGTGGATCGCCGGCCGGGCGGTAGGCGACCCACTGCGTACCCACGACGAAGTGCTGGACGGCGCCATCTTCGAGCGGGGTGCCAGCTGCCAGGCCGAGAATGCCGCTATAGAGATGCTGGTTTGCCTCTGCCGATGTGGTGTAGAAGACGACATGGTCGATTCCCAGAATTTTTGGCCTTTGATCAGCGGCGCAGGCCAGAGCGCTGCCCGCCAACACCAATAGTGGCCAGTAACCGAGTCGTTTCATCACCGTAAGCCTCCACCCCAAGTGGACCACCGCTATCCAGACGCGATTCTATCGCCGGGAATCGAGAAAGTCTCCTTAAATGCCGCGAGCACTCAGGCGACTTCGACCAGCCCGTACGACCTCTGCCAGCGCGTGCGCATCTGTCGCAGGGCCCGGTCGATTTCTTCCTGCGACACTTCCGTGTTTGGTCCCGACAGCACGGCGCCGGCTTCCTTCCGGGCAAGCTCGAGGAGGTGGCGGTCGCGAATCAGATTGGCGGCGCGGAAGCTTGGCAACCCCGCCTGCCGGGTGCCGAAGAATTCGCCCGGGCCGCGCAGCTCAAGGTCAAGTTCGGCAATGGCGAAGCCGTCGCTCGTGCGCACCATAGCATCCAGTCGGCGCTCGCCTTCTTCGGAAATTCTGCCCCCGGTCATGAGGACGCAATAGGATTTCGCTGCTCCGCGGCCGATGCGTCCCCGCAGCTGATGCAGTTGCGCCAAGCCGAAGCGTTCCGCATGCTCGATGACCATTGCCGTGGCATTGGCTACATCCACACCAACCTCGATCACGGTAGTCGAAACCAGAATCTGGATCTCGCCCTGTTGGAACAACTTCATAGTCAGTTCTTTCGTCTCGGGATCCATTCTCCCGTGCAGCACGGCCACCCGGTAACCGGGAAAGATCTTGCTGCTCAGTTCCCGGTACATCTTCATCGCCGCCTTGAGCTCGCTCTCTTGGTTTTCCTCAATCACCGGGTAGACGATATATGCCTGGTGTTTGCCGTCAACCTGCTTGCGCACGAATTCCCAGACCTCCGGCGAGCGGCTGTCGGGAACACGGCGAGTGATGACCGGGGTTCGACCCGGGGGCATTTCGTCTAGCAGACTGAGATCGAGATCGCCATAAAGCGTCAGCGCCAGGGTGCGGGGGATGGGCGTTGCGGTCATAACCAGCACGTCCGGCTCGAGAGCCGGACCGCCCACAGAATCGAGGGGACCCGTCTTGGCCGCACCCTCGGCACTTTTTTTCATCAGTTTGAAGCGCTGAAGCACGCCAAAGCGGTGCTGTTCATCAACGATGACAAACCCCAGATTCAGGAATTCCACCGGTTGTTCGATCAGGGCATGCGTACCGATGATCAGCTGCGCATTTCCCTGCGCGATGTGGCGGCGGATGTCCCGCTTGCGATCATCTTCGAGTGAACCGGTGAGCAGAACGATACGGTATCCGGAGGGTTCAAGGATGCGGCGGGCGGAAAAATAGTGCTGCTGGGCCAGGATCTCGGTAGGCGCCATCAGCGCGGCCTGGTAGCCGTTCTCAATGGCGACGATGGCGGCTTCAAAGGCGACCAGCGTCTTTCCCGAGCCCACGTCGCCCTGGAGCAGCCGGCGCATGGGAAAGGGTTTTTCCATGTCAGCGACAATTTCCTTCAAGACACGCTTCTGGGCAGTGGTGGGGTGAAAGGGAAGAATCCGCTTGATGGCCTGGCGCACTCGGTCGTTCAGCTGAAAGGCGATCCCGGTATGCGCCTTTTGCTCCCGCCGCTTCAGTTCCAGTCCGAGCTCGAGAAAAAACAGCTCTTCAAAAATCAGGCGGATGTGTGCAGGGCTGCGCTGGGCTTCGAGTTCCTCGAGCCTCGCACCCTCATCTGGCCAATGAACCTTCCACAGGGCCTCGCGTGCCGAAACAAGATTCATCCGCCTGCGAACCGCCGCCGGAATGGCCTCGGGCAGTTCGGGCGTGAGGTTCTCGAGGGCGGTGCGAATGGCGCGCCGGAACCAGCGGGCGGTGAGCCGCCCCTGTCCGGCGGATTCGTAAATGGGGACAATGCGGCCGACTTCGAGAGAGTCGACTGGCCGGTTTTCGCCCTGACCATCGGCCGTTAGGATCTCAAACTGCGGCTGCATGAGCTGCAATTCACCGCGGCTGTCCTCAACTCGCCCGTAAAGGGCGATCATCTGGCCGGGCTGGAACTTGTCCCGCAGGTAGGCGGCATTGAACCAGACGCACTTCAGCCGTGCCCGTCCCTGGCTGGCCGTCATCTGGAAGATGGGCATGCGCCGCGTGCGCAGTAAATTGGTGCTGCGCACCTCGGCGATGACCGTCGCCATCTCTCCCGGGAGCAGCTCGGGAATGGAGCGCGGATTGATGCGGTCTTCATACCGAAAAGGCAGATAATGGAGGAGATCATCCACCGTATGAATTCGCTTGTCGGCGAGGATTTCCCCTACTCGCGGGCCGATCCCTCTCACATACTGAACTGCGGTGGACGGTTCGAGCATCGAAGGAGATGTTAACAAAACGGCGACGGATCGAAACTCGGCGAGCGAATATCGGACTTGCCAGAACCGGCCGGGCGCAGTGAAACCGTGAACCCCTGAGTCCGCGTGCCGTGGAGCCGCCGACCGCTACCCATGTGGGACATTTCGGTGTCAAATCGCTTTAAGGTGAATTTTTTTCAGTCTCTGATCGCGGTGGTGGCCGGCAACATCGCTTACTTTCTGCTCATGCCTCATCTCCCGCCCGCCGCCCGCCACGACCCCATGAGGTTGGACTTAGGCGTGGCCATCGATTTCTGGTTTTGTCTGGTATTTCTCGGGCTCATCAAAACCATCACCAAATGGGGCCGGAGCTCGCACCCCGAGCATCGGTCTTGAGATTGTTCCATGTCGTGAAGTCTCTGACCTCCGCCGAGAAGTACGGCGATAGAGTTAGAAGTTGCGCTTCAATTATTGCGGTAGCGCCCACAGAGCCGCGGTGCCAAAGTGAATGGTCGGTTTTTTTGAAAGATCTCGGCAGGTGGTATCAGGGACATCGGGGCGTCAGCCTGGCACCCTCGAATTACGAGCAATCCCATTCGCCGAGCGAAGCGATGAGCCCGGGCGGGCTCACCCGCGTCACTCAGATATCGGCTCCAAGCCAATGCTTCATTTCGTTTTCAAACTCCTGCTGGTGGCGACGCATGTCTTCGTGCAGCGTCTTCATTTCGTTTTTCCACTGTTCGCGGTGCTCCCGCCCCTGTTTGTCAAATTCCTGCTTCAGGTGCTCGAGGTTTGGCATCAGCTGGTTCAGTCCGGCATTA
>JAFAWX010000103.1 GCA_019241535.1 Acidobacteriota bacterium | reverse complement strand
CCCCACCATCGCGTGTGCGCTGCACCAGCTGTTCCAGCCGAGAAGCAGCGATCAGCTCGGTTATCGGAATGCCGGCCACGGTTGAATAACGCGCCAGCGGAACCATGGTGTCGCCATGACCACCCAGCACAAAGGCGGTCACGTTTTCGACGCTGACCTCTAATTCCTCGGCGATGAATGTACGAAAGCGGGCCGAATCCAGCACTCCGGCCATGCCGATGACCCGCTCGCGGGGAAAGCCGCTCAGGCGGTAGGCGGCCTGGGCCATGGCATCAAGAGGATTCGAGACCACGATAAGGATGGAAGTGGGCGAGTACTTGACGACTTGAGCGACAACCTCGGCCATGATCTTGTGGTTGGTATTAAGCAAGTCATCACGGCTCATGCCCGGCTTGCGCGGAATCCCGGCGGTGATAACCACGATATCGGAATTCGAGGTATCGCCATAGGAGGTAGTCCCGAGAATATGAGCATCGCGCTTCTCGATAGGCATGGCCTCAAGCAGGTCGAGGCCCTTACCCTGTGGCACTCCGTCGATGATGTCAATCAAAACTACATCGGCGAGTTCTTTCGAGGCAATCCAGTGAGCGGCCGTCGCCCCCACGTTACCGGAACCAACAATGGTTACCTTTCTGCGCATGCATCTCCCTTCCAGCAGACCTGTGGGACCCGCTAGGCAGTCGCCAGCACCGCGGCCCCCATGTTTTCGATCATGTGCTCTGCGAACTTGCTGGTTGTGACTTTTGTGGCGCCGGTCATGAGGCGATAGAAATCGTAAGTGACCTTCTTTTGCTCAATCGTACGTTCCAGGCTGGTTTCGATCAGCTCGGCCGCCTCGTACCATCCCAGGTAGCGGAACATCATCGCCCCGGAAAGCATGACCGACCCGGGATTGATGACATCTTTGTCGGCGTATTTGGGGGCGGTCCCGTGGGTGGCTTCAAAGACGGCGTATCCGTCTCCGATGTTAGCTCCCGGAGCGATGCCGAGCCCGCCCACCTGCGCCGCGCAGGCGTCGGAGATGTAGTCGCCGTTCAAATTCGGCGTGGCCAGCACCGCGTATTCGTCGGCTCGCGTCACCACCTGCTGAAAAATCGAATCCGCGATGCGGTCGTTGATCATCAGCTTGGTCTTCCATGCGCCATGTCCGTGCGTGCGGTAGATGGTGTCGAGCACCTGGCGCACTTCGGCGTAAACTGCCTGGCGGAACTCTTCCGCGGCAAACTCCAGTCCGGGTTCGATCAATGCCGCATTCTGCTCGATCGAGAGGTCGGGACTGGTGTCTTTGTTCTCCAAAATCCAGCTTTCGCGTTCGGTGACAATCCGGTCGCGAAACTCTTCAACCGCAAGTTCATATCCCCACTTGCGGAAAGCGCCTTCGGTAAATTTCTGAATATTTCCCTTATGCACCAAAGTCACGCTCTTGCGTCGGTTTTCGAGCGCGTGCTGAATCGCCATGCGGACCAGTCGCTTGGTTGCGAAGACGGAGATCGGTTTGATGCCCACCCCGGAATCCGCTCGCACCTGCTTCTTTCCGCCTTTCAGCATTTCCTGATTGAGAAACTCGATGAGTTTGCGAGCTTCGGCGGTTCCCTGCTCCCACTCGACGCCGGCATAAACATCCTCTGTGTTCTCGCGGAAGATGACTACATCCATGCGTTCAGGGTATTTCACGGGCGAGGGCGTACCTTTGTAATACTTCACCGGGCGCACGCAGGCATACAGGTCGAGCACCTGGCGCAGCGTGACATTGAGCGAACGTATCCCCCCGCCAACCGGCGTCGTCAGCGGTCCCTTGATGGCAACCCGGAACTGCCGAATCGCTTCGACGGAGTCCTGCGGCAGCCAATCGTTGAACTTCGCCTTGGCTTTCTCTCCGGCAAAGATTTCATACCAGACCACACGTCGTTTTCCGCCGTAAGCTTTCTCGACGGCAGATTCAAAGACCCGCAACGACGCTCTCCAGATGTCACGCCCTGTGCCATCGCCTTCGATGAACGGAATAATCGGATTCGGCGGAACCTGCGAGCGACCCTGGTGATAGCTGATAGGCGCGCCGTCGCTCGGCACCGGCACGCCATTATAAGAGCCGGCCATTGTGAACTCCTTCCAAAAGGAACAGAAAATTATAAACGGCGCGCGGACAATTGATCCCCGGGCGCCGGGTGTTCTGATCAGCCGTTAACGGATAACATGATCGTAAATTCCCCGCACCTCGGAGAAGGTTCCGAGAAGCTCTTGTTCAAGACCCTGGGGAAACTGGCGGCGCAGGATCGCGGACGTCAGCGTCTCGGTAGCATGACGGGCGTGCTCGGCGGCGGGCAGCCAGCGCGTCTTTCTGCCTACGACCAGGCGGAGAACGTGTTCCACGGTACGGCAGAGCTCGGCGGCATGGTCGAGCGCGGCGGCATCTCGTTTTTCCAGTACGCCTGCGTCCGCGCACCTCCACAGGCGATCGCGCAGAGTACCGAGCTTGGTGCGGATGCCGTTTTTCACCAGCAAGAAGCTCGAGAGGAAATCCGCATCGTAGAGCGCGCCGCTCGAGGTGCGGATGCTTTTCTCCGGGGCGCTGGCCTCTTCAAGCCTGCTGCGCATCTGCCGCACTTCGGCGGCAAACTTCGCATCCTCGGCAAAACGGCGGAACAGGACTTCGTTGGCCGCAGCTGCGCGGCGGGCAAGTAGAGGATCGCCCGCAATCAGCCGGAGCTTGGTGTACATCAGCGCTTCCCAGCTCTGCGCTTCACAGGCGAAATACTCCTCGAGATGGCGGGGAGTAATCAGCAACTCGCCTTCTGCTCCCCGCGGGCGCAGGCGGGTATCGACGGGAAACACGTAGCCTTCCTGGGTATAGGCGGAGAGCGCCTGCATGATCTCTTCGGCGGCTCGCGTCAGCGCCTGGCGGTCGCGATCTTCGTGGCAGATGAAGACGAGGTCGGCGTCCGAGAGCAGATCGAACTCCCGGCTGCCCAGCCTTCCCACCGCAAGAATGGCTAGTCCTGCGGGCGCACCTGCGATCCCGAAGGCGGCCATGACGGCCTCTTCGGCGGCGCTGCTGGTTTCTGCCAAGCCTCGATAAACTGGACGGAACTCAGCCAGATCGTGTGCACCGGAGCGAAACATGCGGTGGCGAAAGTGTCTTCGCAGCAGCCGGATTCGCTCTCCGTGGCTGATTGTTGAATTGGCTATGTAGGTAAATACCGGGTCGCATCCGGCGAAATGATCCCCATCGGGAAGCATAAAGAGGTTGCCTTCAGAGGCCGGTGGTGAAAAGGCAGGCATTCCGGCAACGGTGGAGATTTCTTCCGGATGACGGACCAGAATCTCGGTCAGATACTCGCTCATGGCAAATAGGTCCGGGGAACGGGCAACGGCTGCCTGGGCACGCATAATGGCCGCAAACCGGCCAGAGCTGGTGTAAGCAGAGCTTAAGAAACGCAGCAGGTTGCGTCGTAGCGGCGAGCCCAGTTTTGCCGCCCGGAGGATGCCGGCAAGCTCTGGCGCATCCTCGCCGACCCGCTCAAGAAGCTCCTGATGTGATTGCTCTCTTCCGACCACTTCCGTGCGGCTCTGCAGACGGAACTCGCCCTCGGCCGCGACCAGCGGTCTCGCTGCCTGCTGCTGGTAAATGATCCGCTGATAGATCTCGGCCACAGCGGCCATCTGTTCCATGACTGCGGCAGCCAGGTTCCCCAGCCGGTATCCGGCGGTATGACCGACCATGGCGCGCTCGAATGACCTGAGCTCGTCGGGCGACGAGGGCAGGCGGTGCACCTGTTGTCCATGGCGAAGCTGCAGGCGGTGTTCCAGATGGCGCAGGAAGGTGTACGCGACTGTGAGGTCGTGGAAATCGCGTCCACTGATATGCCCTTTGTCGTGAAGCTTCTGCAGGGAGAAAAGCGTTCCGCCCGAGCGCAGCCAGGGCTCGGCGCCCCCGTACATACGCTGCAGGCACTGCACCAGAAACTCAATATCACGGATGCCGCCGCGGTCGAGTTTGACGTCGATGCTTTGCCCTTCAACAGCGGCCTGCCTGCGCCGCTTGCGTTCGATCCTTTCCCGGCTCACCAGCGCCGTCTTAATGGCGGCAAAGTTGACCTCTGCGCGATAAACCAGAGGCTGCACGCGGCGGATGAACTCCCGCGCCAGCGCCTCGTTTCCTGCCGAAAAGCGCACCTTGATGAGCGCCTGGCGCTCCCAGTCGTGAGCCGTAAAGGCGTAGTAGTCGAGCGCGCGAGACAAATTGACGGCCAGTTCTCCTTCGTTGCCCTGGGGGCGGAGGCGCAGGTCAATGCGGAATACCGGACCTTCTTCGGTCGGCCGCGACAGAATTTCGACTACCTGCTGCGCCAGCCGCACGAAATATTCGTGATTCGAGATGGCGGCCGTCAGCGGCTCGGGGCCGTCGCCAAAGAGAAAAAGCAGGTCGATGTCGGAGCTGTAGTTGAGTTCGTTGCCGCCCAGTTTCCCTAAGGAAAATACCGCGAAGGGAGTACTTACTGCCCGGCCGGCGGAATCCAGATGCTGCGGCAGTCCGAAGCGGCGCTCCATCTCGCTATCGGCTTCCCGCAGCGCCTCCTCGATCAGCACGTCGCTCAGGGCCGAGATCTCCGCCGTGGTTTCAGCCAGCGGAGCAATGCCCAAGACGTCGCGGAGTACGATGCGCACATACTCCCGTTTCTTGAAGCGAGACAGCAGCAGCGAGCCGCCGCCCTCAAACGAGCGGGACCGGAACCGGGCCAGGGCTTCGGAAAACTCTTCGCGCGTGAAACTGTGGTCCAGCCGCTTCTCCCGAGCCAAAGTGTGCAGCAAGTCCAGATTACGCAGCAGAGTTTCGCCCAGATACCAGCTGCTTCCGAAAACGGCAATGGCATAGTGGGCGAGGTACGGGTGCGCCTCCATCAGGCGCAGGCTCTCCCGGGAGGCTTCCGTGACCAGGCGATCGAAAAGCAGCAACGATGAGTCGGGGTCGGCTGAGTCGGCCAGCAAGGCGGGAAGTGCGTTCGCCAAAGCCGGCGTCAGATTTGTCGAAACCCGCTCATAATTCCGCCGGGCAATTTCGGGCTCGCGAAAAGGGACGGCGTCGAAGCCGATGGGAGCAGCTTTTCCCGGATGTTTGGGAGAAGGCGTCAAGGTGGATTGCTGCTTGAGAGAAGCCGCCGGCGCTGGTCAGATCAGCATAGCATGGCTTCTTCGGCTACCACCGGCGGGTTCCAAAGTACTTACGCACGCCAATTGTGTTGTAGCGGCCCCAGGGACCATTCGGCCCGAGATCTGCGGCGCCTAGATTTCTGTCCCGCGCCCCCAGTCGGTCAAATAGAAAATGCTGCGTCACCCGCATTTCGAAACCCTGGCCCAGGTAAACCGCGGCGCCCCAGGAACGCTCGATGCCGATCGCATCGAATGACCAGGTGTAGAGGTCGCGGGGAACATTCCTGCCAAAAAGAAAGCGGGGCTCGGCAAAAAGCATAAAGCGGCGCAGCGGTCCGCGGCCAAACGGCCGCACTTCCGCCACGCCCGACAGCATGTAACGGGCAAAAGCATTACAGGGAGCGCTCGATCCGCCAAAGCTTCCCGCATCCGCTCGGCAGAGGTTGGGATCGATTTCATTATGCGGGGGAGCGAGATCAAATTGCACCCAGCCCCAGAAAGTATCGGCGGGCAAAAACAAACGGGGCTGGCTGGGGGCCGCAGGTTCATGCTGTGCCTGCGCATGCAAAGCAAGCCCCAGGGCAATTACTAGAAAGGAAAGCCGCTTCATCGATGCCTCCGGCGATTCTCGCGATGCGGCTCCCTCCCTTTCGAGTGCTTGGCAGAGGATCACCTCCTCGCGAAAGCCCGCATTGTACATATAAGGCCATCGTTTGGTCTCTAAGTGCCTCCTACAGAAAACCATAATCTCAACAGCGTTTCTCCAACAACTTGGAGAGGAGCGCGTGACAGGAGACGTAAGTGCCGACAAATCATAGCGGAGGTTTGGCGAGGGTCGTGCTGTCGCATGGACGAAGGAGTCAACTGGAAAATGGGGCAGGAGATTTCAGTTTCATATCAAGCTGTAAAAAGTAAGGTCTACCGGTTGATTGACAGCCTCGTCGAAGACGCCAAATCCGAAGGCGATGTGCAGGAGTCAATGAGGCGTTGGTGGAAACTCGTCCACCCCGCCGACCGGCCGATTGCCCGCAAATATCTTCTTACCGTTCTACAAAAGTCGACTGCAACCATTGAAGCGATCTGCGAAGAGTTGCCGGAACTGAAGGATTTCGATCCCCACACGGCCACAACCCCAACTCTTGCCCGCCTTCACGAACTGGAACCTGCCAGCACGCGTCTGAAGGCGATGTGAATCCTTAGCCCGCTGAATGCCAAGACCCGGCAAGTTGCCGGGTTTTTGCTTTTCCGCCCCAGCCTGTCTTGCGCTCAAATGATGATGAGGCCGTGCCTCAGGCCCAGGGTGACCGCCTCGGTTCTCGAACTCGCACCTAGCTTTCCGATGATGGAACTCACGTGAAACTTTATAGTATTAGGAGAAACTCGCAGCCTGCGCGCTATCTCCCGATTCGGGAAGCCTTCGGCGACGAGATTCAGCACCTCAAGTTCCCGGTCGGTTAGGGGATCAAGCATGGTAAACTCGGATTCCTCCGCGTAGCTCCGGTCCTCGCGCGGCTTGATTTGCAAACCGACCGCGAGCGCCGCTGCCGCTGCCCTAATCTGGGCCAGACTGGCATCTTCCGGGACATGTCCGAACATTCCCCTTGCCGCGGCCCCGCCATCAGCGGCTTGGCCTACCCAGAGAACCGGCAGGCCGGCACGAGAAACGAGGATCGAGGCGGTCTCAGCCTTGCGGGAGCGGATTACGATTACATCCGCCAAGCCTGTTTCGAACGGGCTTGTGGTTTCAATCGTCTGAGATCCAATCAGAAGGAAACCAGCTTGATCAAAAACAGCGCCCAGCTTGCGCACACCCGCTCCGCTATCGGCGAGGATAAATACGCGTGTCGGCTCTTGCATTCATCCCTGTCTGCGGGGACGTTCTCCGATGACCACGCTACGGTTGAATAGCTCGTCTCCCCGGATGCCTTCTATGTTTGCCTTCTGGTCCGGTGCCAAGCGAGAGAGAATCGAAACCGTACGCTCCTCGCCGAGCCTCGTATCTGCTACTGCGAGCAGGATATCGCCCAGCATTAATCCGGCGTGGTCTGCCGGGCTGCCCCCTTCGAGATGCACCACCAGAGCGGCTGCGTGTTCGCTTAGATTCAGCTTTCGCCTCAAGGACTCCGGCAGACGCACGGGTTGCAGACCGACCCCGAGATACGGGCTGGGAACATAGCCCTTATCCCGCAGCAGCGCGGTGATCCTTTTGATCGTGGCATAGGGCACGGCCAGGGAAGATCCGCGGGCCAGGCCTCGCGTCGTCATGCCGATGATTTTTCGATCCGCTCCGAGCAGCGCTCCGCCGGAAAAACCGGGATAAAGCGTCAGGTCAGGGCGGATGAATGCCTCGATTTTTTTTCCCCCGTGGGTCTGCCACTCCCCCATCAGCCCGGAGAGGATACCGGAACTTGCGACTAGATTGCCGCGCCAGGTGCGGGCGACGGCGACCACCAGTTGCCCAAGCGCGAGCTGCGGGCTATCGGCAAACAGCGCCGGCTCGCCTAATTTGCCATCGATTTTAAGAAGCGCGAGGTCGCTGCCGTGGTCGCGCCCGAGCAAGCTGGCCTTTAATGGTTGTTGTCGGGATATCCAGACGGAAATGTTGTCGGCTTCTGATATTCCCTGCGCAGAGGTGAGAATCGTGCTGTCGTCCAGGACGATGCCGGCGGCCGTCCGTCGACCATCCCCCTGTACGCTCACGATGCTGCGGCCGGCTGATTGAATTCCCTCTGCTATTTCGTTTGAAAGTTCGCTCCAAGTTGCCATCGTTGACTCCTCCACCCGAAAGAATCTCAAACGAGCGGCGCGGAGCACATCAGCCAAATGGGTAGGAAGTCAAGACAGCGCCCACGAAAAAAGCCCGGCAAAGCCTGCCGGGCTGGGGTCGCAAAAGTTGTCTGCTTTCCTAAATGTCGTAATACAAGGCGAACTCGTAAGGATGCGGGCGCAGCCGGACGGCATCGACCTCCTTCGAGCGTTTGTAATCTATGTAGGTGCTCAGGAGCTCCTCGGTGAATACATCTCCCTTCAGCAGGAAGGCATGGTCTTTTTCGAGGGCGTACAGCGCATCTTCGAGCGAGCCGGGCATCGAAGGAACCTTGGCCAGCTCCTCCGGACCCAGATCGTAAATGTCCTTGTCGAGCGGCTGGCCCGGATCGACCTTATTCTCGACCCCGTCAAGCCCGGCCATCATCATGGCTGCGAACGCCATGTAAGGATTACAACTCGGGTCTGGCGGGCGGAACTCGACGCGTTTTGCCTTCGGAGAAGCCGAATACATGGGAATACGACACGCCGCGGAGCGGTT
>JAFAWX010000095.1 GCA_019241535.1 Acidobacteriota bacterium | reverse complement strand
GAGCCCGGCGAGGTGAACTGGAAAATTGTGAATCGCGTTTTGTGGGAAGGCTGCGACGTGGTGAATGTGAACGAGCCCGAAACGCTCGGTAAGCAAGCGGTGAACGAGCCCGAAACGCCCGGTAAGCAAGCGGCGAACGAGCAGTTCGTACTCTGCGTCAAACTTTCGGGCACGAAAGATACCGTCGGCGCACTGTATCTTGTCGGCCGCTCGAATTTGCCCTTCGAGGAAAACCACGTACGCTTTGTTACGGCCGTCGCCAGCATTTTCGCCGTGGCACTCGAGAACGCCATGCATCTAGAATCGCTCGAACACGAGAATCTCTGTCTGCGGACGGACATCGAATTGGACCACCCAATGGTTGGCGAAAGTGCAGCCATGACATCGGTGACGGAATTCATCGCGCGCGTAGCCAAGAGCGATGCCACGGTGCTCATTCGGGGCGAGAGTGGGACGGGGAAGGAACTGGTGGCCCGGGCGATACATCGCAACAGTCCTCGCAAGGACAGGCCGTTCGTCGCTCTGAATTGCGCGGCCATTACCGAGACCCTGTTGGAGAGTGAGCTGTTCGGCCACGAACGGGGCGCGTTCACCGGCGCAACGGCGATGAAGATGGGCCGACTCGAAGTGGCTAACCTGGGGACGTTGTTCCTCGATGAAGTGGGCGAAATGCCGTTGGCGTTGCAGGCAAAGGTGCTACGCGCACTACAGACACGAGAGTTCGAGCGTGTCGGCAGCACCCGGTCCATCAAGGTTGATGTGCGTTTCGTTGCGGCGACCAATCGAAACCTGGAAGAGGCGATGAAAAGTGGCTCCTTCCGGCCGGATCTGTTTTACCGGCTCAATGTCGTCTCGATCAATATGCCCCCCTTGCGTAAGCATCCGGAAGACATCCCGCTTTTGGCGATGTATTTTGCCGCGGAGCATTCCAAGAAATGCAAGCGGTCGCTCAAGGGCATCTCTCCTTCGGCACGGGCAGTTCTGATGAACTATTCCTGGCCAGGAAATGTTCGGGAACTGGAAAACGCGATCGAGCGGGCGATAGTGCTCGGAGTAGGAGACAGAATTGTTCCGGAGGATTTGCCCGAGACGCTACTAGAGGGCCAACCGGAGGCCACCATGGGATCGAAATATCATCAAGCGATCAATGCGCTAAAGAAGCAGATGATCGTGGAAGCAGTCGAGCGCAGCCGCGGAATGATCACGGAAGCGGCCAAGGTCCTCGGCGTGCATCCGAATTACCTCCACCGCTTAATCCGCAACCTGAATCTTCGGGCTCTAGTGTCGCGCGAGTCGCAAAAGGCTGGCTAGCATGCTCCAGGTAGACGGTTCGGCGGTCGGGCCTCGCAAGCTCGAATGTCGTGTTAGGACAGCTCGGCCAGGCTAGCGCAGCTTGGCGTACTCCGTCTTGACTCGTTCTATGGTCGGGAGGTCGGGATCGGCATCTTTCCAGAATGTGAGAATATCTTGAAACATCGACCTAGCCTTCACGATGTCGCCCTGCAGAACATACGCGCGGGCCATGCCAAGCCGCGCAAAGGGCAGGAGAATGTCCGTCGGGGCGTAATTGGAAAGCGCCAGAATTTTGTGGAACTCCCCGGCCGCATCAGCCCCGTCTCCTGCTTTCAAATATGCAAGGCCACGGACATAGAGGGAGATCGGTGTGGCTTTGTCATACTGCAAGGCCGGCTTCATCAGCTCGAGGGCCTTTCTGGCATCACCGGTATTTAGGGCGACTGTGGCTTGTTTGACCGGTACGTAGATCGCCTGGATCAAAGTATCGTCGACACGCTCGTGCGCCTCCAGCGACGCCAGTTCGAGCGCTCTCTTGTTCTCGCCCGCGATCGCAAGCACTTGAGTGATGTAACCTCTTGAGTTGAAGCTGGGCGTCAGGGCTAGCGCAGAGTTGCAAATCTCGATTGCCTGTTTCGAATTTCCGAACATCGCAAGCGCATTTGCCTCGGAGCCGAGGTAAAACGCCTCGACCTCCCGCAATTGCAAGCGCTGCGCAATCTGGCGTCCCTTCTCATAGAACTCCCGTGCTCGCTGAACCTGACCGTGGCTGGCGGCGATCTCGCCGTGCCGGCCAGCGACACTCATTTCCAGGTCGGGCTCGCCATGAAGAAATGTCTCCTCTTTGTCCATTGTCGCCGGGTCGCCCTGCGCATAAGCAAGCAAGGCGAGATTGTCATGTACGAAGCGAAATTGTGAATTACGCTGCAATCCAGCCTGGAGCACAGCCTTGGCTTCCTCCAACCGGTCGAGGCCCATGTAGGCAACAGCCGTGTTCGAGTACCCGCGGGCTTCGTCCGGATCCACGCGAATCGCCTCTTGTGAATTCGAGAGCGCCTTCTCAAATTCCCCGATCGCGAGGTAAGTGACAGAAAGATTAATGTAAGGGGCCACGGCACGCGGGTACGTCTGCTTGTACAGTTCGTAGGCGGCGTTGCCTTTCTCCAGTTGTCCGTTATCGGCGTAATGGTGTGCGGTGATATAGAGACGTTCCGGTTCACTGGCACGGTCTTTCAACTCGAACGCCTTGTCGAGGTAAGGCTTGGAGACATTCATCTGGCCGAAGTTGCTGTAGACCACGGCGAGGCGCGCGTAAGCCATGGCGAAGTTCGGATCGAGCTCGACAGCGCGCTTGTAGAAGGGAGCGGCATTCAAATCATCGCCGGCAGCGTGCTTCTGATCGCCAATGCTGTAGCTTCTGAGGGCCTCAAGGGACGAGGTCGTGGCCTGTTCAAGCGGCTTATCGAACTTCTGGATCGACGCGAGCGATTCGCCGAGCTTCTGCCGCATTTGGCTAGCGGTGGAATCAACCGCTTTCAGTACCTGTTCTTTGCTCTCGGCGCGGTCTTGTACCTCAGCCAGGGTGTCATTACTCGCAGCATTGATGGCGGCCAGCGTCACCATATACTGGCTGCCAACGCTTGCAATCGAACCCGTAAGCAGCGCTTTCACCTCGCTGCGCAGACAGATCTCGCGAGCGATCGCCGGCGTGAGGCGGGTGTCCGAGGGCTTTCCCATGAATGCCAGGGTCTGCTGAACTTTGCCTTCGGACAAGACGTTGAGGTACGGTGATTGCTCGAGATCCACTGCCAGGGCCTTTTTCAGCGTGCCGTCGAATACGTTGTCGCCAGTGGTGTTGACGAAGTCGGCGATCAGAATTGTGTCTTTGGATGTCAAAGCCCCGGCTTGACGCGAGCGAAGGTAAAGGCCGCCCGCCACTAAAGCGCCGACGAATACGGTCGCGAGAGCCGCGATCTTTGCCCACTTCTTTTTTGCGGGCGGCGCCGGAACTTCGTGGGAAGGGGATACTATCCCGGATGAAGCCCGCCCCGCGGGGCCAGTAGGAGCACGGGTCGCATGGGAAATAGAACTGGAAGATATGGCCTGAGCTGGCACAGAAGGCAGCCGTGGCTGAGAGTCGGGCACGGACACGGCACCTGAACTGACAGCTGCCGCTCGTCCCGTGTCAGTATCGCGTTTAAGGCGTTGCAGATCGGCACGCATGTCGGCCGCGTGCTGGTAACGCAAATTACGATCTTTTTCGAGTGCCTTGCTGATGATGCGCTCCAGATCCACAGGCAAATCTGGATTCAGTCGCACCGGCGCAGCGGGCGGCCGGTTGAGAATGGAGTCGAACGTCTCGGCGGTACTCTCTCCCCGAAAAGGAAGTGTGCCGGTTGCCATTTCGTAAAGAACACATCCAAAGGAAAACAGATCGGTACGTGCATCCAGCTCCTTGGCGCGGGCCTGCTCCGGCGACATGTAGGCTACCGTTCCAAGGGCCGAGCCGGGACTGGTCAGATTAGGATCAGCGCTGCCGCTTCGGGTCGCATCGGGCGAAGTAGTACCGGGTCCGGTCATCTTCGCCAGACCGAAGTCGAGAATCTTGGCGTGCCCGCGTTTAGTGACGAAAATATTGGCGGGTTTGATGTCACGGTGGAGAATTCCCTGGGCATGCGCCGCATCTAACGCATCAGCGACTTCGATAGCCAACGACAGGACGGTGTCAAGATCGAGCGGACGACCGCTGATCGAGTGTTTCAGAGTAACCCCGTCCAGAAACTCCATAGCGATGAAAGCCTCGCCGTTTTGCTCATCGATTTCATAGATGGTGCAAATGTTGGGATGGTTGAGTGCTGACGCCGCCTGGGCTTCGCGCTGAAAGCGGCTCAGAGCTTGCGGGTCGCGGGCAACTTCGACAGGCAGGAACTTGAGGGCCGCGAAGCGGCGCAGCTTGACATCCTCGGCTTTGTACACCACGCCCATACCCCCGCCGCCAAGCTTCTCGACAATGCGGTAGTGCGTAATAATCTGATCGATCATTGGAGTGGAATCTTACGTGGCTGAAAAGGACGAGTCAATGAACGCTCGAGAGTCGACGTGAAACAGTAACGATTGTCGGCGATGTGAGGCTGTTTTCGAGCACATTGCAGCGCATTTGCAAACGAACGCCATCTCTGCTATTGAAAAAGACTGTGTTCCTAAAGTCAGCACAGATGATTGCCTGAGGGAACAGAAATTGCTTGCGCCTGTTTGCATCATTTATTCGAGATTGCGCCCAAGACGATTTTGTCCAATCTGACATCTACTTTGCTCTACCGCTGACATTCAGCGTGTGCGCCCGGCTCCCGTTACAATGACGTCACAACCCTAATCACTCGAATCGGAGTCACCCGAACGTCAGGCGGTTGGCAGTTATAAGCCGACTATCTCTTACACGACCAACATGGTGGTCACTCGCTGCGGCCGCATTTGTCTGGGCAACCAAAAAATTAAGTTCAGCCAGGTCTTTGCCGGCCAGGCCGTCGGCATCAAGGAGGTTCACGACGACGGATTATGAGTCATACAACCCAAGCCCCAGAATCCCTGTAACTTCCGAGGGTTTCGGGACTAGCTTTTTTTTGTCGGCAAGTGAATCGTGAGGAATTGTGCGGGCTTTTACTGTCGAATTGTCACAGTTGTGTCACAAACTTCTTGGCGCGATTCACGATCTGGCGACCATCCTCTGCAAGTCAAAGCTTACGCGCTCCAGTCACCTGACCTTCAGGAAAGAGCTCGAACAAACTGGAAGGGGCATGCGGCCGTGGAACAATCTTCATTCTCTGAACCTCCGCGCTGGACAATGGGCTGTTGCTTTCATCCCAATTCTCATTCCAGCGCGCCGAAACCCTCATCTGACGCTTGGTTGCGGCAGGGTTTTCCTTCCAGGTCCTCAGGACCAAATATGCAGCTTGGCTTTCGACGAACATTTCAGGAATAGTACATCGAACTAAAGTTGCTAGCTCTCGTAGCGCATTGGTCACGACAATTACCGCCGCCATTTTCCTGGGCCCATCCTGTCACGGCGGCAAAGGTTCCCGTGGGCGGAGGACATGAGAATAGTCCCTGCAATAGCACTACGTGGGAAGCCTGCCATGGGGTCATTGATCGCGCTCCACGAGTGAAAGTTACTCATTTTGTTCCAGCTGGGTTTCAATACATGATAGTCCGAGTCAGGTGGTGTGGCCAGAACGTAGTGTGGTAATGCGTCCACAGTCGCGCGTCAATTTGCGGAATAATTACCTGCTGACCGCGCGGACGCAACTTATTGATCTCATCAGTCAGAAGTGCCGTCGCGTACAGGCAATGGGCGCGGATTTCGATCTCCTGGGGGCTATCGCGCTGAATTGGACGGTAAGCATCGATCGTCTGCTCCAGCGCTGGTGAGTAGCTTGTGATCCCCATCAGCCTCAGCGCCACCGGCACAATGTAATCGGCAAAGGCCGTCATTTTCTGCGGATCTTCCAGCCGGAAAGTCCCCGTACTACTTAATCCTGAATAGATCTGCCAGAAGCCGAGTTGTGTCAGCTTGTAGAACTTCACTATGTGTCCGTCATAGACGCTGACGTCGTTGTAGCGCGGGAACTCCGAGGCCAAGCGCTCAACAAGTCCAGTGCCGTGGTCATACAATCGCAGAGGTCCGGAACGGATGAAGTTGTAGAAGCGACCTCCGTATTTCGTTGCCAGCACCGCGCCTGTCTCGCGGAGGAGCATCATCTTCTCCTCTAGCATGGGAATCTCCATATTCCCGGCAAAGATCTTGTCCATATCCCTGCGTGTTATTCTTGCCAGAAACTTACCATCGAGAATAGGGATGCCGCCATCCATAGCGCGTTTCAAGCAGCCAAACATCGCGGCGGAATCCGAAAGGTGAACTCCCGCGTAGTCAGTCTGGAATTTAATGTGGGTTTTAAAATCAGTAAACGCCGTATCGATGCTGTTGCCTACCATCACGAAATCCATGGCGACGTCGGGAGTTTTCTCCAATCCATAAGGCACTGCCAGATTCGGCATTGGTAGTTCTTCGTAGGCCATCCAGGCGGCCATCTCCACAATCTTTTCGTAATGGGTCCGCACATCGCGTGACTTTTCGATCACTGGCCGGAGGCTCTCTGTGACCGGACTGCCTAGAGGTCGGGGCCAGTGCAGTAAATCGCTCGGAGTCTGAGTCGTCAACTCAGCGAACACAAAGTTTTTCCTTGCCACACCGAATGCGGAAAGCGAGGCAATCCTCTGCAAAGCTTTACGGCGGCTGAAAGTCATTAGCATCCCTCCGTAGGAGTGATTGCTCGGAGTTGTTTAAATGCGACATAATTGCATGATTGAAGCCGAGCTTCAAGAGTCGAGGCCGCTGGCCGGGGTTGCGGCGTAAACGCCGATGCGTTTTTATCATCATGGTGGTCCTTCCACAGCAGTGAACGGATTTCTTCCTGCGGCGACAGCGAAATGCGCAGCGCCTGGCTAATGCTGTGTGCTATGTCGTCCTGAACGTCAAAAGCATCTTTCATTTCACGATCATAGCGGTCGGCATAGGGTGTGGCCGGTACGGGCTATCCGTGGAAGGAGTGTTCGGTTATGGATGAAAGATTGCAGTTTGTGGGTCGACGGCTCGCAGGTGAAGCCATTGCGGAACTGTGCCGGGAGTTCGGAATTGCGCAAGACCGGGTACAAAATCTTCGATCGTTATCAGGAATGCGGGGTTCACGGACTGACTGACGGCACCGGCGTCCCTATCATTACGCGAATCAACTTCCGTTTCAGGTCGAGAACTACATCCTGAACGTGAAACGGGAGCATACGAGCTGGGGAGCGCGCAGAATCCGCGAGCGCTTGACGCGCAGGTTTTCCGGTATTTCCTATTCCCGCCAAAAGCACCATCCATGCGGTGCTCGATCGCTACGCACTGGTGGAGCGGCGCGGTCGCGTGCGCCGGCGTGCGCAAGGCACGCCCATATCTTTCGGACAGCGTTCCAATGAGCTCTGGTGTACGGATTACAAAGGCGAGTTCTTGCTGGGCAAAGTGTTTTCCAATCCAAGAATGAGCCCGAAGGAAGAGGAAAGGCAGGAAGGCGATCGAACTCCTTTCAGAGGGGTTTTTGCGAGGCAGTATAG
>JAFAWX010000026.1 GCA_019241535.1 Acidobacteriota bacterium | reverse complement strand
GAGAAGCGTCCAGGAAATGAACATGGCAGTCGGTAAAGCCGGGAAGCACGGGGCGGCCTTTGGCATCGATGACCCGGGTAGAAGGACCACGCTTGCGGGCAATCTCGCGCTCGCTTCCGATGGCAAGAATCCTGTCGCCGCTGACGGCAATCGCCTGTGCCGTCAATTGGCGCGAATCGGGCATATACACCCGGCCGTTGATCACGACGAGATCAGCAGGTCGCTTTGAAGCTTGTCCCAACAACAACCATGTAAAGCAGACAGGAGAAAGCAGGCAGAGCTTTGCGAAGCTTTTCATCTCTGCGAGTACGCTTCTGCCTAAAACGTGGGCGGAGTATTCACCCACAGCACCAGCGTCTCCGAGCTGCCTGGATTCGTCCACTTGTGGGGCACTGCGCTTTCGAAGTAGAAGCTGTCGCCTGCTTTGAGGCGGTACTCCTCATCGTGAAGAAAGATCTCAAGCTCGCCTTCGAGAATATATAGGAATTCTTCCCCGAGATGCGTGTAGGATTCGCCGCTACCCGCGCGGGGAGCGATGCGAAACAGATGCGGTTCCATGACCGTACCCCCCCAGGCCAGCAGCTCCATGCGAACTCCTTCGCCCGCTTCGAGCACCTTGCGGTCGCGCGGCCGAACCAGATACCTGTTTCGCCCGCCGGTGTCGTAAAACTCGAGAATGTTGGTTTTGTAATACCGGGCAAGCTTCCGCAGGGTTCCGACCGAGGCGCTCATGTGCGAACGTTCCAGGGCACTCAGGAAGCCGATGGAAATTCCGGCGGCTTTGGCGACGGTACGAAGCGAGAGGCCTTTGCTCATGCGCAGCTGGCGAAGGTGAGCTCCGACGGCGCTGGCATTCCCGTCGCGCGCCGGTTGATCCCGTCCTTCGCTTCTGAGCATCTGCACAATCGCCGGGGCATTCATGCCGCGTACTTTGCGCAGGAAGCTGGCCCGCTTGAGCAAGCGCACGTCGTCAGGGGTGTAAAGACGATATCTGCTCGCCGTGCGGCGCGGTCGCGCGAGACCCAGACTTTCCCAGGTGCGGATCACGGTGGGCGAGATGCCGACCAGGCGAGCCACGTCCCCGATCTTCAGATAATCGTTGTTGCGGCGCGGAGACATACCTTCAGCCAAACGGGTGTCTCCCAGGCCAGCTTTCCAGACCTTTGGGAGCGGTTTTTGCTTGACAGTCACTGAATCGCGAACTAACCTTGCGGAATTATAGCAAGGTTTGTTTCGTCCACAAGCTGCTCGATAGTGATTTTCTCGGCGAACGCCGGAGGCGCTCCCAATGTCATCCCCCGAATTCCGTTTTCCCGGATTTCTTGCCTGGCTGGTCCTTGCTTGTTTATCTCTGCTCCAGTCGGCGACAGGCCAAAGCACCGGCGGCCGAATTATCGGCCGCGTTTCCGACCCTACGGGTGCGGTGGTGGCGGGAGTAACGGTCACCCTCACCAATGAGGCCACCGGGATCAGCACCAGCACCCAAACGAACGATACCGGCGACTACACTTTCGTCGAGGTTGCGCCCGCCAGCTACCGTGTTGAATACGCGTTGCGCGGCTTCAAAAAATACGTTCGCAGCAATGTGGTGCTGGAACTGAACCAGGTGCTGACGCTCAATGCGAGCTTACAGCCGGGCGCGGCTCAGGAAACGGTCGAAGTCTCCTCCCAGGCTCCGTTGGTTGAAACCAGCAGCACCCAGCTCGGCACGGTCGTCAACGAACGTGCCATCGTGCAATTGCCCCTCAACGAACGCGACACCTATCAGTTTCTTTCTCTCCAGCCGGGGGTGCAGTCCCAGGTCGGAGCCGATCTTTATTATGGCGGCAGCAGCACGGGCAGCGTCTCGGTAAACGGCGGCCGGGGACGCGCCAATAATTTCAGCGTCAACGGCGGCGATGCCAACGACATGTTCGCAAACCTGCCTACGGTGCAGCCCAGCCCGGACAGCGTGGAAGAATTTCGTGTCCTGACCAATGGCTTCGACGCGGAATTCGGCCGCAACTCGGGCTCAGTGGTGAACGTGGTTACAAAGTCGGGCACAAACCAGGTTCACGGCGACATCTATGAGTTCCACCGCAACCGTCCCCTGAACGCGAGAAACTATCTCGACCCTCCGGGCACGAAGGAACCTTTCATCCTCAACCAGTTCGGAGGCACCATCGGAGGCCCGCTCAAGCGCGACCGCACCTTCTACTTCGGCTCCTACGACGGACGCCGGCGGATCCGGGGAGTCTCGAGCGGCACCGTGACCATACCTACGGCTGCCGAAAGCACGGGGGTCTTCGCCGGGCCCTTCACAGGTTCAGTCACCAATCCCTTTGTGGGCTCAGTCCTCCAAGGCCGTCCCGGGTGCTCTCAGGCGATTGCGAACAACGGCGGGAGTATTCCCGATCCGACGGTGGCAAGCAACTACCCGGTTTCCTGGAACACATTATTTCCTCAGGATGTCAACGGCAATACCACTATTCCGCTCCCCTGCCAGGATCCGGTGGCCGTGGACCTTTTAAACCAGTACGTCAGTCCTTACATTCCACAGGCCAACAATGGATTGCTCGTGACCGTTCTTTCCGAGCGCGATCGCCAGGACCAGGGCACTTTCCGCTTCGATCACCGCATCAACGACAAGCAGAACTTCTCCGCTTATTACTATCTGACGGATGAAACCGACTTTAACCCATTCAATACTTTCCAGGCCGCCGGGGCGAACATGCCCGGCTTCGGGGACTCCGTCAAGCAGCGCTTCCAGCAGTACAACCTGAGCCATACCTGGACGATCAGCAGCACCCTGGTCAACGAAGCTCGCTTTACCTATATGCGTGAGGGGCAGCGCACCTTCGGACACTCCCAGCACACCAACCTGGTTACGAATTCCTGCGTCAGCCCGGCGGCCCAGCCTTTCTGCTTCACCGGGGTGTCCGACTCATCGGCCGTACCCAGCCTTCCCCGGCTGGGGATTACGCCCGGTCTGGGGCCGAACCGGGAAGGCGTTCCTGACATCGCCATTTCTGGCGGCTTCACCATTGGCAACAACTTCGAAGGGGAACTGCCGCAGGTCGGGAACTCATTTCAGTGGAGCGACAGCATCACCAAGGTGAAAGGCAATCACACCTTCAAGTTCGGCGCCGATGCGCGCCGCATGCGTTTTGATCAGACGCTGTATTTCGAGGTGAACGGCTACTACAACTACTTCGGAACCGGTGTCAATACCACTGGTTTTTCCGACCTCTACCCGGACTATCTACTCGGCCTGCCTGATCAGTACCAGCAGGGTGCCGCGCAAGTCGAAAACGTTCGCGAAACATCGTTTTACAGTTTCGCGCAGGACAGCTGGAAGATTCGTCCTAACCTGACCCTGAACTACGGCCTGCGCTGGGAATACAACAGTCCGCTGACCGACATCGGCCATCATGTGCAAACCTTTCGCGCGGGACAGAATACTACTGTCTATCCTTGCCAGCTCAGCGCTTACAGCGTTCAGTACTTCCAGTCGTTTGGGGTGGCAAACCCGGATTGCAACAATACGGGCGTGTTTCCGACTGGACTGGTGGTACCCGGAGACAAAGGCGTTCCTCCCGGGCTGACCCAGAACTACTACAAGGCCTTTGCTCCCCGGGTAGGCATTGCCTGGAGCCCCGGCAGATCGGGTAAGACCAGCATTCGAGCGGGCTGGGGCATGTTCTATAACCCCATCGAGCAATTGGTGCTTGAGCAGTTCAGTGCCGAGCCACCCTTCGGCGGCAGCACCCTGATTTTCGGCACGCTTTTCAATACCCCTTTTTACGCCCAATCGAATTTTCAGTTCCCCAATGCTTTTAATCCCCAGGGCGGCGAATTCACCGGAATTCAGAATCCGAAACCCGGCCAGCCGGTTGATTGGTCGCTCTTTCGTCCCATCCTCCTGTTTGGTGAGTTTCAGCCGCACATGCGCACCCAGTACTCCGATCAATACAACTTCACCATTCAACGGGAATTGGCGAGCAACCTCGTACTGCAGCTGGGCTATGTCGGCTCGCAGGGACACCGCTTGCTGGGCACCACCGACCTGAACCGGGCAACGCCTCAGACGTGCCTGGATATCATCTCGATAGCCAATGCCAATCCCGGCAACGTTACGTCTTTCGGCTCTCCGGCGACCTGTGGTCCTTTCCTTGAGGACAACCAGTACTCGGTCACCGTGCCGAGCGGCTTCACCTTCCACCTGCCGAACGGGCAAACGGTCGCCGGCAACGGACAGACGCTTAACTTCATTGGAATACGACCCTTTTCTTCACCCGCCTGCCAGCTCGACGGCACCAGCTGCACGCCGGACGCGATTCCCGTCTTCTCCAACATCTTCGCCCAGGACACGATCGCCAACTCGGCCTACAACTCCTTCCAGGCAGATCTTGAGAAGCGCTTCTCCCACGGCCTTCAGCTGCAGGCCGCTTACACCTTCAGCAAGTCCATGGATCAGGCTTCGAGCTTTGAGGATTTAATCAACCCCTTTAATCCGCGCGCCAGCCGCAGCCTGTCCCTCTTTGACGCCCGCCACCGCTTGGTCATCAGTTATTACTACTTACTGCCGATTCCCAAATACTCCGGGCTCAGAGGCGGGCTGCTGAGCGGCTGGGCGGTTTCCGGCATCACCCAGTTTCAGTCCGGTTTCCCGGTTCACATCCAGGACGGCAACGACCACGAGCTGACCAGCAGCATCGACTTTTCTGCGGCCGGCACCCCCGATCTGGTGGCGCCCTTTCACCGCCTAGATCCGCGCGACACGCCCAACCATCTGGTGTTTGATCCGGCCAGTTTTTCCGACAACTTCATCGGGCGCTTCGGTACCGCCAGGCGGACCATATGCTGCGGGCCGGGGTTAAATAACTCCGATGTCTCGGTGCAGAAGGAATTTCTGATCAGCGAGAGTAAGCGTATGGAATTTCGCTGGGATGTCTTTAATGTCGCGAACCATACTCACTTCTACAACATCGACGGCAACATCACCGACGGATCGAACTTCGGGGTGGCGAAAAAGGTCGCCGACCCGCGCCTGATGCAGTTTGCTCTAAAATTTTATTTTTAGCTGTAACCCAGGTGATTTCACGCGCCCGGGCTAATCTAATAGCCGCCAGCAGGCGGCTTGAGACTCTTCGGAGAAGCGATGTATCCGGATTTAACGAAAGAAATTGACACATTTGTGCGGCGCACGCCGCAATCGGCGCAGGCGCACAAAAAAAACCTCAACCGCATTCCCCTGGGCGTGGCCAGTAATTACCGGGCTTACGATCCCTATCCCATTTTCGTGAAAGAGGCGCACGGCAGCCGCTTCCGCGACCTCGACGGAAACGAGTACATCGACCATAACCTTTGTTTTGGCGCGCTCATGGCCGGACACTGCCATCCCGCGGTGATGAAGGCCGTAGAGCCCTGTCTGCGGACGGGCACCATGTACGGCATGCCGCACGAGATGGAGTGGCAACTGGCGGAGGAGATCGCCAACCGCTTTCCGGTCGAGATGGTGCGCTTTGGAAACAGCGGGACCGAAGCCACCATGCATGCGGTGCGCCTGGCGCGTGCTGCCACCGGTCGGGACAAGATCGTTAAGTTTGAGGGCGCATATCACGGGCTGCACGACAATGCTCTGGTCAGTGTCAAGCCCCATGCGCCGGAGTTCGGCGACATTCACCGGCCAAGCTCGGCGCCTGCGGGACTCGGGATTCCGCAATCGACGCTAACCAATGTGCTGGTTGCCACCTTCAACGACTTGCGCACCGTGGAGACGCGGTTTCGAGAGCATCCCGGAGAGATTGCCGCCATTATTCTCGAGCCCATCCTGATGAACGTCGGGCTGTGTTTACCGCAACCCGGGTTCCTCGAAGGCCTGCGGGAAATCGCCAGCCGGGAGGGCGCGCTATTGATCTTCGATGAAGTCAAGACCGGGGCGAAACTGGGCTGGGGCGGGGCGTCGGAGTACTTTGGCGTCGTGCCCGACTTTATCTGCCTGGCGAAATCAATCGGCGGCGGCCTGCCTCTCGCCGCCTTTGGCACTCACAAATCCGTAATGGACCTCATCTCCCAGCACAAGGTGTTCCACGGCGGAACTTACAACACCAATCCGGTTTCGATGGCCGCCGGCCTGGCCACCTTCCGCAGCGTTCTGACGCGCGAGAACTACACCCATGTCGAACGGCTCAGCCGCAAACTGGCCGAGGGTTATCGTCACATTGTTGGGAAAGCGGGGCTGCAGGCCTATATCGCCAGCGCCGGCGCGAATGGCGCGCTCATGCTTTATCCGGCAGAGATCCGCAATTATCGCGACTGGCTGGCGATCGACGTTGACCTGTGGCGCCACTACTGGTTCGCTATGGTGAACCGTGGCGTCATGGCCCAGCCTTACTGGTGGGATGAGCAGTGGACGATCTCCGTGCAGCACACCGAAGCCGACATCGACCAGCACCTTGCGGCTTTCGCCGATGTTGCTCCGGCCCTGGCTCGCGCACAGCAGGAGCGCGCGGCGGTCGCGGTCGGCGATTAGACAGACGGTTTTCGAGGACTCAGAGTGTCAGGTGAAGCGAACTCCGCCAGTCGAACGCTGAAACGCGTTCTCGGCCGCTCGGACCTCGTTTTGCTGTTTGTGGTTGCGGTCTTCAATCTGAACGTTGCGCCATCGATTGCCGCCAACGGTGGAGTGACGGTTTGGCTGTGGATCATCTCCGTGCTGCTTTTTTTTTGGCCGCAGGGAATTGCCGTCATCGAGCTCTCCTCGCGCTATCCCGGCGAAGGCGGGGTGTACCTCTGGGCGAAGAGGGTGTTCGGCGACTTTCACGGTTTTCTCTCGGGCTGGTGCTACTGGACCAACAATATGCTCTACGTGCCGACCGTCATGCTTTATTTTGTCGGGGTTTCGGTTTACGTGCTGGGCGCCGCCCATCAAGGCCTGGCGGAGAGCAAAGTGTTTGCTTTGGCAACCTCGTTAGCTTTGCTGGTGCTTTTGACTGCACTGAATATCGCCGGACTTGGGGTAGGGAAGTGGATCAATAACGCGGGGGCAATCGGCACCGGCATTGCCGGCGCCGTATTGATCGGGCTGGGCATAGTCGTCTGTCTCCGCTTCGGCGGCCATCTGCGGGCTGCCGATTTTCGTATTCCGGCGGACTACCGCTCGGTCTTGAATTCGTTCGGCGTGATTTGTTTCGGGCTTGTAGGCCTGGAGCTCGCCTCGGTGATGGGCGATGAGATTCGCGACCCCGCACGCGACTTGCCGCAGGCGGTGGCCTGGGGCGGGGTTATCTCCGGCGCTCTTTACCTGGCCACCACCTTGACACTCTTAGTCGCCATCAGCCGGAGCGACATCAGCGTGCTTCAGGGAATCGTGCAGGCCGTCGGACATATGGCCGCACGAATTGGCATCGCCTGGATTACTGTCCCTTTTGCCCTCATGCTCAGCCTTTCGATTGCCGGTATCGGCTCAGCCTGGATGGGCGGATCCGCGCGGATACCGTTTGTGGCCGGTCTCGATTCCTATATGCCCGCCTGGCTGGGCAAGGTGCATCCCCGATACCGGACACCATATGCCGCCTTGATTGTGCAGGCAATAGTCTCGGCGCTGCTGGTCGCGATCAACTTTGCCGGAGGGGAAAAGGTGCAGGGCGCATTTCAGAAAATGCTTTCCCTGGCGGTGGTGCTGCAACTGGTGCCCTTCCTTTATATGTTCGCGGCATTGATGAAATTCGGCTGGACCGACGACCGGAGGGGCCGCTACCGGCGGGGAACGCTGCTGGCAGCGGGCGTAGCGGGATTTCTCACCACTTTTCTGGGAATTGCGCTGGTATTTTTTCCCGCCCAGCAGATTCAATCCGTCATTTCTTATGAAATCTGGATGCTCGGGGGAACAGCGTCGTTTGTCGCCTTGGCAGCATTTTTCTTTTTTGTTTACGGACGGCGCCGGCTCGAGGATTCATTGCCCGTTGGGTCTGCCCTCGGCCGTTCGTCCGGGCACCGATCGGCAAATTAGCAGGAGGTCCTTATGCCGGCCGCAGTGACTGCGGAAGTTAAAACCTATCAGCTCTACATCAATGGCGAATGGGTCGAGAGCCGGACCAAGAAACACCTTCCGGTTTACGACCCCTCAACCGAAGAGGTGATCGCCCAGGTACCAGACGCAAATTCGGGAGACGTAGACAGGGCCGTCGAGGCGGCCCGCGCCGCCTTTGATCATGGCCCCTGGAAAGGGGCGACTCCGCAGGAGCGCGGCCGGGTTCTGTTCCGCTTGGCCGAGAAAATCCGCCAGAACGCGGCCATGCTCGCGGAACTCGAGTGCCGCAATAGCGGCAAGCCGATTGTTGAAGCCGAGTTCGATATCAATGACGTGGCCACCTGTTTTGAATATTACGGCGGCCTGGCTACCAAGATCCTGGGATATGTCAACCCGGTACCGGACAACGCCGTAAGCTTGACGCTCAAAGAGCCGGTGGGTGTGGCCGGCCAGATCATTCCCTGGAATTACCCCCTGCTCATGGCTGCCTGGAAGTTGGCCCCCGCCCTGGCCGCGGGCTGCGCCTGCGTCCTCAAGCCGGCCGAGCAAACTCCGCTGACTGCGCTCGAGATGGCCAATTGGTTTCCCGATGTCGGTTTGCCGGCGGGCGTGGTCAATATCATCACCGGCTACGGGGAGAGTTGTGGGGCGCCACTCGTCAGTCATCCCAAGGTAGATAAGATCGCCTTCACCGGCAGCGCCGCGGTCGGCAAAGGTATTGTAAAAGCGGCTGCCGACACGGTTAAGCGTGTGACCCTTGAGCTAGGCGGGAAGTCGCCCAACATCTTTCTCGCCGACGCCGACTTTGAAGCCGCCATAGACGGCGCCTTGTTCGGAGTTTTCATCAACCAGGGGGAAGTTTGCTCGGCGGGCAGTCGCATTTTGGTCGAGCGACCGATCTACCACAAGTTCGTCGAGGCCATGACCGCGAAGGCGCGCACGATCAAGCTCGGTCCGCCACTGGAACGCGAGACCAAAATGGGCCCGCTGGTCAGCCAAGAACAATATGAGCGGGTGCGCTCTTACCAGGAACTGGGGAAAACGGAAGCCAAGGTGGCTACCGGCGGCGGGCGTGCCGACCGTTTCGGAAAGGGCTACTACGTCGAGCCCACGATTTTCTACGATGTTGCCAATAGCGCGCGCATTGCGCGGGAAGAGATCTTCGGGCCGGTCGCCTCCGTGATCCCGTTTGAGGATGAGCAGGCGGCGCTCTCAATCGCCAACGATTCTCCCTATGGCTTGGCCGCGGCCGTATGGACGCGCGATATCTTCAAGGCCTTTCGGGTGGTAAAGGGGCTGCGTGCCGGAATTGTGTGGGTCAATCACATGCAGCCGACATACGTTGAAGCGCCCTGGGGTGGCTACAAGCAGTCGGGTTTTGGGCGTGAACTCGGGCCTTGGGGAATTGACGAATATCTGGAGACCAAGCAGGTGCACATAAATCTCAATGAGCAGCCGATCGGCTGGTACTGAGCGGAAGAGAGGCCTTTGGCGAAAGCGATGCAGACCATTCAAATACGCACACCCGTGCCCGGTCCAAACTCGCGTGCTCTCTCAAGACGCAGAGAAGAGGCGGTGCCACGCGGGCTTTCCCACGCCACGCCGGTGTACGTGGCGAGGGCCGAAGAAAGCTGGCTCGAGGATGTCGACGGCAACCGTTTCCTGGATTTTGCCGGCGGCATCGGCTGCCTGAATACCGGACACCGCAATGGCGCGACACTGGACAGCATTCAAAGGCAGCTCGAAAAGTTTCTCCACACTTGTGCGCAGGTCACGCCCTATGAAAACTACATTCGCATCGCCGAGCGCTTGAACCAGATCACGCCCGGCGCCTTCGGCAAGAAAACCCTGCTGGTCAATACCGGCGCCGAAGCGGTTGAAAATGCGATAAAGATCGCCCGCGCATACACGCGGCGTGGCGGCGTGGTGGCTTTTGAAGACGCCTTCCATGGCCGCACCATCATGACTTTGGCCCTGACCAGCAAAACCCATCCCTATAAAGCCGGCTTCGCTCCCTTTCCCGGCGACGTATACCGCATCCCCTATGCCTACTGTTACCGTTGCTCCTATTGCCTGACATATCCCTCGTGCAAACTCCACTGTGCGCGGCATCTGGAGGACACCTTCAAGCGAGTGGCAGCATCGGAGGACGTGGCCGCTTTGATCGTCGAACCTGTTCTCGGCGAGGGCGGTTTCGTAACTCCCCCCAGGGAGTTTCTGCCAATCATCGCCGACATATGCCGTGCGCACGGGGTGCTCGTGATCGCCGATGAAATCCAGAGCGGCTTCGGACGTACGGGGAAAATGTTTGCTTGCGAGCACTCCGGGATCGAGCCGGACATTCTGGTCACGGCAAAATCGCTGGGCGGGGGACTACCGCTGGCGGCGGTTACCGGCCGCAGCGAAATCATGGATGCGCCCGCACCCGGGGGACTCGGTGGAACCTTCGCCGGCAATCCGCTCTCCTGTGCCGCTGCCGATGCCGTACTCGACATGTTCGACGATGGCAGGCTGCTCGGGCGGGCAAACGCTATCGGCCTCAGGTTCGAGCGCCGCGCTCGCGAGTGGCAATCGCGTTTTGACATCATTGGCGACATTCGCGGAATGGGCGCTATGCGCGCCATCGAGCTTGTAAACTCGCGCGCTACTCGCGAACCGGCGCCGGAGGCGACCAAGGCCATCGTGCGGGATTGTTACGAGCATGGGCTGATCGTCCTCACGGCCGGGACCTACGGCAACGTGATCCGACTTCTGGTTCCACTGGTCGCATCCGACGAGCAGATGGACGAGGGTCTCAATATCCTGGAGAATGCGCTGGCTTCGAGAGTCGCGGGAAAGACCCTCACCGAGGCGACAGCGCGATGAAATCGGTGGAGGCTGAAAAACCTTAGAAGGAGTTGTCATCATGGCCACCGTTGCGGCACCGCCAATCGCAAAGATTCGAAATTACATCGACGGACAATGGCAGAATCCACCTGCCGGGGAATGGCTGGAAGTGACCAATCCCGCCACCGGCGAGGCCCTTGCGCGGGTTCCGCTCTCGCCTGCCTCTGCCGTCGACCAGGCGGTCGAAGCGGCCGCCGCCGCTTATCCGGCCTGGCGGCGCACGCCCCCGGAAAACCGCATCCAGCCCCTGTTCAAGCTTAAGGAACTGCTCGAGAAGAACCTGCATGAGCTGGCCGCAATGGTTACCAAAGAGAATGGGAAAACCCTCGTCGAAGCCGAAGGCGAGCTGCGGCGAACCATTGAAAACGTCGAGGTTGCCTGCGGGATTCCCATGATGATGCAGGGCTATAACCTCGAAGATGTGGCCTCGGGAATCGATGAGATGATGATTCGACAGCCGCTCGGTGTGGTCGCCGCTATTACTCCGTTTAATTTCCCGGCCATGGTTCCGTTCTGGTTTCTGCCCTACGCGATCGCCTGCGGAAACACCTTTATCCTGAAGCCTTCCGAGCGGGTTCCCCTCGCGGTTGCCCGGATTTTCGAACTGCTCGAAGAGGCCCGAGTTCCGCGCGGGGTGGTAAACCTGGTTCACGGCAGCAAAGCTGCCGTGGACGCGCTTCTCGACCATCCCAAGGTGCGGGCCATCAGCTTCGTCGGTTCGACTCCGGTTGCCCGGTACGTCTACGCCCGGGCGGGAGCAAGCGGTAAGCGCGCGCAGTGCCAGGGCGGCGCAAAAAATCATGTCATCGTGTTGCCCGATGCGGACATGAAGATGGCCACACAGATCATCACCGACAGCGCGTTTGGATGTGCCGGACAGCGTTGCCTGGCCGTATCGGTCGCGGTCACTGTCGGCGATGCGCAGAAAACCTTTGCCGATTCCATCTGCGAGGCCGCGTCAGCGTTGCGCGTTGGCAACGGACTGGAAAAAGGCATACAGATGGGCCCGGTCATCAGCCCCGAGAGCAAAAAACGGGTTCAATCCATGATCGATCAGGGTCACGGGGAAGGCGCGAAAGTCCTGGTTGACGGTCGCGGGGCGAAGATCGAGGGCGGAGAGCGCGGCAATTTTCTTACCCCCACCATCCTGGATGACCTGCCGCCAGAGAGCCGGCTAGCGGATACGGAGATTTTCGGCCCGGTCCTGACTCTGATCCATGCACCCGATCTCGATCGTGCGCTCGCCTTTCTCCTGCGCAGCAGCTACGGGAATCAGGCGTCGCTTTTCACCTCGAGCGGTGCCGCGGCGCGCCGCTTCCGTTACGAGGCTCCGGCAGGGAATATCGGCATCAATATCGGCGTGGCCGCCCCCATGGCCTATTTCCCGTTTAGCGGATGGAAGGACAGCTTCTTCGGTGTCGAGCACGGCCAAGGGCGGGACGCGGTCGAGTTTTACACGGAAAAGAAAGTTGTGATTGAGCGCTGGGCGGCTGAGCACTCGCGCAAATTCTGAGACTGAATCACCGGTGGCCGCGAAGCCTTGAATGCTCTCAACTTCGGCCTGAGCCTGTCGGCGCCAGAGTTATGTCCCGGCAGGTGGCCGCCCGGGAACTCGGTTGCAAGAATTCCCTCCTCGGACAGCGTCTTGAACGATGAATCCAGAAAATCGTGAGCGCCGGAGCTCCCTTGCTGGTGCTTCGACTGGGCTCTGCACTCACATGAGCTCGCGCCCGGGCTTGCCCGCAGTTGCAGCTTCGGTAATCGCGTATACGATCAGAATCCCCAGTTCAGGCTCGATCGGATGACGGTATCGGGGATGAGGAAAGACGAAGTAGTAGACGGTCGGGTAGCTCACGAGCAGCAAAAGAAACAGCCAAGCTCCGGGCCGGCGATTACGCAAGGCCAGTCGCAAACCCCAGATGGCGAGCACCGAGGTAGCCAGGAAATAGGAGTTTTTGAATGGGGCTAGGGCGGGTATTTCCGACAGGCGGGGCAACCCGCACCAGTAATAGATGAAACGCTTGAGACTGAGCCAGGCGAAGCGGCCATAACTGGCACGAATGAAGTCGATAGCCTCGCGCTTGCGGGTGGCTACGTAGACCAGTTCTCCCATGCGCTGGTAACGGCCGAGCTCGAAGACATTTTGCGACGGGTGCACCCAGGACATCCAGATGCCGTCAGCGCCCGGGCCATTTCCCAGTCGGAGTTCAGCCCCGAAGTTTGAGCGGATGAAAATGAAACGCCCAAAGGTTGCGTAATTCCGCACCAACCAGGGAGCAAGGGTGGCAACAAAGAACAACCCTGCCAAGGCAAAACCCGCCAGCGAGGCCCGCCTCTTTTTCGATCTGCTCGACGACGCCCACAGCGCCGAGGCCGGCAGAAACGACAGCAGGGAGGTATTCGCCAGTGCGGCCACTCCCCAAAGCAGACCAAAAATCATCCACGCATTGCGACCCTCAAGCTCGGGAAGTGTGAGCGTGAGCCAGAAAATCAATGCCAGCAGCAGCGTGGCGAGGCTCGTCTCCCATACCCAGCGCGTCGACCAGTACATCACTGAAGGCAGGAGCGCCCACGCCCAGGCTGTGCCGACCGCTACTTTCTCGCTGAACGACCGCCTTGCGATAAGAAAAATAGGAATCGAGGTGAGGGCGGAAAAGATGCTGTTGATAGCCAGCAGGATTAAAGCAGACATGTGCGTGTAGACGCCGCTGAGCCGGAAAACAGCCGCGATCAGGTACGGGTAAAGAGGAGGTTCCCAGGCGGTCGGGCCGGTTTGGCCGTCGAAGGGATCGGCAAATCCTCGGCCGAGGGCGATGGCGCGGCCAATGCGGCCCATCTCCCAGCCGAAGGCGAAATCGTTATCATAGGCCTTGAACCTATAGGTATGGGCGAGAAGAATCAGGCCTAGCCGGAGCACCAGCGCGGCGGCAAAAATCCCCGTAAAAGAGGTGCGTACCGCCCTCCACCGGCCCGCAATTGCCCCGGCCGTCATATGAAGCTGCGCGGATACGCCTTGAGCCATTTGCGTTACTAAAGCTTCTCATAAAGCGCCAGCAAGCGCTGCCAGGTGCGTACGCCTTTCGAGGGCTGGTTTTCAATTCTGAAACAAATATTTTCCAAATCTTTGATTGAACCCTGACAGGGAAGTGACACTGGCCGCCCCGGGGCTCCTTACACTGCGCAAAGTGAATCGTGTTGCTGGATTCGCGAAACTTAAACAGCGCAGAACGTGGAGCCGAATATGAAAAGGAAATCTCGCTCAACTGAGTCCCCATCGAATCCCAATCCTAAGATCGGGGAAGACGCATCATTAACTAAGCAAGCATTCAACCGTCGCTCGTTTTTGAGAAACAGCATGGTCGCCGGAGCGGCGGCAACCGTCGGCGCGGGACTTCTCGAAGCAGTTCCCTCCGCCCGCGCGCAAGAAGGGCTTCGCGGGATAACTCGGGGAGATGCAGCAATTTTGCGCTTCCTGGCTGCGGCCGAGCTGATTGAAAGTGATCTCTGGCTGCAATACGCGGAACTCGGAGGGGTGCAGGATAACGAAGTATTTGCCATTGCCAGCCGGCAGATTCCCGGATACCCCGACGGGGCTACCGGAGGCATCCCGACTTACACCCAAGACCTTACGCAGCTGGATATGGACATGCCGCAGTACATTCACGACAATACCGAAGATGAATTGAGCCACGAGACGTTCATCAACGCCTACCTGGTTTCAAAAGGGGCCCAACCGGTGAGTCTCGACCGCTTCCGCACCCTTCCGAGCAGTAAGGCGACGGGAGCCAAGCAAGTTGGCCGGCTGACCAACCTCATGCAGCTTACGGTCGATACCAGCTGGTGGACCCGCTACCGCAGCCGTACCGGTAACCCGGACCTCGGAGATACGTTCCCGAATGCCGTTCCCACCCTCGCGACCGGGCAGCACCCGGCGATTCCCCGGAGCGACGACGACCTGAAAGACGCAAATTTTTTGCAGGCCATCGCCAACACTGCTGGTTTTCACTTTGCCTTCATCGAACAGGGCGGAAGCAGCCTTTATCCCCAGCTGGCGCAACGGGTGAGCAGCGTTGAAGTGCTCAGAATCCTGCTCAGCATCGGCGGGACCGAAATCACCCATTTTCAGACCTGGCACGACAAGGCAGGCAATGCGCCCAATATCAGCGCGACCGACCCCAAGACCGGGGTGATGGTGAGCTTCCCCAAGCTGAGCGCCTCTACCGATGAGGATCTCCAGGCCAACCTGATCATGCCTGAGCCGACGGCCTTCCTGAGCCGGGACTTCCCCGTTTGCTCCATCATTCGTCCAACGGCGACCAAGGGCGCAGCCATGGGCGCCATCCGGTCTTTTGTCGACGATGGGCTGTTCATCGGACAATCGGCGGAGTTCTTTGCCTTTGTTCGCGAGCTGGCGGAAGAGGCGGATGCGGCAAGGCGTGGAGGCAATTAGCAGATTGCGGCACCTGCGTCTTTCTCCGCAACGGTGGCCCGCGACGGGGGCGGGCCACAGCCCCTTATAAGTTGCGGCCGGTAGTCTCGCCGCTTTAGTTCGATCTCGCTACCTCCGGATTTCGAAAATTGACAGGCGTTAACGGCCGACTCTAGACTGAACTTCCAGTGGCCTACGCCAAGCTGACGAGCGAATCCGAGCTTCCCCACGCGGGCGAGGCAAAAGAGTTCGAGTTCGAGGGCAGGACGATCTGCGTTGCCAATGTGAACGGCACCATCCGTGCCATGGACAACGTCTGCTTGCATATGGGCGGGCCGTTAGGGCAAGGCTATATCGAAGGCGACAAGATTGTGTGCCCCTGGCATGGTTGGAGCTACGATGCAGAGACGGGCGCGCTCGACGACGATCCGCAGTCAAAGGTCACGACTTATCCCATCAAGATCGAAAACGGCGCGGTGATGATTGAGCTTTAGCGCACGCGCTGGTGGTGGTCAACATTGGCGGTAGATAGAAACTCTACGCGCACAGGCATCTAGCGCCGCGGGCGATATAAATCCGTACTGGTACCGAAGAATACTTCCGCCGACTGCATGAGGGTCTCTGAAAGTGTCGGATGGGGGTGGATGGTCAAAGCCAAATCCTTCGCCACGGCGCCCATTTCAATGGCCAGCGTGCCTTCGGCAATCAGTTCTCCCGCGCCAGCGCCGACGATGCCAACGCCCAGGATGCGTTCGCTTGTCGGATCGAGAATCAGCTTGGTCATGCCTTCGCTGCGGTCCAGTGTGGTAGCGCGTCCGGAGGCGGCCCAGGGAAACTTTGCCACCCGGATCTCCCGGCCATCCTTTTGGGCTTGAGTTTCGGTTATTCCTGTCCAGGCTATTTCCGGATCGGTGAAGACGACTGCGGGAATGGCGTTCGGCTCAAAGGCCACTTTGTGTCCCGCTATGTGCTCGACCGCGGTGCGGCCTTCGTGCGAAGCTTTGTGGGCAAGCATGGGTTCGCCCACCAGGTCTCCGATGGCATAAATTGAGGGATCGGCCGTCCGCAGTTGCTGATTGACCTCGATGAACCCGCGCTGGCCGACTCGTACCTGGGTGCGTTCGAGGCCCGAAATTTCGGAATTGGGCCGGCGCCCTACCGATACCAGGACCTTGTCGAAGATTTTTTCCCGTTCTCGAACGTCCTTGCCTTCAAACGAGACGTGAATCCCGCTGCTTTCCTCGCGAAGGGCGGCGACCGTTGTGTTGAGCAAGATGACGTCGAATATCTTCTCCAGGCGCTTCTGCAGCGGGAGGACCAGATCCCGGTCGGCTCCCGGGAGCAGGCCGGCGGTCATTTCTACCACGGATACGCGCGAGCCCAGGGCGGCGTAGACCATGCCCAATTCCAGACCGATATATCCCCCGCCGACGACCAGCAACGTTCGTGGCAGGTCTTCGAGGTCGAGCGCCGACGTAGAGTCAAGCATGCGCGGGCTCGCCAGCCGCAGCGCCGGAATCGCCGCCGGGCGCGAGCCGGTGGCAAGGATAATGCGATCAAAGGTGACGGACTCTTCCCCGCCACCCTCCCTGCGCACCCGCAGGGTACTTGGGTTTTCAAATCCGGCTTCGCCTTGTAGGTAGCGCACCTTGCGCAGTTTGGCGATCTGCCCCAGGCCTGCAGTGAGCTTCGTTACCACACCGTGCTTAAAGGAACGCAGGCGCTCGAGATCGATGCGCGGCTCGCCGAACTCGATACCCCAGGCCTTCGCGTGCCGAGACTCGTCCACAACTTTGGCAACATGCAGCAGGGCTTTTGACGGGATGCAACCGCGATAAAGACAGACGCCCCCCGGGTTTTGCTCACGGTCGATGAGGGTTACGTTGATCCCCAGATCTGCCGCCAGAAAGGCGGCCGCATAGCCGCCGGGTCCGCCGCCTACCACGGCCAGGTGGAGCTTGGTGTCATTTGCCATGCTTGGCCTTTGGTTGAAAACCGGCGAAAACTGTATGGTTTGCCGGGGGAGCTGCTGACAATGTCACTCGCGGATTTCCATCCTCAAGATCATGCCCTCGCGAATGGTGTAGACATGTTGCACCATGCGGTCCATCACTATCTCTCCCGCAAGATTGCGGATCGTCTGATGAACATCGACTACGATGCATCCCATTTCATC
>JAFAWX010000377.1 GCA_019241535.1 Acidobacteriota bacterium | reverse complement strand
GATCGCCCGCAAGGAGCTGCGCAGCTACAAGCAGCTGCCACAGATCTGGTACCAGATTCAAACCAAGTTTCGTGACGAGCCCCGGCCCAAATCCGGTCTGCTGCGGGTGCGCCAGTTCCTGATGAAGGACTCCTATTCTTTCGATATCGATGCCGCCGGCCTGGATCTTTCATACCGGAAACACCGCCAGGCTTATTGCCGCATATTCGACCGCTGCGGCTTGAAATACCTGGTCATCGAGGCCCATTCGGGCGCCATGGGCGGCTCCCAGTCGGAGGAATTCATGGTGTACACGCCGGCGGGCGAAGACCAGGTGGTCAGTTGCGCCAACTGCGGCTACGCGGCAAATCTCGAGAAAGCAACATCGCAGCTCGAATCGGTCGCCGACCTCCGCCCGGAAGCCGATGGCCGCCCTGTCGAGGTTCACACTCCCGGCCAGAAGACAATCGAAGAGGTGGCCCGCTACCTCGGGGTCTCGCCGAGGAACAAGATCAAGACCTTGGCCCTGGTGGTTGATTCGCGGGATGAAGCCGGAAAGGACCGGACGCGCCCGGTGGTCGTGCTCTTGCGCGGTGACCACCAGCTAAACGAGGCCAAGCTTTCCTCGGCGTTAGGCGGACGCGAGGCCCGCCCCATGCCCGAGGCAGAAATCCGGGAGCTGTTCGGCTCGCCCGCCGGCTTTCTTGGGCCGCTCGGAGTCGGGTGGGCGAAGGCTGCAGCCGACGACCGCGGCCCGATTCTCCTCGTCGACAAGTCCCTTGAAGGCCGCACCAACCTGATCGCGGGCGCCAATCGCGAGGACTACCACCTGAAGAATGTGACCCCCGGGCGCGACTTCCAGCCGACCGCCTACGCCGACCTCCGCCTGGTGGCAGCGGGCGAGCCCTGTCCTAACTGCGGCCAGCCGCTGCGGATAGACTCAGCCGTCGAAGTCGGGCACATTTTCAAGCTCGGGTACAAGTATTCGGAATCGATGGGGGCGCGGGTTCTTAACAAACACGGCAAGGAAGTTACCCTCATAATGGGCAGCTACGGTATTGGCATCGAGCGCATCCTGACGGCGGCCATCGAGCAGGCGAACGACGAAAATGGCTTCTGCCTTCCGCACCCGATCGCGCCCTTTGAAGTGATCGTCACGCCCACGAACGTAGGCGACCCGCGGCTGAAGACAACCGCCGAAGAGGTCGCTGGCCGTCTCGAAGCCGTGGGCTTTGATGTGTTGCTCGATGACCGGGATGAGCGGCCCGGGGTCAAATTCAAGGACGCTGACCTGGTGGGCGTGCCTTTCCGTGTCAATGTCGGCAAGAAGGTTACTGAAGGTACTATTGAAGCGGTTCAACGCTCGACGGGCCGTTCCGAGGATGTTACGATCGGCGCAATAACCGATTATTTTCAGCACATTCTGCGTCCGACGCCGGAGCGCTGACCAGGCGCCCGGGAGCCGGCACGGAGCCTTATGAGCACCTTCAAAATGTTCGCCGGGATCTTCCTGATGGCTGCCGGCATCTATGTTCTGAGTAAACTGATTCCTCCTTACTACGAGAGCTATCAGTTCCAGGACGCGGTAAAAGACGAGGCCACGCACGACACCTACTCGCCAAAGAGCGAGGCGGAGATACGTACCAGCCTGTTAAAAAAAGCGCAGGAGTTCGACATTCCAATAGGCGAAGACGACATCAAGGTAATGCGGTCGGGGCAGCAATATAACGGCGTGGTGAGCATCCAGGCTGCCTATGTGGTTCACGTGGACCTGCCCGGTTATCCCCTGGACCTGCATTTCGACGCCTCGACGGAGAACAAAGGCGTATTCTGAGCTGAGCGCAGGCCGGCAAAAGGTATCATTTACAATCAAATATCCTTCGGCAATTTTGAGGATCGGTTGCTGGAAAACGATTTTTCCCGCTGGCTCATCTCACAAGCAGCCGCAGGAGTTTGCCCCGGCCAAACGGTACAAGAATTTGAACGGCCGGCGAAAGCTCCATCTACGCGAACGTGGCCATTAAACTCCGCATTCCGCATCGCAAGTCGAGCGTGGGCCAGAAGCGCACCTTGCACGATCCCGTACTGCGCTTCGCCCTGGGAAGCTTCCTGGCGCTGACGGTTATATTTGTCGCTTTCTTTTCCTATTTCTACGTCAAATACGACCGCATCATCGAGCGGCGCTTCAATGGACCGGTATTTGCCAGCGCGGCCAAGATCTACGCCGCCCCGCGGGTTGCCGTCGTGGGAGAAAAAGCCGATCTCAGGCAGATAGCGGCGGAGCTGCGCCATGCCGGGTACTCGGACAAAAGCGGCGAGTCTCCCATGGGCAGCTACCGCTTAGCTGGCAGTACGATTGAGGTCGCCCCCGGTCCGGGCTCCTATCACAGCCCGGAAGCAGCCACGATTCGAGTTCGAGAGGGGCGGGTGGACAGCATTACTGCCGGTTCCGGCAGCCGGCTCGATGCCTACGAGCTGGAGCCGGAAATGATCACTTCGCTCTTTGAGGGCGATCAGCGCTCGAAACGGCAAGTGATTCACTACAACGAAATGCCCAGGGTTCTGGTCGATGCCGTTGTAGCCATCGAAGATCGGCGTTTTTTCCAGCACAGCGGTGTCAATTTCGGCCGCTTCCTCGAAGCGGCCTGGATCGATCTCACCCATCAGCGTCACGAGCAGGGCGGCTCGACCATTACCATGCAGCTGGCGCGCGGCTTCTTCCTCACCCCGCGAAAGACCATTAAGCGCAAGCTCACCGAGATGCTGATCGCAATCGAGCTCGAGCAGAAGTTCTCGAAGCAGCAGATATTCGAGTTTTATGGCAACTGGGTGAACCTCGGCCAGCGGGGCTCGTTTCAGATCAGCGGGTTTGCCGAAGCCGCCCGCGCCTATTTCAACAAGGACTTAAAGGACATCACGCTGCCGGAAGCCGCGCTCCTTGCCGGCATCATTCAGGGCCCCAGCATTCTATCGCCTTACCGCCATCCCGAACGCGCGACCGAGCGCAGGAACGTAGTACTAGACAGCATGGTTGAGACCCGGGCCATCACCCGGGAACAGGCCGACAAGGCTAAAGCGACCGCGCTGACCCTGGCACCTCCCAATGTTGAGGCCAGCGATGCCCCCTATTTTGTCGATCTGGTTCGCGATACGCTCATCGCCAAGATGCCCGAGCGGGAGATGAACGAACAGGCCTACCGCATCTACACGACTCTGGATCCGGATCTGCAGCGCGCCGCAGCCCTGGCGGTTGAAACTGGAATCAAGCTAGTCGATGAGCAGGTGACCAAGCGGCGCACCAAGCGGATCAAAATCGCCAAGGGCAAATACGAGACCCGGGTAGAGCAGGGGCCGCAGGCCCAGGTTGCACTGATCGCCATGGATCCCCATACGGGCGACGTACTGGCGCTGGTTGGCGGGCGCAACTACGGCTGGAGCCAGCTGAACCACGCGGTCGCCAAGCGCCCCACCGGCTCGATTTTCAAGCCGTTCGTCTATGCCGCGGCCATTAACACGGCCCTCGACGGCAGCAACCCGGTCTTCACCCCAGCATCGATCGTGCCCGACCAGCCGAGCACATTTTCCTACGGCGATCAGATTTATGAGCCCCGCAACTACAAGGAGGAATACCACGGAGATGTGACCGCGCGTTACGCCCTGGCCATGTCGCTAAACAACGCCACTGTCAAGCTGGCCGAAGAAGTCGGCTATGACAAGGTGGTCGAACTTGCAAAGTCGGCGGGGATCTCCTCCGTCAAAGCCACTCCGGCAATGGCTCTCGGTGCTTATGAAGCTACTCCGCTCGACATGGCGGCGGCCTACACGACTTTTGCCAATGGCGGGGTGCGCGTCTCCCCGGTGATGGTGAAGTCGGTGCGCACATCCTCGGGCGATCCGGTCATGAACTTCTCCGCCGAGACCCGCACTGTGCTCGACCCGCGAGTGGCCTTCGTGATGACCGACATGATGGAGGGCGTCATCAACAGCGGCCTGGGTGTATCAGCCGTGCGTGGCCGCGGGTTCCAGCAGCCGGCTGCCGGCAAGACAGGCAGCTCGCATGACGGCTGGTTCGCCGGTTATACCACTAATTTATTGTCAATTGTGTGGGTAGGATTTGACGATTACAGCGATCTCCACCTGAGCGGAGCGCAAACGGCAGCGCCGATCTGGACCGAGTTCATGAAAAAGGCCGCGCTGCTCCCGCGCTACGCGGAGATGAAACCCTTTCCGCAGCCTCCGGGCGTGGTCGACGTGCAACTCGACAAGGTAACCAACCTCCTCGCAGCCCCGTCCTGCCCTCAGACTTATAGCTCGGCATTCATCGTAGGTACCGAGCCCACTACCAGCTGCGACCAGGGCGGCGGGTTCCGTGGCGTCCTGTCGAGGTTCTTCGGTCTGGGCAATTCCGAGCCTCAACCCCCGGAAAACGGGCAACCGGCGGAGCAGAAGAAAAAAGGCTTCTTTGGCAAGATTGCTGGTATTTTTAAAGAAGACAAGCAATCGGCGCCTCCTCCTAAGCCTCCGGATACAGGGAGCCACTGAGGAGACGGTCATGCGTTCCTCGTGCCAGCCACGTTAAAGGAGAGGAAGCGCCGCCTAGGAGGCATGGACTATGTTCCGTCCGGCGTCTTTCCTGACCCTCGGCGTTTTATCCATTTTAACCGTCGCTCACACGCAATCTGCCTTCAATCAGATCCAGATTTCTCCACCGCTGCGGCAGGTACCTCCTCCGGCTCGTTCGGCGAGCGCCGATGAGCTCGAGAAGGAAGGCGATCAGCTGCGCTCCCAAAAGGCCTACCTCGACGCCATTGATTATTTCCACGCCGCTCTCGAGAAGGAGCCGGACCGGGCTTCGGTGTTGAATAAGATTGGGATTTCAGAGCTCATGCTGCAGCACTACAAGGATGCGGGAAAAAGCTTCGAGCAGGCGATTAAGCGGGACCGGCATTTTTCAGAAGCCTACAATAATCTCGGCGTCGTCGATTACTCGCGTCGCAAGTACGGCGCCGCCATCAAGAAATACCGCAAGGCGATCGAAATGGCGCCTGACTCTCCCTCTTTCTATTCGAACCTGGGAGCCGCTTACTTTGCGGTCAAGAACTATGAGAGGGCCAGCCAGGCATACGCCAAAGCCGTCGAACTGGATCCACACATCTTCGAGCGTACCTCCCATACCGGCATCGCCGCCCAGATGGCCTCGCCCGAGGACCGCGCCCGCTACGACTACGTGTTGGCCAAGCTGTACGCGAAGATGGGCGACCGGGACCGTTCTCTCGAGTATCTCCGGCGGGCTATCGAGGAGGGGTACAAAGGCGTTAACGACGTCTATCGCGACCCGGAATTCGCGGACCTGCGAAAAGACTCACGTTTTCTGGAATTGATGAAGGCACGGCCCGTGCCGATCCCCGAGTAAAGGGCTTCGCCACACGCCTCCTACGGTCACTCCCACCCGAGGAAGTTCCTCGCCCATTTTTTTTCTTTTCTCCGAAACTACCCCCAGCCCCCCGGGTTGATAACTGCAGGAAGCAAACCCGCCCGCCGGCCGCAGCCCGAGCACGCCCCAAGCAGCGCGGCCGGTACAGGGCGGTTTTGACCTTTTCCCACCCCTGCCAGGCGCAAGCCTGGCACAGCCTCCCGGCGCGCTGCTATTCTTTCTCGGTTGCGCGGAGGCCCCATGAGTTTCTGTTTGGAAGGCCGAGTAGCCGTCGTGTTTGGAGTTGCGAATAAACGCAGCATTGCCTGGTCGATTGCCCAGGCACTACACCAGGCCGGCGCCCGGCTCGCCATCACCTACCAGAACGAACGGCTGGAGCAGGAAGCCCGGGATCTGATTCTGTCGCTTCCCGGCGCTGAGGCGTTCATGTGCGATGTCAGCAAGGACGAAGATATCGGCCGGGTATTTTCAGAACTAGAAGGACGCTACGGCAAGCTGCACGTCCTCGTTCACAGCCTGGCTTTTGCTCCGGCCGAGGAGCTGAAAGGGGATTTCCTGAACACCTCGCGCGAGGGTTTCCGCATGGCCCACGATGTCAGCGTGTACTCTTTGATCGCGCTTGCGCGCGCGGCCGCTCGCCTGATGGCGGAAGGCGGCAGTATCCTCACCCTGACCTACTATGGGGCGGAGAAAGTGGTGCCGCACTATAACGTGATGGGAGTGGCCAAGGCCGCTCTCGAGTGCAGCGTACGCTACCTGGCGAGTGAACTGGGCGCAAGGAAAATTCGGGTGAATGCCATCTCCGCCGGCCCCATCAAAACCCTGGCGGCGCGGGGAATCGCCGGCCTGGGAGAGATGCTGAAGTCTCACGCCGAGCGCAGTCCGCTGAAACGAAACGTGGACGTGCACGAGGTAGGATCCGTGGGCGTGTTTCTCGCCTCAGAAGCCAGTTCCGCAATTACCGGCGAAGTCATGTATGTCGACTGCGGATACAACATCATGGGCTATTAACTGTCCTTGCTCTTGACTTTAAGCCGCGCGGCTTATTTATTCACTCCACCTCTGCCCCCTCGATCAGCATTCCGAGTTGCCGCATCATGCGAGTGCTGAGCCTGCCAGCTGATATGGTGCCGGCTGACCTAATAGCTGTCGCCCTCGCGTAAGCGGGCGCCCACCGCGTGAGCCGATGCTAAATCAGGTCCGATTCGGCAGCGAGGAATATGTCGTGAGACATTGCACCCTGTGAGGACATAAGGATTTTTCGCTGCCTATTCAATCTTCATTCTGAGCTTACCGTGATCCGGCGCCCGTTCTCGCCTATTCTCTCGAGCGTGATTTCCACATCACGGTCGCGCTCGAAGCGCGGAAACTTTTCTCCCCACTCGATCAGAAGAACGCTATCCTCACCGATCAAATCGTCGATGGCCAGGGTCTCAAGCTCGCGCGGCGTGTCCACGCGGTACAGGTCTATGTGGTAGACAGTGGCCGACCGTCCGCGGTACTCATGTACCAGCGTGAAAGTCGGGCTGGTGACGTCCTCTTCCGAGGCGGCACGGAATCCTTCCGCGATGCCCTTGACCAGCGTGGTCTTGCCGGCTCCCAACTCCCCGCGCAGCACCACGAGCTTGGGAGGCGCAAGCATCGCCGCCAGCTCTCGCCCCAGGGCGACGGTTTCCTCCGAAGAATGGGTGATGAATTCGCGGGCCATCCTGTAGCGCCCACAGTATAACCGGACGCTTTCAGGACCTCGGCTCGGTCCAGGACCGGGAGCGCAGGCCGAAGAAACTTTTGTCCGAAGCCGAATTGACCGCCATGCGGAGCGTGTCGTGGTCGTCATCTCCAAGAGCCACAAAGCGGAATGGCTGGAAGACGCTTCCCGGCACCGTTCGCACTGGAGTCAACATTTCGGCCATGCCCCGGACGTTTCCAACCTGCACCTGGAAGGCTACTTCGACGAAGTCACCTTCGGCGAGCGCCCGCGCCAATTGCAGCAGTCCACCGGTCTCAGACAGTACCTGCAGCCGGCCTCGGGCGCGTTGCCCGTCGCCATGGCTGACCAAGGCAGGTACGCTGTCGAGCTGAACGCGAGTAGCACGATGCATCGGGTGGGTCCGGGGGTAGTGTGTCATGGCTGACAAATATCGCACCCCCCCGACAACGCGACGAGATTACTGAAGCTCGTTGTACGGATTCCATTTCCCTTCAGTGCGGATGCCTCGGGTTCTTACCCATTTCCGCCGGTTTTTACCGGATCTTGTCAGATTTGACCAGGGCCGACGCCAGCGATTTTTACCGATTTCTCCCGGGCTTGCTCCTGCAAGCGCCGGATTGCCTCCGAGAGCGTCTGGACCAAATCCGTAGCCACCATGGCCCGCTCACCCAGCCTTTCTCGTGCCACGTCTCCGGCAAGTCCGTGCAGGTGAACCGCGCCAAGGACTGAGGCAAACTCGCGACCTGGATTCTGCGCCAGGATACCTGCGACCATTCCCGTGAGGATGTCTCCCGTCCCTCCCGTCGCCATGCCGGGATTTCCGGTGGTATTTATCCACGCTTCCCCATCGGGACTGGCCACGATCGTGCGGTCCCCCTTGAGGACGACGATCAGATGGTGCTCGGCGGCAAATGAACGGGCCACTTCAACTCGATTACGCTGGATCTCCCGCGTGCTCAGCCGGTTTAGCCGGCTCATCTCGCCCGGGTGAGGGGTAACCACCAGCGTCCGTCCTTGCCCGTCGAGCTTCTCGCTTTCGCCTTCAAACGCGTTCAGGCCGTCCGCATCGAGCACTATCGGCAATTCAGAGTTGCCGACGATCGTGTGTACAAATGACGCCGTCTGAGGATGGCGGGAGATTCCCGGTCCGATGGCCAGCACGGTTTTCTTCTCCGCAGCGCGACGGAACTCCTCGATTGCACTCGCGGCAATAGTGCCCGCCTCGGTTTCGCCCAGAGGTTCGGTCATCAGCTCCGGATAAAATCCAGCCACCGTCGGCAACGCCGAGCGCGCGGTCGCAATAGTGACCAAGCCGGCCCCGGCGCGTAAGGCCGAGAAGCCGGCCATGGCCGCGGCGCCGGTCTTCCCCACCGATCCTCCCACGACGAGAACGTGACCAAACTGGCCTTTATTGGCGTCGCGAGGACGGGGAGCGAAAAGCGGCGCGACATCCGCCGGGGTAATCAGGTTGAGTTGCAACGATGATTGAATGGCTTCATCGGGCGAGCCGATGGGAGCGATCACGATGGGTCCGCACGTGAGATCTCCAAAGACATGGGCGGGACGCGGAGCCGTGAAGGTGACAATGGCGTTGGCGCGGGCGACAGTCCCGGTCTGGGTGCCTCGAACATCCGCATCGGCTCCCGAAGGAATATCGACGGCGACGACCGGCGCCCTGACGGAGTTGATCCTGCGAATGGCTTCTGCGTAATGGCCCGCCACGGGTGGTCGAAAGCCCGAGCCCAAAATGGCATCTATCAGAACATCGCTTTCAAATACCTCGCCGGACTCGTGGGTTTCAAGATCCGCGCCCGATGCAGCGGCCAGCGGCTTGACCGGCAACTTTTCGAGATTTAAGCGGGCGTCGCCCTGAAATTCCGACCCGGGCGCTAGCATGAGCACCCTTACCTTCCTGCCGGACGCCGCCAATTGTCGCGCCGCCACCAGTCCATCACCGCCATTATTTCCCTTTCCGCAGATCACCCCAATGGTTGTCGCATTGGGATAGGTCGAGACAATGAATTCCGCCACCGCCGACCCTGCATTCTCCATAAGCGTGAGCGAAGGGACGTGAAAACGCTCACTGGTAAAGCCATCGATCTGCCGCATCTCTTGAGCCGCGACGATTTTCATGGGCTGCGCTTTCCCAAAGGGCTTTCGGCCAGGAGATCAATCCCGCAGAAAGCATCACGAGGTATTGTAATAAGAGCGGCAGCGATTAAGCCCCGATCGCAATCGAGACGTATTGACTTCGCTCATGGGGCCATCAATGCGGATCCTTCGAAGCGTCCTTGCCTGAGCGTGAGATAGATCTCGAGCGAAGGGCGAAGAGGCGCCAGCTGTTCCGGTCAATGGTCAGCAGCTGAGCCTTACGAGCTTAATGCACGAGCATCAATCCGCCATGCTGGGCTCCCGCCTGGGTTCGGGGGGCGTGGGAAGCTGGAGCGCCTGCTGCACCTTGCTGTGCCTGCGTCCGTAGGTGAAATAGATAATCAACCCGATTACTAGCCACACTATCAGTCGCAGCTGGGTCCAATATGACAGGGAAACGATCAGCGTACCCGAGGCGAGAATCGAAAGAATTGGTACCAGCGGCACCAGGGGAGTTTTAAACGGACGGTTCACTTCGGGATGGGTCTTGCGCATCACCATTACACCTGCGCTGACCAGCACGAAGGCCAGGAGCGTGCCTACACTGGTCATCTCATCGAGAACACTGAGGGGAATCAGCGTGGCCAGGATTGCCACAAAAACGCCCACGACAATCGAGCTGAGATAGGGCGTGCGGAAGCGGGAGTGGATCTTGCTCGCCCAGGGCCATAGCAGCCCGTCGCGCGACATCGAGTAGAACACTCGCGACTGGCCAAGCAACATGACCAGCATCACCGTGGCCAGGCCGCCCAGAGCACCGAGCTCGACCAGGAACGTGGCCCATTGATGGCCGGTTGTCCTGATCCCTACAACCACCGGATCGGGTACGTTGAGCTGGTTATAGGGGACTAAATGGGTAAGGAGTCCGGCAACCAGAATGTACAGGATGGTACAGATGACCAGAGAGCCGAGAATGCCGCGCGGCATGTCTTTTTTGGGGTTCTTGGCTTCCTGCGCCGCCGTCGACACGGCGTCAAAACCAATATAGGCGAAAAATACCACCCCCGCCCCGCGCAAAATCCCCGACCAGCCGTACTGCCCGCGCTCTCCGGTGTTAGGGGGGATGAAGGGATGCCAGTAGTTCGGCTTCCAGCCGTGCGAGACCAAAAATGCCGTGGCCAGGGCGATAAACATGCACACGACGGCAACTTTCAGGATCACGATCCCGGTCGTGAAGTTGGCTGATTCCTTGATGCCGATAACGAGAATGGTCGTAATGACCAGAATCACGAGGAAGCCAACGTAGTCGTATTTGAGCTGCAGAGGCGTGCCAAAGAGCGTGATATGGGAGGTGGGCATCGGCGGCAAACTCATGCCCAGGTCGCGCAGAAAGGCGCGCAGGTGGCCGCTCCAGCCGACCGCCACGGTAGCCGCCCCGAACGCATATTCGAGGATCAGATCCCAGCCGATAATCCAAGCAATCAGTTCGCCGAGGGTGGCGTAGGAGTAGGTGTAGGCGCTGCCCGCAATCGGGATCATGGAGGCGAACTCTGAGTAACATAAGCCCGCAAAGGCGCAGGCAATACCCGCCATGACAAACGAGATCACGATGGCGGGACCGGCAAATTGGGCTGCTGCCTGGCCGGTAATGACAAAGATCCCGGCTCCGATTATCGCCCCGACACCGAGGGTGATCAGATTAAGCGATCCCAGCGCGCGGCGGAGGCAGTGCTCGCCGCTTTCCTGCGCCTCGGAAAAAATCGTGCTCAGCGGTTTTTTGGCCAGTAAATGACCCATATGCTCCTCAGATGGCGGACGACTCTCCGACCCGTGCGCGCGAATGCCACAGGTAATAAACCGGAATACCCAGTAGTACGATGATTAATCCCGGCCACGTGTATTGCGGCTTGTAGCGCAAAAGCACAACGTCAATGAAGAGAGCCATGGCGATATAAATTGCCGGCAGCAAAGGATAACCCACGGCGCGGTACGGACGCTCTCTTCTCGGCTCGCGGAATCTGAGCGCAAACAGACCGGCAATGGTCAGGATATAAAAAACCAGCACCGCAAATACCACGTAATCCAGCAATTGCCCGTAGGTTCCGGAGACGCACAGAATCGAGATCCAGACCATCTGGACCATCAGGGAAACGGCCGGAGTCTTATATCGCGGATGCAGTGTCGCGGCCCGGCGGAAGAACAGGCCGTCTCTGGCCATGGCGTAATACACCCGGGCACCGGAAAGAATCAGCCCGTTGTTGCAGCCGAAGCTTGAAACCATGATGGCTGCCGCCATCAGATACCCTCCGGCATTTCCGAACACCTGGGAAAGGACGGCTGTAGCCACGCGGTCCTCGGTCGCATACTGAATTCCCCGCTCGAGAGTGGTTGTCCCATGCGGGGAGCCGGCGAGCGGAAGCACGTTCAGATAAATCACATTGCAGGCTACATAGAGCGCGATGACGATACCCGTGCCAAGGGCCAGCGAAAGCGGGAGATTGCGGCGGGGATTGATCACTTCACCGGCCGTGAAGGTGACATTATTCCAGGCGTCGGCTGAAAAAAGGGAGCCCACCTGGGCAATGGCCAGGATGGTCAGCACGCCGACCAGCACTATCGGTCCGCCCACTCCCACCTGGACCCGGTGCGGGTCTGCCCATCCGGCGTTGTGCCAGAAGGCCGCGCCGAAGTTATTTTCGATAGCCACCCGGTTCCGGCCGATGAACAAGCCCACCAAAACCAGGCCTAGCAGGGCGCCTACTTTGGCCGAGGTGAAAATGTTCTGAATCCATGCGCCCGTCCTGACTCCGAAGATGTTGATGACTGAAAGCGCCACCACCATAATGACGGCCACCAGGTTTTGCGTGTTGAGGCCGACGGCCATTCCTCCCAGGTGCATGGGGCCAATGTCATAGCTCGGAGCCGTCCAGTGAAGATTGCCGATCCAGTGGCTCGAGGAGATGGAGGGAAAGAAAACGCCCAGGAAGCGGCCGAACGCCACGCCGACCGCGGCTATCGTCCCGGTCTGGATGACCAGGAAGAGGGTCCATCCATAGAGAAAACCCCAGAGCGGGCCCAGAGCTTCACGCAGATACACATACTGGCCGCCGGCATGCGGCATCATGGCCGCAAGCTCGCCGTAGCTGAGCGCAGCGACTATGGTCATGAAGCCAGTTATGAGCCAGGCGGCGATCAAAAGTGCCGGGGAGTCGACCTCGCGGGCGATATCTGCCGAAACCAGAAAAATCCCGGAACCGATCATCGAGCCCATGACCAGCATGGTGGAACTGGTCAGGCCGAGGCCGCGAATGAATTCCCGGTCGCGGGC
>JAFAWX010000222.1 GCA_019241535.1 Acidobacteriota bacterium | reverse complement strand
CATCTCCATATTGAAGCTGCCGCGGCCCTGGGTCATCGAGGTCAGGTCGGCGCCGTAGCTCAGCATCTCCGCCATGGGAACCTCGGCACCGATGACCGTGTTGCCGCCTTTGTTGTTCATGCCCTGGATGCGCCCCCGGCGGGAGTTCAGGTCCCCCATGATGGTACCGGCGAATTCGTCGGGAACCGTGATTTCAACCCCCATGATGGGCTCAAGCAGGGTGGGCTTGGCTTGTTCCATGGCTTTCTTGAAGGCAATACGCCCGGCCAGCTGGAACGAGAGGTCGTTTGAATCGACTTCATGATAGGAACCGTCGTAGAGCACCACCTTGAAGTCCACGACCGGGTAGCCGGCCAGATAGCCGCGGGCGGCGGCATCCCGAATTCCCTTCTCGACCGCAGGAATGAAGTTTTTGGGGATGGAGCCGCCGAAGATGTCATTTACGAACTCGAAATCGCTGCCCCGCGGCAGAGGCTCGACTTTTATTTTGCAGTCGCCATACTGGCCGTGCCCGCCGGTTTGTTTCTTATGCCGTCCCTGCACGTCGGCGCGGCCGCGAATCGTTTCCCGGTAAGGGACTTTGGGCGCCTTCAGGTTCACCTCCGTGTGATAACGCTTCCTCAATTTGGAGACGGTGACCTCGATGTGCTGCTGCCCGGTGCCGGCGATGAGAAATTCCTTAGTCTGCGGGTCGCGGAAAAACCGCAGCATGGCATCTTCTTCGAGCAGCTTGTGAACGCCCGTACCAAGCTTGTCCTCGTCGGCACGGCTGCGGGGTTCGATGGCAAAGGTGATGGCAGGCTCGGGCAGACGCACCTTCGGGTATTGAATCGGGGCGGATTTGTCGCCCAGCGTGTCCCCGGTCAGCGTGTCTTTCAGTTTAGCTACTGCCCCGATGTCACCGGCATGCAGCTCGTTTACAGGCACCGACGTTTTGCCCTCCATGGCCGCGACGTGGGAGAGCTTCTCGAGCGAGTTGCGGCTGAAATTCATCAGCGAAGCGTCATTCCTCAGTATCCCGGAAAAGACCTTGAAGTAGGTGATACGACCGGCGAAGGGATCAGAAACGGTCTTAAAAGCATAAAGGGAGACCGGCTCGGAGTCTTTTACTTTGCGCAGCGGAGGTTCACCGTTGCCTGAGGTTACCTCGCCGCGCACTGGATCGTGCTCAATGGCAGAAGGCGTGAAGTCGACGATGAAATCCATCACTCGATCGGTGCTTACGTTGCCCAGGCCGGAGGCGAACAGTACGGGGAAGATCTTGTCTTCGCGAATCGCATTATGCAGGGCGGGAATCAGGTGTTCCTCGGGAATTGTCCCTTTATCAAAAAATTCCTCCATCAGCTTATCGTCGCCCTCGGCAATCAACTCAACAAGTTTCTCGTGTGCTGCCTGGGCGGCCTCTTTCATGTCGGCCGGAATTTCGCCCTCCTTGCCCCGACCGTTGCCCCCGAGCTCGTAGGTGTAGGCCTTCATGCGCACGAGGTCGACCACCCCGGCGAGATTTTTTTCCTTGCCGATCGGCAGCTCGAGCGGAATGACACTGCGGCCGAAGGCTCTGGTCAAGGATTCAAGCACGCGTTCGCCATCAGCTCGTTCCCGGTCCATGCGGCTGGCCACGATTACCCGCGGCGTGTGATGCTCCTCGCAATAATTCCACACACGTTCGGTCACAACCTCGACCCCCGCCACCCCGTCGACCACCACCAGGGCGGCATCGACCACGGGCAGCACCATCTTGGCTTCGTGCACAAACATGTTGAAGCCGGGTGTATCAATCAGGTTGATTTTCGTCTGTCCCCACTCGGTGAAGGCGAGCGCGGTTGAAATCGACATCTTGCGAGAAATCTCTTCATCGTCGTAATCGGTGACCGCGGTGCCATCGTCGACACGTCCCAGCCGGGGAGTTGCACCCGCCGTGTAAAGCATCGCCGACACGAGCGAGCTTTTGCCCGCATGCCCGTGTCCAATCAGTACGACATTTCTTATATTTTCACCGGCATAAACCTTCACGATCTACTCCTTCGAGCGAAGCCAAAAATCTAACACAGCGGAATTTCGGGGCTCAACTCAGGATAGCTGCGCTTTGCCCCCGGGTGGCAGCCGCGAACCGCCGCCGACTTCTCGCAAGCACCGCGGCTCGGTGCCTCACCGACCGTTGCACTAATCGGTATCCTGGTTCCTGCTGGCGTCGATTTCGCTGCGCTTCGGCGAGCTTGCGGTTGCGGCCCGTGCGCCCTGCCCAGTATGCTTAAGCGAATACAGCCATGCACCGCCTGACCGCCAGGCTTTTGCTGCTGTTCTCGTTGACGAGCGGACTGGTGCCGCTCATCGATTCGCTCTCGCCCACTCCCCGGCATGCTTGTTGCCTTCGCCGGCTGAACCCGTTGAATGCGCGCCATGCTCAGCTGGTTGACGGCGCGCCAGCGCACGGCAGCTGCTGCGAGCCGATCGCCTCGCCGCATTTCTCGCTGGTTCTTGCCACCCAAGCCTCTACTCTGCCGCCGCGTTCTTCGCAACTTTCGTCCAACCCGATCAGTCCTCGCCGTTGTGCCGGATTCGGCTCGGATCCGAGTACCCGCGCTCCGCCCCTATTGGCCGCCTAGCCTCCGTTTGTCATGGCCTGGTGAGAGCGCTGGCACCTGCTAGCAGGATGTCCTGCAATCTGCCGGCCGATGAACTCTCGCCTGAGCGGAATGCCCGGCTACCCGGCTTACCGTTCCCGTTCGAAGGCGACCTTATTTCGGGCAGCTCAAGGAGGAGTATGCGAAGACAATTGGTGCCCCTCGCCGCTTTGCTGTTGTCGCTTCCGCCGACCGTGAGTGCCACGATGTTCGGCAGTCTCGCAGGGCTGATCCACGACCCGCAGCACCGGCCCATTGAAAGCGCAAATATTACCTTGCAGGCAGTCGATTCCAGCTGGTCACGGTCGATGAAAACGAGCGACTCCGGCCAGTTCCGTTTCGAGAGCGTGCCGCTCGGGAGGTATGTGGTCAGGATTGAAGCCCCCGGGTTCGCTGCGCACAGCGAGGAACTGACGGTCTCCTCGGGCAGCGAGACGCGTCTGCATCTGAGCCTGAAAGTGGCAGTTAGCGGCGAAGCTATCGAAGTCCGCGAAACTCTTCCTGGAATCAACCTTGATTCTTCCTCTTCGACCATCCTGGTCGGCCGCCAACAGATCGCCGCTACCCCCGGAGCTGCCGAGAGCAAAAGCATGAGCATGATCACCAACTACGTTCCCGGCGCTTACATCGTGCACGACCAGCTGCATATTCGTGGTGGTCATCAGGTTTCCTGGCTGCTTGACGGCGTGCCAGTGCCGAACACCAGCATCGCCAGCAATGTCGGCCCGCAGTTTGATCCGAAAGACATCGACAGCATGGAGATCGAGCGCGGCGGCTATTCCGCCGAGTACGGGGATCGTACCTACGGGGTCTTGAACGTGGTCACCCGCTCCGGCTTCGAACGCAACCGGGAAGCAGAATTCGTCTCCAGTTACGGCAGCTTCCACACCACCAATGATCAGATCAGCCTCGGGGATCACAGCGAACGCTTCGCTTATTACGGCAGCTTGAGTGGATATCGCACCGATCTCGGTCTGGAAACCCCGGTTCCGCAAGTCATCAATGACCAGGGTGCCGGGCTCAGCGGCTTTGTGTCACTCATCTTTAACAAAGACGCCGCCAATCAGCTCCGGCTGACGTCTTCGGCGCGCGGCGATCATTATCAGGTGCCGGTCGATCCCGCCAACCCCCTCGCCGACGTCGATGACGAGCGTGACGACTTCGTGAACTTCAGCTGGCTGCATAGCGCCCCGGGCGGCATTGCGGTGACCGTCTCTCCCTTCTACCACTTCAACCGCGCCCGCTATCAGGGAGGCCCCGACGATTCCATCGTTTCCCTGTACGATCGGGGCTCAAATTACGTGGGCGGGGTCACCACCATTGCCGTGACCGGATCGCGACACAATTTTCACACCGGCCTCGAGGCTCTGGGCGAACATGACAACCAGTACTATGCCGTCAGCACCAATCCGCCCGGAGGCGCGGAGACTCTGATGCCGCAGCGGACCACTCCCTGGGCTCACCTGGCGGCTGCCTTTGTCGAGGACCAATTCCGGGCTACGAACTGGCTCACCGTTAATGCCGGCCTGCGGCTCACACATTACGGCGGCCCGGTCCAGGAGAACGCGGCCGATCCCCGACTGGGGGCTGCAGTTCGCGTCCCCGGTCTGCATTGGGTGGTACGGGCATTTTACGGGCGTTACTATCAAGGGCCGCCGCTTGTCACCGTCAACAATCCGATGTTGGCAACCAGCGCTTGTTTTGCGGCTGGCGGCGGACAATGCTTTCTGCCCCTACATGGCGAGCGCGACGAGCAACGGGAGTTTGGCCTGGCTGTCCCAGTTGCGGGATGGACCGTCGACGTAAGCAATTTCCGGACCGGGGCGCGCAACTTCTTTGATCACGACTCCCTCGGCAACTCGAATGTCTTCTTTCCCCTGACCCTGGCGCATGCCCGCATTCGGGGATGGGAGGCTACGGCTAGGTCGCCGCGCATCGATGGGCGGGCCTCGCTGCACTTTGTCTATTCGCATCAGTTCGCCGAGTGGTCGGGAGCGGCTACGGGCGGCCTGGTCGGCGGTGCCTCGTGCGATTCCCTATGTTTTCTCGATCACGATCAGCGCGATACCGTCTCGAGCGGCTTCGAGCTTAGTCTGCCCTCGCGGATTTCATCGAATCTGACGGTGAACTACGGCTCCGGATTTCTCGATGGCAACGGTCCCGCCCACCTCGCGGCGCATACCACCTTCGATCTGGCACTAGCGAAATCGATCGGCGATAGACTGGTGGTGCGCGTGACTGGGCTGAATCTCTCGAACAACCATTACATGCTCGATAACAGCAATACCTTCGGGGGGACACATTTCGTAGATCCGCGGGTCATTTCTGCGCAGCTGACCTACAGGTTCCGCTACTAGGCAATGGTGATCGGGCGATGAGAGACTGCGGATGTAACTGCGATTGACCCGACTGCAAGCCGGGCGAGACAAACCGCTGATGAAATACATACTGTTGCTCGTAACCGCGCTCGGGCTCGTGGCCTCGGTTCTCGCCCTCGGGGAACATTATCGCCCCTATGGAGATTCGCCCTGCAACTTTAACGATCGCTGGGATTGTGGCATCGTCAATCACAGTCCCTATGCGGTCGTCCGCGGAGTCCCCGTCGCTGTGATTGGAATCGGCGGATATGTGCTTCTCGCTCTTCTGACGCTCAGGCGCGCATATCGGATCATGCTCGCGCTAGCCCTCCCGGCACTCGCTTTTTCGCTCTACCTGGCGCATATCGAACGGGACGTGCTCGGCGTTTGGTGCCTGTACTGCGTGATTTCTCTGGGCTCGATTTCACTGCTGACGCTTTTGCTGCTGGCAACGGTCGTTGCCACGCAACTGTCTCGCAAGCCCGCCGCCTGAGTGTCTGTTTCGGCGTAGATTGTCCTCTCTGCCAAAGAAACTTTCACACAACCCAACAAGATGAGGTAGGTGTCAAGCAGGGAGTGTGACCCAATCGAAGCGACGGCGTCGTTGATGCCGGGAAGAAGCGGCGGAATCTCCACGGTAGGAGATTCGGCGCCTCTCTTCGAAGACCGCACAGTGGTAATTTTGTCGCAAAACGAAAAGGCGACCTTTTGGGTCGCCCTTGAACCGATTGTAAGTGGTTATCAGACCGCCTTCACGTTCTCGGCTTGCCATCCCTTCGGACCTTTTACGACGTCGAATTGAACTTGCTGACCTTCCTGCAGGCTGCGGAATCCATTGGCTTGAATGGCCGAGAAGTGCACAAACACGTCCTCGCCGTTCTGCCGGCTGATAAAACCATAACCCTTGGCGTCGTTAAACCACTTTACTGTTCCTGTTTCCATGGTGTTGCTATGTTCCTTTGTTGTTGAAATCGCGCTGAGTTTTCGCTGGACTTCTGCAGGCAGGTCACGCGCTAGGCGGGAGGTGCTAATTGCAGGGTACCGCTAAATCAAACGCAGCTTCATTGTACCTGACTAAGTCAAGAATGACCAGTGCGAGTCTTTTCCAATACAAGATGAGCCTGAAGTGGGGGCCTGTTTCCAATACAAGATGAGCCTGGAGGGGTAAGGCATGCTGACGATCAATGATCAGCGTGCACGAAGCAGAAAAGTTAAGCCTGAAACAAATTGAGAAGTTTCTAGCGGCCACGAAGGAAGTGCGCTTCGAGGCCAAGCAACGGAGAGAGGTTTACGGTTGGATCGAACAGTTGTTGTGCCAGCAGGAGTACACGCGCCAGAGACGGCGGGAGCGTGGTGTGCTGCGGCGTTATATCGGCAAAATGACCGGGCTCAGCCGCGCACAAGTAACTCGCTTGTTAGCGCGCTATGTGGCCACCGGGCAAGTGCGCCTGAAAACCGGCCGCCGGCATCGTTTTCCGCAACGCTACACGCGCGCCGACATCGAACTGCTGGCCCGAGTCGATGAAGCCCATGAAGGCCTCAGTGGCCCAGCTACACGTCGTATTCTGCAGCGCGAATTCCGCGACTACGGCAAAAAGGAATTTGCGCGCTTGGCGGCGATCTCCAACGGACACCTCTACAACTTGCGCCGTCACGCTCACTATCGCAAACGGCGCAGGAATTACCAGAAGACGCGCCCAACTACGATCCCCATCGGTGAGCGTCGTCGGCCTGATCCCAAAGGCCGACCCGGCTATTTGCGCGTGGATACCGTACACCAGGGTGACACGGAGAACGCCAAAGGCGTGTATCACATCAACGCCGTCGATGAGGTTACGCAATGGGAGATTGTCGCCTCCGTAGAGCGGATCTCGGAGGCATATCTCGAGCCGGTACTGGCCACCATGCTGCCTCAGTTCCCCTTCGTCATTCATGGCTTTCATTCCGATAATGGCAGCGAGTTCATCAATCAGACCGTGGCTAAGCTGTTGAACAAATTAATGATCCAACAGACCAAAAGCCGCCCGCGTCATTCCAACGACAACGGGCTGGCGGAGAGCAAAAACGGCGCCATTGTTCGCAAGCACATGGGATGGGGGCACATTCCGGCGCGGCACGCCGAACTCATCCAGCAGTTCTACACCGCTCACCTGAATCCCTATTTGAACTACCATCGCCCGTGCGCCCAGGCAGATGTCGAAATCGATGCTAAAGGACGGAAACGCCGGCGCTATCGCCGTTACCAAACGCCGCTCGAAACCCTTTTGTCGCTGCCCAACGCCCAACAATACCTTCGCCCTGGACTTACCTTGGCGACTCTGAAGCGCATCAGCAAACTTCACAGCGACACCGAAGCAGCAAAACTCATGCAAGCTTCCAAGCAGCGTCTGTTCGAAAGATTGCGAAAGCCGGCATAGTTCTTACAAAGAGACTAGCGAGGCAAGGGAGCTCAAACGCCCCCCCCTTGCCTCGCGCTCCATTCCCCGCTTCTTCCTCCTGCTATACTGCCTCGCCAAAACCCCTCTGAAAGGAGTTCGATCGCCTTCCTGCCTTTCCTCTTCCTTCGGGCTCATTCTTGGATTGGAAAACACTTCAAGAGCAGAAATCCGGCGCCTTCCTTGCATCAGTTCCACAAAGACGACTCAAGCACGCATTTGGAGGTTCTGGGCTGGCGAGCTGGCGATGTCCTTGACAGACAGGAGCTAACCTTGCAAAACGCAGCCCTCCTTTGTTGACCGCGCAGAGCCAGTGACTGGTTCATGATTCAGCAATTGAATATCTGGAAGCCAGGCGCGGCTCCGTTTGAGTACTTCCCGACTATTTCTGTTGATCCGATCAGGACGCTTCAGGCGACCGTGTTCTCTTCCGGGCGTAGGCTGCATCCGCTTTCCCCCCGGATGCTGTTTCCGAGGGATGAATCAAACCCGGCCGCATGTGCAACCCGCTTGGAGGTGGTATCTGTATTTGTTATCGACGCCGAACCGATGATGATTGCGCACATTGGAACTGGCGTGAGCGGCATCGACCCGGGATAGCCTGCTGCCGACTTCAGCGGGAGAGGTGATTGAGCATCCGCGAGAATTCGAGCGAGCCGAAAAGCGTTTGGCCCAACGGCAGCTCGGTCGTAACCTGAACCGGGCGGCCCGAATCCGGGATGTGAAAGCGGCGCAAGATCGAGACCACAACTCGTCATTCGAGACAGCTGCTCGCGGAAAACATTCGAAATTAATTTGAGCCAAGACAAGAAGGTTTTGGCGGATGATAGTTGAGGAAACAAAGGGAGCCAGTGGCCGCAACCGTCTGCATCAACGGACGGAACGGGAAAGCGCAACGCTCGCGGCGTATCCCGCTACAAACGCGGCCGCTGTCCCAATTGCCACATACCACGTCCACGGTACCGCGGTGAATCGCCAGAGATAAACCTCCGTAACGAGTCCGGAGACCATCCCGAGTGCGGCGCCTACCTGATTCCCGCGGCGGGTGAGTACGCCGAGGAGAAAGACTCCAAGCAGCGCGCCGTAGGCAATCGATGCGATCTCCAGGCCGAACTCGACAACCCGGGAGACGCGGTGCAGGCATAAAACGGCGAGCACAAACAGCAGGGCTGCCCAGAGCACGGTGATGACACGGGAGAGCGCGATCCGCCGCCTCTCGTCGGTTTGCGGATGCCAGTGCAGATAAAAATCAAGGATCGTGCTAGATGAGAGGGCATTCAGGGCCGCGCTTAGGTTCGACATGGCTGCGGCAAGAATGGCTGCAATGAGGATGCCCGAGACTCCATGCGGCATCCGGGAAACGATGAAGGTGGGATAGATCCGGTCCGCCTGGCCAAAATAGGTCGAGGGCAGCCTGTAATAGGCAAACAACATGACCCCAAGCACCAGGAAAAGGGCAAACTGAACGAGAATGGCGGCCCCGCTTGTGAGCAGGGCGGCGATCGCCTGGCGAAGGCTGCGGGCCGCCAGCAGTCGCTGCACAAACAGCTGCTCGGTGCCGTGGCCGGCGGTGGTCAGGAAAGTGCCGCCCACGAAGGCTGCCCAGAAGGTGTACGGCTTCCAGAAACTCGGGGTGAAGTCGAATACGCGGAACTTGTGAGCGGCGGCGGCAACCTGGGTTATGTGCTCCCACCCTCCGGGCACGTAGTGGATGATCAGCGCAGTCCCGAGAAGCGTGCCCCCGATGTAAATGACACTCTGTATGACGTCGGTCCAGATGACTGCCGCGAGACCGCCTTCGAGGGTATAAATCAGGGTCAGCATAGTAATAATCGCGATTGAAGCCATCTCGCCGGTACCCAGCGCGATCGCCACCACAATCGATATGGCATAGACCCGCACTCCTTCGGCGACCGCCCGGGTAAGGAGGAACAAGCCGGCGGTGAGCCGCCGCAGAGGCGCTCCGAACCTTCTCTCGATCAGCTGATAGGCGGTTACAAGGTCACCGCGGAAGTAATGAGGCAGCAGCAGGAAACTGATGATGAACCGCCCTGCCACATAGCCCATGACGACCTGCAGGAAGGTCAGATTAGTGTCGTAGGCCAGGCCGGGAATGCTGATGATAGTCAGGGTGCTGGTTTCGGCCGCAACGATCGAGAGCATAATGGCCCACCAGGGAATGTCCCGCCCGGCGAGAAAGTAGTCACGAAGCGTACGCTGGCGCTTGCGGAAGCGCAGCCCGAAAAGTGTAATGCCCACGAGATAGGCGGCGATGATTCCGAGGTCTAGCCGTGCCAGGCCCATTCGGCCAGCGTAGATCAAGTTGCGGTTTCGGGGCGGGAAATACCGGCCGAGGTATCCAGGAAGTGATTACACCCGGGCTCTTCATTTCTGAAAGTGGTTGCGGATTGCCTGTGCCTGGTCTTTCGTCACCACTGCCGAGAGCGCGGCCTGATCGGCCTGTTTGACGGCTTGCAAGCTCCCGAAGTGCTCGAGGAGCCTGCGGGTTGTGCGCGCTCCAACTCCGGGAATCTCGAGCAACTCGGTCGAGCGGTCCCTCATCTGCCGCCGTTTGCGGTGAAAGGTTACGGCAAAACGGTGGGCCTCGTCGCGGATCATCTGCACGAGGTGCAGCACGGGCGAGTGGCGGTCCAGCATTATCGGGTCGTCTTGCTGTCCGTGGACGTAAATAATCTCCTCGCGCTTGGCGATCGCTGCCAGCGGCTGGTTAATTATTTCCAGGTTCGCCAGGGCCTCGGCTGCCGCGTGAAGCTGGCCCAGACCCCCGTCGATCAGGATAAGCGAGGGCATCTCCTTCTTCTCCTCCTGCAGACGTCGGTACCGACGCCCGACGACCTCGCGCATGGAGGCGAAATCGTCGACGCCGTCCACGCTGCGGATAATGAACTTGCGGTAGTCGGATTTTTTCATGTGTCCGTCTTCCCAGACCACCATCGAGGCCACGGTTTCCGCTCCCTGAATGTGAGAAATGTCGAAGCACTCGATGCGCCGCGGCGGACAGGGGAGGACAAGCGAGTCTTGTAAAGCGTCCTGGATGGCGCGGCTCGCGGGACGCATTACCCGAAAGCGCTGATCGTAGAGCTGCTTAGCATTTGCGCCGGCGAGGTCGATCAGCGAGCGCTTTTCCCCCCGCCGGGGCACGCGGATATGGACGCGCCGAGGATGCGGGCCCGCTCCCCCGGATTGCTCCGAGAGAAGTTCCTCGAGCATATCGCGGTCTTCGAAATCGACGGGAACGTACACCGAGGGCGGGATATAAGGTTGGCCGATATAAAGCTGTTTCAGAAGCGCGGAAAAAAACTCCTCAGGTTCAAAACCCGCCGTCGAGCCACGAGCCGGAATTTGCTCGCGGGTGGAGGAAACGCCTTCCGCATCGGCGCGCGCGGTTTGGGCAATATCAGGTTCGATCGGGCCAGGCATGGCTGCCGGCCCTGCGAAATCGGGCAGGTCTTCCCAAAAGAATTCCCTCCGGTCAAGGACCCGGCCGGCCCGCATGTGAAAAAGATTCACTGCCAGCATGCCGTTCTCGTAGTGGTAGCCGAAGACATCAGCATCATCGCCTT
>JAFAWX010000397.1 GCA_019241535.1 Acidobacteriota bacterium | reverse complement strand
AGCGGTCGGCTCGATTCACTGTCTGCGCAAGCAGCGACACAGGTCAGGGAAGGAATTCGCGTTTACAAGGAAGTTCTACGTAAGCACATTCCTGCTGTAGTGCCCTTTTACCCGCTGGGCACGTCCGACGTCACCAACCGCCAGGCGCCGCTTGCTTTGGGTATGCGGTCACCCGAGCAAACGTTGATCGCGGTCTGGAGAATTGATGGTCCGGCGATTACGAGAATTCGGGGACAGAGCGCTAATCCCAAGCTCGTTTACCCGAGTGATCTCGGCATTAATGTCACGACTACGAACGGAGACGTTAACGTTGAATTACCGCGACCCCATATGGCGTGTTTAATTTCGGCATGAAATTGTTCTCCAGTTCTGGCACAGCATTGATGTTTCGCCGGGGTGAATCGTTCGGTGCTGTGGGTGTTGCAAAGATTAGACAACTTGTTGCCCGTGGAACGGGAGTCGCAGATGCGCCCTGATTTAGCTCCGGAGGAGGCGTTTTGCTCAACATGACACTTATTCGTGCAGCGGTCTCGGCAATAGCCCTTATTCCAGTTTTTTTGCTTTCGGCTCAGGTGCAGACTGATGTGCCTCCCGTTGTTCCCGGCGCCAAGCCACTAACGGTAGAACACGTTAAGGTCCACGGAGCGGCGTTGGAAGGCAATTTGGAAGGAGATGCGGTGGATCGTGATGTATTCGTGTTCTTGCCACCGAGCTATGCGAAAGAAAAGTCGCGGCGTTATCCGGTGCTTTATGCGTTGCACGGTTACTCGATCGGCGCCGAACAATGGACCCACGAAATTCATCTCCCTCAGGCCATTGAAGGCGCTTTTGCACAGGGCGCAAAGGAGATGATTGTTGTTTTACCTGATTCGAAAACACTCCACAACGGCTCCATGTATTCGAGCTCGGTTACTACGGGCGATTTCGAACGATTCATCTCACACGATCTTGTTGCGTACATTGAAGCTCACTACCGTGCAATTCCGGAGCGCACGAGCCGCGGTCTGGTCGGACACTCGATGGGAGGATATGGCGCAACCCGCATCGGCATGAAGCATGCGGATGTATTCGCGGCCCTGTACATCATGAGCCCATGTTGCTTAGCGCCTCGAGAGAGCGCACCTATGAATCCAGAAATTCAAAGAGCTTTGGAGTCAGTCAAGGCGCCAGAGGATTCGGCAAAGTTGCCGTTCTTTTCTCGTGCCATGCTTGCGAGTGCGGCAGCGTGGTCCCCAGACCCGAAGAACCCGCCGCTTTATCTTGATCTGCCGACAAAAGACGGCCAGCCGCAGCCGGATGTGCTCGCGAAATGGACGGCCAATGCTCCACTGGCGTCCATCGATCAGTACATCGGAGATCTACGACAGTACCGCGCAATCGCCATTGATGTAGGAGATCAGGACCGCCTGCGTGTTGATACAGGCAAGCTGCACGATGTTCTTGATCGGTACGGCATCACGCACAGCTTTGAGGTCTATCAGGGTACCCACACCAGCAAAGTGGCTGACCGCTTTCAGAATCATGTAATGCCTTTCTTCAGCCAGAATCTCTGTTGTAACGCTGGCCACTGAAACCAGCAACTCACAGGGAGGAGACGGAGATGACCCATTTGGCTTCATCCCCATCCGTCGCGGCTGTCACCGTCAAGAGCTGGCTGGCTTTTGCGTAAGGCACTTCGAACCTGCCATTCTTACGACCCAATCGCAGCGCTAAATTTGAATTAAATCAAGAGCGCGGCTATTTTTCGCGAACCGCTCTGAAGGCGACACGAAGAAAGCTGAGAAGATCTGCGGACGCATAGTTGAATCAGCCACATAGAACTAAGTTAAGCTCTCGGCTAGCGATATGGGCAGTTGGTGGCATTCAGACGAACATGGCCGCAACCGGTACAGTGCTGTGCTCTCGCCCGATAACGACTATGCCAGAGCCGGTTACGTGCCATCCCCGGGCCCGGTCGGCGTCGACGTCGTAGCCGACCGAAGTGCCTTGCGGAATGCGAACGTTCTTGTCCAGGATGGCCCGCCGCACTTTTGCGTGTCGGCCGATATCGCAATTATCCATTATGACGCTACCCTCAACCAGCGCGCCGGTATGAACATGGACACCGCGACCGAGAACCGATTTGCGAACGATGCCGCCTGAAAGAATGCACCCGCCGGATACGATGCTGTCGATCGCTTGCCCACGGCGATTGTCTTCGTCAAAAACGAACTTGGCAGGTGGATCGGGGTAACTCGTGCTACGCACCGGCCATTCGCGATTGTAAAGGTTGAGGTCGGGTTTGACCTGGTTCAAGTCCATATTGGCTTCGTAATAGGCTTCGACAGTTCCCACATCGCGCCAGTAGGGAAGGGACCCTTCTGCGTCGCCGGGAATCCGGTTGGTCTGAAAATTGTAGGCATAAATAGAAGCGTTGTTCGCGAGCTTCGGCAGGATATCCAGCCCGAAATCGTGGCGGCTCCCGGGACTTTTTGCGTCTGCTCTGAGTTCATCCACAAGGCTGCGGGTAGAAAAGATGTAATTGCCCATAGAGGCGTAGACCCGAGTGGAATCGCCCGGCATAGTGGGCGCGTTAGGTTTCTTTTCATGAAAAGCAATAATCCGTCCATCCTCATCAGCTTCGATGACCCCGAAATCGGCGGCGTATTCCCGCGGAACGGGGATCGCGGCAACGCTCACGTCCGCCTGCGTTGCCATGTGGAAGTCGATCATGCCGGCCACGTTCATGCGGTAGATATGGTCACCGCCGAAGATCGCCACCAAATGCGGATCCGACTGCTCGATCAAATTGATGTTCTGAAAAATTGCGTCGGCCGTGCCCAGGTACCAGGACTCGTTCTCCGAACGCATCTGCGCAGGCACGGTGACGATGAAATGGCTCTTCAGCAGTCCACCAAACTGCCATCCCTCGCTTAAATGCTGCAGGAGTGACTGGCTGCGGAATTGGGTGAGCACGTAGATCGAGTAAATTCCGGAATTGACGAAATTACTGAGGACAAAGTCGATGATCCGGTACTTGCCTCCAAACGGAACCGCCGGCTTGGCGCGTTCTCGGGTGAGTGGAAGAAGGCGTGTTCCTTTGCCGCCCGCCAGTACGATTCCCAAAACCCGAGGGTGTATGGTTTTTCCCGCCGGGAGAGCGGATTCTGCTGGAATCATATTCTCAGGCAACTTCAATCCTCCTAGAAGAGATCTGCGGCAAAATGTTAACAGACATGGTAATTCGGAGACGTACCCACCTCCATTTTCTGAACTGGGATTACGCAAACGCCTGCACTCCAGTTGGCTAAGGTCGCCGCTATCCTGGAGTTCAGTCTTAAGCGGCAATTAGAACCTGTAGCAAGGATCAGGAACGCAGTGTTAGCATGACCGCGCTGGCGGCAGGAACGCGAATGCGCAGTTCTCTCGGCGCTGCGCCGATTGGTTCCGTCCGGGCAGGCTTCCACGAACCGGCGGAAGATACTTCGGCGCCCCCCAGGCTCACGCCTGATTTGCTCTCGAGCGACGGCCCTGACAGGCGAGCGATGCAGCCCGAGCGTACCGGGAATGCGCCTGCGTCTACCACAAGCTTCACATTCGAAGATGGTTCCTTGTTTATAACTGTAACGATGATGCGATCGTCGCCCGCCTGGCTGGCATAGACCTTAATGTTTCCTGTCCCGGGACCGATGCTGCTGTCAATGACGCGACCGACAGCGGATTGGGCAAATGCGAGCATGCCATAGTACTCGGGAGTCGGCCGGTAATGTCCATGCTCGTCCCCGATAGGTGAGTATGAACTTATGAAGCCTAGTTGATTTACCCCGGTCTCCAGATTGACCCCCGCGCAATTTTCGGCAGCAACGGCGAACATGAAATCCAAAACCCAAAGAGCGGCGGCAAACGTGTCGCTCACCCCGGGCTTGCCGCCACCTGAATACGAATTCATTTCACAAATGCGATAGGGTACGCCAGAAACCTGCGACGCCCTGCTGAGTTTGGCAAGAGTCGGATAAAGTTTCGGATCGGTAGCGAGCAGTTTCTGAATACTGCTGGACGGATTTTGTCCCTCCCGATAGTAATGGTGGGTCAAAAGCTTTATGTGCTGCCCTTCTTCCCGGGCAAACCTAACTACCCAGTCGGTGGCGACGGCTGCATCCGGACCGGCGAGCGGAATTCCGGGTATCGCCTTTTGTAGCGCGTCTCGCCATGCCCGATATTCGCGAAGGTAGGCCTCATAATCGTAACCGTACTGACGGTGGCCGCCGGGTCGTGAAAACAGGTCGGGTTCGTTGCCGATTTCAAATGCAAGCAGGTGATCGCGTACAGCAGCTTGTACGGCCTTCGCTTCCTCAATAGCGTTCTCCTGAGTGCCACTGCCCAGGTTCAGGCCCCAAATCAGCCGCCATCCGGTGGCGTGAAGGAAAGTACCAAGATTATCGAGTACCGCCTGGTTAATCACCGAGCCCTTCGGCGAGGAGACGGCAGGCCCTGCCGCACTATAGGAGGCGTAGTCGGAAGTGTTTCCCCCAACACGTATGACGCCGCGCTTTCCGAGTGTCCGAACAAGTTGAACGTAACTGGTATTTTGAGCACTGAGCAGACCTTGTCGCGCCACCGAGGAGATCTCGTAACCAAGCCCTATGAAGTCAGCAGGAATGGTGGCAATTGTCCGGGAAGGATCGAGCTTGACGTGCAGCTCCGGTTCATTCGACTGCGCCGTCAAGAAGGCTGCAACGGGCATCATGCCTGCAGCCTGCGCCAAAAAGCGCCGCCGATTCATGACCTCGTTTATATCGTAAGAAGTTGCGGATGTCTGCGCCTCCAATATGAATTTTTGAAACCGTACCGGCCTCCTACATGGCTGAGGACCATTAGAAGGAATGGCAGGGCCGCCATAAGTCCGCTCCGCACCTGTGCACGAGCGGCTTCCGCTAGCTGAAATCGGCCTAGCGAGAAGTTTTTTCAACAGGCGGGTACGAGCTGCCCTTTAGCCAACGTACTTAAGCAACATGTTCAGGAGCCTGGCGCAGAGCGGGATAGAGAAGTGGACGTGGACACCCCAAAATGACGTTGACGTTCTACCTAAGAAAAATACAGGTCGAAAAGATTACTCATTCGTGTTTTATCACGGTATATCAGGACAGTTGCAGGCGTAGAGCACTATAGCGCGCAGGCGAGAGTAGGGTCGCGGCGAAGATCCCATCCCGGTTTCGAACTCCCAGGTCTTGTGCGGTAGGCCAGAGGATCTTCGCCGACTTTATTCTGATCCGGGCGCCGTCAACCCGGATTTCGACCGCAGGCACTTTCCCGAATTCTCCCCGAGTGCTCAATTCGATTGCGTTCAATACCTGCACAAGCAGCGACCGCTTCTCCCGTTCCCAGAAGAAGGTTCCATGAACATATTCGGGAAAGACTTCTGATCGCAATTCC
>JAFAWX010000148.1 GCA_019241535.1 Acidobacteriota bacterium | reverse complement strand
TGAAGATCAGAGAAGCTTTTTGGGGAAGTTGTTCCAGCCGGTCTACGGCGGGCGCGAGCAGGCGGGTAACCTCTCCCAGCCACTTCACCACCTGGGGGGACCAGGAGTTGTCGGCCGCTGACGGGCCGTGCCCATCGGGAACCGGGGCAAGCGCCTGCCGGTAATAGGGAAGCGCCAGTTCGGCAATCCGCTCCGGGGAGCTCTCTTTAATGTAGTGCCGGTTCAGCCAGTACAGCTTGTCCGTATCAAAAACGGCCGATGAGGGAGTGACTCGTCCGAGCGAAAACTCCTTGATCAGTTCGGAAAGGGAAAATATCTCCCGCGAGCCCCCCGGCGGTGCCCAGCCGAGCAGTGCCAGATAATTGCCGAGCGCTTCCGGAAGAACGCCCATATCGCGGAAGTTGGCTATCGAGGTCGCCCCGTGCCGTTTCGAGAGGCGTTCGCGGTCAGCACCGAGAATCGTCGAGAGATGCGCGAACTCCGGAACCGGCCACTCCAGCGCTTCGTAAAGCGCCACCTGCTTGGGCGTATTCGAAAGGTGGTCGTCGCCGCGGATCACGTGCGTAATCTTCATCAGCGCGTCGTCAATCACAACCACGTAGTTATAAACCGGCATGCCCGACGAACGCAGGATGATGGGATCGCTGACCACTTCACTGGCAAACTCGACCTCTCCATGCACGATGTCATGAAAGCGGATGGGATGCTCGGGAATACGCAAACGGATCGCGCAAGCCTCTCCCCTGCGGCGCCTCCGTTCTGCCTCGGCGGGCTCAATCGCGCGACACTTTCCCGAGTAAAGCAGCGCCCGGTGCTCCTGGGCCGCCCGGGCTCGCTCGAACTCCAATTCTTCCTCGCTGCAGAAGCACAGATAGGCTTTGGCAGCGGTCAGCAATTTTTCGGCGTGCTCGCGATACAGGTGCAAGCGATCCGACTGGCGGTAGGGACCGTACGGGCCGCCAACATCGGGCCCTTCATCCCAGTCGACCCCCAGCCATTTCAAATCCGCCCTCAGCTGGTCTTCAAAGCGCACCTGGCTGCGCTCCACATCGGTATCCTCGATGCGAAGGACCACGGTCCCGCCCTGCTGACGCGCAAAAAGCCAGTTGAAAAGGGCGGTGCGTGCGTTGCCGACGTGAAGGTGCCCGGTAGGAGAAGGCGCGAAGCGAACACGAACCCTGGAGCTGTCGTCCACGAAAAGATGGTAGCAGAGGCAGCAGCCCGTGAAGGCTGGCCGCCAGCTGCAGAGCGCGCACCATATTATTGCTTAATTATTTCTGCGAACACCGCCGGGCGACATGGGTTCGGGTGATCCGGCCATGCCAGGACAGTTGCTCTTCATCGAGAAAACACCAGGCGTAGCCTAGCCCGAGCGAGGCGGAAGAAAGCAGGGAAGCGAGAACACGCCAGCGCCTCAGCTGGCGTGAGGGAGGGCATCCATCAAAGCCGAGGACCTGCATTCTCGTCAACTTCATTCCGGGCGTAGTCCCAGAAAGGACGAGCAGTGCATATTGATACGCCGGCCACAGCAAAGCCAGCACACCGGCGGCAATTTGAAGCATCGTCTTCACTGGGGGAATAACTGCCGTCATGCGAAAAAAAACGTACCCGAAGACCGCCATCGCGATTCCTACAAACAGGACGTCCACCACGCCGGCCCAGAGCCGCCGGTTGAGGGAAGCGGATAGAAGCGGCATGTCAAGGCCGGAGCGACGCGAAGGTTCGGGCTCGCACGAGGTCTCGATGAGAATGCCTCCCATGGCCGGAGGTGGGGGCAGCAGTTCCGGGGCTTCCACAATACGCGGGCGGTCAAGGAGCGGTTCGGCCAGCTCGTCTCTCCTCATCGGCATGGGTACAAGACGGGGGAACTCGATGACCCGTGCGGTCGCACCCAATACTACCGCCGTTTCCCCACGGCTTTTGTGCCCGTTCACCTCCCTACTCTCGTCGGGTAGCGATTCCCGCAAGCTTGCCCCGCCTGGGTCAGCATCGGGCTTCGGAGTCCGGCACACCGGCGTTCGCGAGAACAATTCAAGCGAGGGGTACCTTGGTTTGTGTGGCTTCTGCAAGCGGTGGCGGCTCACCTTGGCACTCACCTGATCGCGCCAATCGAGCGGGGCGTCAGGAAGTGGAGAGCCTGCGGCAAAGGTTCGGGCGCTTTGATCTTTTCGTGCTTCCTCGGGGGCGACTTCCTGAAAGGCTAAGTCATCAGCAGCAGGTCGGGACGTCCTTTCCTTTTCGCCTCCATACACACCCGGGTGTTCCCGGTTTTCGCTGCATGCCCGAGGCTCGAGCCGCTCCGCCGACCGGGCGCCCTCCTCGTCAGCATCCAACACAAACTTGGGCCGACGGGTGGTCGAGAAATTCTGCGCGCCCTGGTCCAATGCCGAAGGTAAACAGTTCAGCGCTCGGTCGGTATCGGATTGGAATTGGGGTGGTTTCATGGCCGGGCAGCTGCGGGCTGGAGTGCCACCTTTTTTGCCTCAAGCGCGGCAAGCGTGCTAAGTTCACGGCAAGTCCTGCACTCAACCGGGACAACGTGCGCTCGCGATGGACTCCCGCACTCGATTGCTTATCACGGCGTCGCTGGTTTGTCATCTCTTACTGATACCACCATTAGTTACCAGCCAGTTGCTTCCCTCACCGTCGTCGCCTTCCTCTTCGGCTGGCGTGCAGGAAGCGACTCAGGCCGTCACCATACGGGCGCAACATCAGGAACGCGACGGGGCGATTTACAGGCTGCGTGGCAATGTCGCAATCGACTACGGCACCTATCGCTTCTCTGGCGACGAGGTGGTGTACAACTCCGAGACCAGGGCGATCGATGCCGAAGGTCATCTGGTGCTCGAAGGAGGACCGAACGACGAATATGTCGAAGCCGTGCGCGCCAGCTATAACCTGGGAAGCGAAGATGGACGCTTCGAGCAGGTTACGGGAACAATCGGGCTTAAACGACCGAGAAGCCGGAACTTTCTCAACAGCTCACAGCCTTTTTACTTCACCGGCAGGATGGTCGAGAAGAGGGGCCCGGATCACTACATTGTCTACGACGGAACCGTCACCACCTGCGACCTGCCCCACCCCAAATGGCGGTTTTATTCGCACAAGGTGGTGGTAGAGGTCGGGGGAAACGCCAACATCTATAACACCAACTTCCGTTTGTCAGGTGTTCCCGTCCTCTACCTGCCCTTTGCCACCCATCCCGTCCAAAAACAGCCGCGCCAATCGGGATTTCTGATTCCGAATATCGGGCGATCGTCGACCAGGGGCTACACATTCGGCGAGTCGTTTTTCTGGAAGATCAATCGCAGCATGGATCTGCACGCGGGTGCGGAGTATTTTTCCCGGCGCGGCTGGGCTCCAGGCGGAGAATTTCGCGCGCGGCCGAGTGAAAGTTCTTTCGCGGACCTGACGTTTTTCAGCGTTTTAGATCGCGGCATCAACGGCGTCAAGCAGGGCGGCACCGAAGCTCACCTCAGCTCGGAAGGAGCCTTTGCCCACAATTTTCGAGGCGTTGCCGATATAGACTATCTGAGTTCGTATGTGTTTCGTCTCGCCTTCAGCGATGTTTTCGCCCAGGCCGTCAACTCCGAAGTCAAGTCGGAAGCATTCCTGTCTAATACCAGCGGCAGCTTTTTCCTGAACGCCAGCACCCGTCGCTACCAGGACTTTCAGAGCACCACGGCAGGCGACGTCATCACCATCCTTCATGCCCCCGGCTTCGAGGTGGCGAGCCTTGATCGAAGACTTGGGAGCACCCCTCTGCATGGAAGCATCGAGGCTGCGGCAGAGGGGCTCTCTCGTAGCGAGCCTTCATTCAGCACGGCGCCGCTGATCGGGCGTTTCGATCTGAACCCGGTTTTCTCCCTTCCCCTGTTTCTTAAAGGCTGGACTGTTTACCCGCTGCTCTCCCTGCGCGACACCATCTACACCCAACAACTTGTCCCCGCGAGCGGCGTCGCTTTAACCGACGTGGGCACGGCGATTTCGAGGACCCTAAATCGCAACTCCCTCGAGGGCTCGATCGAGCTCCGGCCTCCGGCCCTCGACCGGGTCTTCGGGCGCACCTTTCTCGGCCGCCGCTGGAAGCACGTTGTTGAGCCGCGGATCGTCTACTCCTATGTGACCGGCGTGGAGAATTTCGCTCATATACTGCGCTTCGATGAGCGTGACATCCTCACCGACGACAACGAGGTGGAATATGCCGTGGTAAACCGCTTTTATGCCAAGGCGGTTCATCCCCTACCCGCAACGTGCCCGGAGGGCATGCCGGCGCTGCTCGTGGGAGCAGCGCCTCCGGTCGGCCGCCTTCTCTGGGAACGGACCGAAGCAAACCCCGAACCGAGCTGCCCCCCGCAGCCGGCCACGCGCGAGGTTGTGACCTGGGAGCTCGCGCAGAAATACTTCTTCGATCCGACCTTCGGTGGGACGCTCGTGCCCGGCCGGCGCAACGTTTTCACCAGCACCGTGGACCTGACCGGAATCGCCTTCCTGACCGGGCCCCGCCGTCTTTCTCCTCTCGTCTCCAGGCTGCGGGTCTTGACCAGCCCGCGGAACGATCTGGAGTGGGATACGGATTACGATTTCCAGGCCGGCAGGCTCAACACCAGCACCCTGTTGTTCAATCATTATTTCGGCCTATTTACGGTCGGCGCGGGAAACGCTTTTCTGCACGTGCCGGGGCAGACTTTGACCGCAACGGGGGTCCCGGCAGAGGAAAAATTCAATCAGTATCGCGCCGTGCTGGGCTACGGGAGCGCCAGCAAACGTCAGTTCAGCGGAGCCTTTAACCTGGGCTTTGATGCCCGTTTATCCCAGGTCCAGTATGGATCGATGCAGCTGGCGTACAACTGGGACTGCTGCGGGGTGAATCTTGAATACCGGCGATTTGCCTTGGCCTCGGTGCGCAATGAAAATCAGTTCCGTTTCACATTCGCACTCGCCAACGTCGGCGCCTTCGGAAATCTGCGCCGGGGAGAGCGGTTGTTTTAGAAGCCGAGGCAGGCGATAGCCCAAATTTCGTCATAAGATTGTGTCATGCCGCTTTCGGCCGAATTAGTGGGTAAGCGTGCCGCCCTGGGGCGCGAGCTCGAAGGCTCACGTCGCACCCTGGTGGCCTACTCCGGAGGGACCGACTCGGCTTTTCTCGCCTGGGCGGCTCACCAGGTGCTTGGCGCGAATATGCTTGCGGTTATAGCTGACTCCCCCAGCCTGGCCCGTTTCCAGCTGACTGACGCCATCGCCTTTGCGCGCGAGCAGGGC
>JAFAWX010000117.1 GCA_019241535.1 Acidobacteriota bacterium | reverse complement strand
TGACGGCTTCGCCGGCGACTGGGTTCGGATTCGGAACGTGGAGTGGTTGCAGCCCGACCAATGGCACCACCTGTACGGTCTCGGGCTCGGCAAGCGTAGGTGCGACCTTTACGGCAAGTCTCCAGAGCATTAATCACATCATTTTTCTTGCTCAGGAAAACCGCTCTTTTGACAGTTATTTTGGCGCCCTGCGCGAATATTGGGCACAAAACGGAATTGCCGACCAGCAGTTCGACGGCCTGCCGCAGTTCAATCCTCCCGCCAATTCAGGCCTGGCTCCAACCAATCCCGGGTGCGATCCGACCACCTCGACGGTGACGTTTTGCAAAATCGATGCCGGCAGCCCGCCGGTCCAGTCTTATCACCTGCAGACCATGTGCATGGAGAATCCCAGTCCTTCGTGGAACGAGGCCCACGTTTCCTGGAATGTCAATAATCCCGTTGCCCCGCCGCCCCCGACGCTCGATGGTTTTGTACAGGCCGCCGCCAACGACGCCCGCCAGATTTCACCGCCGTTCAACGATGTCGGTGGCATCCGGTCAATGGGCTACTATGACGGCGGGGATTTGAACTACTACTACTTCATGGCCTCGACCTTTGCCACCTCCGACCGCTGGTTCGCGCCAGCGATGACCCGCACCCAGCCGAACCGCGACTTTATGATCGGGGCAACCGCATACGGATACGTCTATCCGATCGGCTCGAACGCCAACGATCAGGCGCTGATCCCCGCCCCGCCGATTTTTCAGTCGCTGCAGAACGCGGGCATCAGCTGGAAGATTTATGTCAACCCGGTTGGCACCGCCTGTGCCTCGAACCCCACCTCGCAGTGTCTTTGGCAATACACCTACGTAAGGGATTTCAACTACGGGGTGACAATCCTGAACACGCCGTCGCTCTTGCAGAACATCGTGCCCATTTCCCAGTTCACCAGCGACGCACAGAATGGCACTTTACCGCAGGTAGCGCAGATCGAGCCCGCATCCAACGCCGGTCTGGACGAGCATCCCTCGGACACCGACGTGAACCCGCCCTGCTGCAGCGTGCAGGCGGGCGCCAACTATGTCGCCGGGCTGATCAATGCAGTTATGAGCGGTCCGAGCTGGAAGGACTCCCTTTTCTTCCTGACCTTTGACGAATGGGGAGGCCTGTACGATCACGTCGCTCCCCAAGGGGCGGTCAGCCCCGATGGGAGGCCACCGGCCGATTTGTTCGCCGGCGATGTCTGCGCCCCTCCCGGACAGAGCGGGCTCAACTGCGATTTCGTGTTTACCGGCTACCGGGTGCCGATGATCGTGATTTCGCCTTTTACGAAGAAGAACTTCGTCTCGCATCAAACGGCCGACAACACGGCCATTCTGAAGCTGGTCGAGACCCGCTTCAACCTCCCGCCTCTCACTCAGCGCGATAACGCCCAGATCGATATGAGCAGCGAATTTCTGGATTTCAGCAATGCCCCCTGGAAGACACCGCCTAATCCGCCTTCGCAAAACCAGGGTGGCGCGTGTTATCTCGACCACCTGCCATGAGATTCAATCCGGGACCGGTTTGTCCTTACCCGGCAAGCCGACAGGGTTTTCGTGCGTGCGTTCACGGAAGCCTCCTTTCATCCCCGTGGCCAGCGTGATGCTGCTCTCACCAAAGCGGTCGCGAACCCGGTCGACAGCCGACAATGCCTGCTGCCATCGCCCACGGTCGCCATCATTCAGAAAGTCGCCCTGCGCCGAGGGCGCGGCGAAGGAGGACGCCTGCACTCCGAGCAGCCGTATTTCCGCCCCCTTCCGCCAGTTGGCGTGGAAGAGGTGATCGATTTCGCGGAAAATTTCGTTGTCCAGCTGCGTGGGCATCTCGAGCGTACGTGCCCGAGTGATGGTCGTGAAGTCCTTGTAGCGCAGCTTCAACTGCACAGTGCGGGCTTGAAAGCCATGTTCGCGCAGTCGACGTCCGACCATTTCGGAGAGGCGCATCAGGGTCGCTTCGATCTGCTCGACGTTTGCGGTGTCTTCGTTGAAGGTATGCTCATGGCTTATGGACTTGGCTGGTTCGGCTTGGCCGATCGTTCCGGCAAACCAGGCGCCGGCGTCCTCGCCGCGCGCTTTGCCGGCGAGCGCCAGCCCCCATTTGCCTAGATGTCTCTCGAGCAGGCGGTCCTCGATCGTGGCCATGTCGCCCACGGTATGAATGCCGAGACCGCGGAGCTTCTGTTCCGTGACCTTGCCAACACCGGGAATGTCTCTGACGTCGAGCGGCGCCAGCAGCTTGGCCTCTCCTCCGGGAATGGCATAAAAGACGCCGTGAGGCTTGGCCTTCCCCGAACACACCTTGGCGATCAGGCGGGAGGCGCCAATCCCGATCGAGCAGTTAAGCTGGGTCTGGGCCTTCATGCTGGCATGCAGCTTATGGGCGGCCAGCATCGGCGGGCCGTGCAGGCGGGCGGTTCCGGTCATATCTACGTAAGCTTCATCGATCGAAACCATCTCGACCTGCGGCGAAAATGATTCGAGCACTCGGTATACCTTCTCGGAGTACTCGCGATAACGGTCCGGGTGGCCGTCCACGAAGGTAGCCTCCGGGCAGAGCCTGGCGGCAGTTCGGAGCGGCATCGCCGAATGCACCCCGAATTTGCGCGCCTCGTAGGAAGCGGCGGAAACGACTCCGCGCTCCTGGCGCTGGCCGCCAACCACGACCGGCTTGCCCTTGAGCGCAGGGTCGAATAATTCCTCGACCGATACGAAGAAGGCATCCATGTCGACATGGAACACGGTCTTCGGGAACTCGGTCATCGGCGGGGCCCTCTCAGACCAAGATCGCTTGCACATGGCGCTGGCGAACGCGCTCGTAAACGCGGATATACTCCCGTGCGGAGCTCCGCCAGGAAAAATCCCTTGCCATCCCGTTGCGCATCAGCTTTTGCCAGCTGGCGGGGTCGCGATAGACCTGCATTGCCTGGTGCGCGGTCCGCAGGAGAGCATCGCCGGTGTATTCCTGGAACTTAAAGCCCGTGCCTTTCTTCGTGCGCGCATCCCAGGGATCGATCGTATCGTCGAGACCGCCAGTGGCGCGCACGATGGGCACCGTCCCGTAACGCAGGCTGTAGATCTGCCCCAGGCCGCAGGGCTCGTAGCGCGACGGCATCAGAAACATATCCGCGCCCGCCTGGATTTTGTGGGCCATCGCGTTGTCGTACGCGATTCGCAGGCCGAATTTATCCGGAGCGCGGTGGGCCACGCGCGAAAACATCTCTTCAAACACCTTGTCGCCGCTGCCTAGGACGGCAAACATGACATCCTCGCGGGCCATCCGATCGACGAGCTGGCCAATGAGGTCGAAGCCTTTCTGGGGTGCAAATCGAGAGATGATGCCGATCAGGGGAAGCCTCGGGTCAGCGGATTCCATGCCCAGGCTGGTTAATAGGTCCTGCTTACATAGTTCTTTGCCGCCGAGATCATCGGCGCGGTAGTGGGCGGCGATGAGTGAATCCGTCTCCGGATTCCACTCGTCGTAGTCAACCCCGTTCAGAATCCCCGCTAGATCTTGCGCCCGCTCTTTTAACACTCCTTCGAGCCCAAATCCAAATTCCGTGGTCTGGATTTCCTGGCTGTATCTTCGGCTCACTGTGCTGATGAAGTCGGAGTAGACCAGGGCGCCTTTAAGGAAATTCACGTTGCCGAAGAACTCCATCTTGGTGATGGTGAACAGATCCCAGGGCAGAGTCAGCAGGGGCAGGATTTCAGGCGGGAAGAGGCCCTGGTGGCCGATATTGTGGATGGTAAAGACTGTCCCCGCGGTGCGGAAGGCAGGGTCTTCGAGGTACTGTGTGCGCAGCAGGACGGGAACGAGTGCCGTCTGCCAATCGTGGCAGTGGAAAATATCCGGGACGCCGAGGATCTTGGATGCTTCGAGAACTGCGCGGCAGAAGAGGGCGAAGCGTTCGGCATTATCCGGAAAGTCGCCGGAAGAGGTTCCATAGAACCCTTCGCGGTCAAAAAAAGGCGGGTAGTCCACGAAAAAGAAATTGATTCCCGGCATTCCCGTACCCGACAGAATTGAGGCGAAGCGATAGCGATCGTCAAAGGGAATGGTGATACTCTCGACAACCGTACGTTCGCCGGGAATCCTCGTCCGGCGATAACGAGGCACGTACACGCTGACCTGGTGGCCGGCGGCGGCGATGGCGCGCGGCAGCGCCCCCAGCACATCGGCTAAGCCCCCGGTCTTTGCAAAAGGAACACATTCGGAAGCGACGAACGCGATGTGCATGAGAAGGGTATTCCCGTCGGTCGGCGGGCTGCGCGCTATGATATGGGCGAAAGATTGCCCTTCGGTTAGGTAGTCTAATTGGCAGAATGAGCGAGGGTCAATGAAGCCGTCGCGAGCCGGCGTAGCGCGGAGCAAGCCCAAACTCGGGCAACATTTTTTAAAAGACGCCTCGGTGGCGGCGCGAATTGTGGAAGCTCTGGGAGAGCTCTCCGCGAGCACCATTCTTGAGATTGGCCCCGGACGCGGCGCTCTGACCTCCCTGCTGGTAAAAAAAGCGCGGCGCATTATTGCCGTCGAGGCGGACCGGGTCCTCGCAGCCCAGCTGCGGATGCATTTCTCTCTTCAGCCGAATGTCGAGATTCTTGAAGGGGACATTCGGGCGATGGATTTCAGCACTCTTTTCGGGCCGAAACCGGGCTCCAGCCGTCCGGGGATCGAGCAGACTCCGCAGCAGGTGCGCGTGATCGGCAATCTCCCCTACTACATCACGGCAGACATTCTCCTGCGTTTGTTTGAGTACAGAAAGTACTTTGATGTCATCGTCATCATGGTGCAGGAAGAGGTAGCGGATCGCCTGGTGGCAAGGCCGGGATCGCGGGATTACGGTCTGCTCTCGGCGACTGCCCAGCTGTACGCGCGCCTCGAGAAAGTGTCTTCCGTCCCTCCCGGGGCGTTTTCTCCTCCGCCCAAAGTGTATTCCGCCATTGTGCGCCTGGTGCTCGCCCCGCGCCTTGAACAGCTCGGGGTGGCGGAAGCGGACTTCATGCGCTTTTTGAAGCTTGCTTTTCAACAAAAAAGGAAGACGCTCTGGAACAATCTCAAGTCCCGCTACCCGTCCAGGGAGCTCACGCGTGCGATGCAGCGGGCGAACGTAAAGCCCACGGTGAGAGCCGAGGCCCTATCGCTCGAGCAGAGCGCAGGGCTGTTCCGCGCCCTGATTGATTCCGCGCCTCAGGGCGTCTAGGAGGAGATCATGCTGCGAGCACCGGCGGTGGCAGGCCGCTTCTATCCCGCAAATCCCGCCGTGTTGCGTGACGACCTGCGCTCCTATCTTTCGCCCGTGCAAGAACCGGTCACCGCCATTGGCTGCATCGCACCGCATGCCGGCTATATCTATTCCGGGAGGATTGCCGGCGCCGTGTTTTCCCGATTGAAAATTCCGGCGAGATGCATTGTCCTCTGTCCAAACCACACCGGCCGCGGGCATCCGCTTGCGATTATTAAAGAAGGTGCCTGGCGAACGCCGCTTGGCGACGTAGCTATCGATTCGGAGCTGGCCGAACGCATATGTCAGGCCTTTCCCGCGCTGCAGGATGATTCAGAAGCCCATGGCTCCGAGCACGCCATCGAAGTGGAGCTGCCGTTTCTGCAGTTGATCAGGCCGGATGTGAAGTTCGTTCCCATTGCCATCGGAACCGGACGCCAGCTGCTGCTCGAACAGTTGGGAGAGGGGCTGAGCAGGGTCGTCGCGGACGAGAACAGAGGGGCGGTTCTGATCATTGCTTCGAGCGACATGAATCATTATGAAGACGATGCTACGACGCGAGTGAAGGACCGAAGAGCGATTGACAAGGTAATCGAACTCGATCCCCGCGCTCTCTATGAAACGGTAATCAACGAAAGCATCAGCATGTGCGGATTCGGGCCGGCAGTTGCCATGCTTGCGGCGGCCAGGCGCCTGGGGGCGCAGCGTGCGGAGCTGGTCGAGTATGCTACCTCAGGAGAGGTTTCCGGCGACCTGGAAATGGTTGTAGGCTATGCAGGAATCATCGTGACCTAGCGGCGAAGGTTTGTGCCAGAACGAGCCGGGTGCGTCGCAACCGGCGCGATTCCCGCTGTGGACGGTTGCCAGCAGACGCAACGCACGCGCTCGGGTTACGTTCATGACCGCGGGGTCGTGGGCAATGTTTTCAAGAACAGGAGCGATGGACTCTAGGTCGCCCAAACCGTTCGTCCGCTCCAATTCTTCCATCCTCCTGAGGTCTTCCTCGAGCGCCAGTTTCTGGTACTTGTGAAAAAAAACTAGCCGACGCCCGAATTCGAGAGTGGTCGAGAGATTTTGAAAAATCGACGTAAGCTGCTGCACCGGCGCGAGCGCGGAATAGTTGAATGTGGCCTCCGAACTGCGCTGGCCGTCGTCGTAACGCAGCGTCTTGGCGCCGGTATTTGCCAGGTTCTTGCGCCCCGAATCCAGTTTCCCCGAAAAATAATGCGCCCGCTTCGCGAGATCGAAAATCTCCTCCCGCACCTTTTCCGACAGAGTGAAGTCGAGGGTTTGCGGATCTACTGCCTCCGACTCCTGACTGAGCTGTCCGTTCGAGCGGTAGGAGCCGTGTCCTTCGCGGTTCACGATTATTTCGTAATGGCTGGGATTTGAGTCGGGAAAATCCAGGGTGAAGCTCACCTTGGCAGTTCCCGCTTCTTGATCGGCGGCCGCGGCAAGGGAGCTTAGAGCAACCGTAAGCGCGGCTAGGAGAATCACTCGGGTACTCATTTGAGAGAAATTATGCCAAAAACGCTGGCCGCATGGTTAGCTCGACCGAGTGCCATCGCCCGAACCCCCAGTCGAACTCATTTGACCAAGATCTGCTGGCTCAGGGTAGTCGCGGTGTGCAGATCGCAGATGGCGATGGCCAGGGCGTCGGCCGCGTCTGGCGGTTGGGGAATCTCCTTCAGACGCAAAAGGCTTCGAACCATGACTTGGACCTGCTGTTTCTCGGCTCTGCCGTAGCCTACGACCGCCGACTTGATCCTCAGGGGGGCGTATTCGGCCACGTAGGTCTTATGCAAAGATGCTGCCAGCATGGCTACCCCGCGAACCTGGCCAAGCTTCAGGGCAGACTTGACGTTCACGGCGTAAAACACCTCTTCAATGGCCACCCGGTCGGGATGGTGCTTCTCGATGAGCGTCGAGAGCTGGTCGAAGATGGCCGCCAGCCTATCGGGTAACGGAGTCTCGCGGGAAAGCGTAATATCGCCGTAATCGATGCACCTGAGTTCCTGGCCCGAATCGAGTTCCACCAGGCCGTAGCCAGTACACTCGTTCCCGCAATCGATGCCCAGGACCAGCATTACCCAAGAGTGTACTTGAAAGCCTGTGTCCCCCAAGATCTGCAGTTTGAGTCTGCAATGCTTCCGATCATGACTATCCAAAATTCAGATCGGAGACCGTCGTGGCTGGTCTTTCGCGCCGCACCCCTGGGTGTTAATCTGTGACTATCTTCCGTGGCACGGCCCAGAGGCCGTGGTGTCCCGCGCGACTTGCGGCTTCCTGCAACGGAAATCCCGGGTTTTACAAGGAGCAGGGAATGAAGATTGGCATACTGACCGGAGGCGGGGATTGTCCGGGCCTGAACGCCGTCATCCGTGCTGCCGTTCGCAAAGGAAGCTTCCACTATGACGACAAGTTCGTGGGCTTCCTCGAGGGCTGGCGCGGGTTGGTGGAAGACAAAAGTATGTCGCTCGATCTTGAGAGCGTGGCCGGAATTCTACCCCGGGGCGGCACCATCCTGCGAACCTCGCGCACCAATCCGGCGAAAAAACCCGATGGCCTGGATCGCTGCATCCAGACCCTAAAAAAGCACAATATAGATGCTCTGATTGCCATTGGAGGCGATGACACGCTTTCCGTCGCCACCAAGCTTTACGATCGTGGGCTGAAGGTTGTTGGAGTGCCCAAAACCATCGACAACGATCTCGCCGGAACGGATTTCACCTTCGGCTTCGATACGGCGGTGAATGTGGTAACAGAAGCGATCGACCGGGTACACACCACGGCAGAGGCGCACAATCGAGTGATGGTAGTCGAGGTGATGGGGCGCGAGGTCGGCTGGATTGCGATTTATAGCGGTATTGCCGGCGGCGCCGATGTCATCCTCATCCCGGAGCAGCCGTTTGATGTAGAGAAAGTGGCGGCGAAGATACGCATGCGGCATGCACGGGGGCGCTACTTCAGCATCGTGGTGGTGGCCGAGGGCGCGAGATTCGCCGCCGGCAAAGATGGCCCGGTGGTGCAAAGCGGAGAAAAGGACGAGTTCGGCCATGCGCGCCTGGGCGGCATTGCGAATACCCTGGCGCAGGAGCTCGAGCGGCGAACCGGCTTTGAGACCCGCACCGTGGTGCTTGGCCATATTCAGCGAGGTGGTTCGCCGACGGCTTTCGACCGGGTACTCGCGACCCGCTACGGCCTGGGCGCGATCGACATGGTGCATAACGGCGAGTTTGGCAAAATGGCCGCCCTGCGCGGAAACAAGCTCATCTCCATTCCCCTGGCCGAGGCGACGGCCACCAATCGCAGGGTTGATCAGGAGATGATGGATGCCGCCTTTGGCATTCTTGAAGATGTGGAGAAGGAGGCGGTCGCCAGCTAGCCTAAGCCACCTTCTCTGTCGAAAACAGCCATTCGGAGGAGTTCCATGGCCTTCTTACGCGCTGCTCCATTGCTTTTGGTCCTTGCGCTGCCCGCATGGGCACAGGGCCCACCACCGCAGGCTGCTGCCGACCAGCCCTACACGATGGAGTACTACTACAAAGTTCAGTGGGGACATCAGCAGGAATTTCTGCAGCTTTTTCTCAAGAATCATTACCCACTACTCAGGAAAATGGTCGAGGGCGGGCGCATGCTCTCGGTAAAGATCGAAACGCCGGCCAATCATATGACCGAGGACGCCCGCTGGGACTACCGTGTCACCATCCGTTTCAAGAACTCAACGGTTGCAACCACGGCGAATCCCGAGGAATCGTCGGTTATCAGGCAGCTTTGGCCCGACCAGCAGACCTACCAGCGCGAGGAGCAGCGCCGGTTCGAAATTCTACTGGCACACTGGGACATCCCGGTGACCGATATCACCCCTGCAGGGAAATAGCCGGCTCGAGGCTAGCCTGCATTGATTTGCATTCACAGTCGCCGAGCACACTCAGGGCGTCACCCAAAGAGGAAATATCGAAGACGCAGTCGAGGTGGGTCCGCGTCAGCAGTTCATGAACGAACGGACGAGGGTTGACCAGCTTGAGATGCGCCCGGTTCGCTTCCGCCCAGCGATGTAAAGACACAAGCAGGTTAAGGCCGCCGGCATCGAGGGTTTTGACCTCCGATAGATCAAGCACGATGACACGAGCGCCCTTCTGTGAGAGAACACTCGCTTCAAGAGTAGCTTCCTCTCCGCGCACCATCCTGCCTGCAGACTTTATCACCACTACATCACCGGCACGTTCTGTTTTTACCCTAAGCATGACCTGCTCCTAATTCCTTATACGTATATAGACGCCGGGAAGTTCTCAAGGTCATCAATTTTTCGCAAATATACGTTAATGTTCTGTTAATGTCAGCACCAGATGCGTGGGGCTGCTAAGGTGTAGCAAAGATGAGCTTTGCGCGGCAACGCAAATTGGCAACCGAGAGCGAGCTGTATGAATATGCCGTGAACGCGCTGGCGCGGAGAATGCGCACCATCGCAGAATTGAAACGTATGTTGCGCCGGCGAGTAGATACGGAAAGCGAAATCGGGCAGACGCTGGTTGAGCTGGTTACGCGGCGCCTGAAGGACCAGGGCTATTTGAGTGATCTGAAGTATGCGGCGCTCTATTCCGCGCTTCGTCGCGACAATGAAAAATTCGGCCGCCGGCGTGTGATCAGCGACCTGAAGGCGAAAGGTGTACATGGAGAGGTACTTGACAAGGCAGTTGAATCCGCCTTTGCCGAGGTCGACGACCAGAAGCAGGCCCGAGAATATTTGCGTCGCAAGCGCATAGAGAGACCGAGGAACCAAAAGCAAGCGGCACGAGTATTTCGCCAATTGGTGCGCGCCGGCTTCAGATCGAGCACCGTCTTTCAGATCTTACGCAAATGGGATCTCGACGAGGAGTTCCTGCTCGCGCTCGAACAAGACCTTCCAGAAAGCATCGATTGATTCGTCTCCGAGGAATCGCACTCACGCGCATTCAGCGCCTCTGAAGCACCTCGCTGAGGTGCGAGGTTGAGCTAAAGTAGCGGTCGCATGCTACACAGCCAGCCATCAAGGGTACTAAGCCGTTGCCGGTTCGAGGCTGGGGCGCGCTAGATTAATTCAAGGTG
>JAFAWX010000238.1 GCA_019241535.1 Acidobacteriota bacterium | reverse complement strand
CGAGCGGGATAGGCACAAGGAACCTGTCTCCGGATGGCACTCATGCGTCGTGGCATGTGCCGAACTGGAACAACTGAACTTCATCAGCAGCCTGAGGGAGGAGATCACCACATGCTAATTCTCTTGCTGACGATATTCCTCGCCGTTCCACTGTTCGGTCAAACCGTTATCGTCACGGACGATTCGCCGAGCGACAGCCCCATTACCGTTCAGGGAACGTGACCGTTGACAAGCAATACGAATCTCCTTGCTCCACCATCATGGGACATATTCACGCCAGCAAGACGATCATCGCCTATTCCGTTACAACAGCAACGAAAGAGATTGAGGCAAGATTTCGAGTGACCTTTGGGATCGGCACAAACGTTGGGAGTTAAGGCGGGACGCACTGCTTGAGGACTTGAAGAAGATGGGCGTCGTCGAAGATGCTTTAAGCGGACTTCACGCCATTTACGCGACGGACCTGGAGTCCACGATGAAGGCGGTGCCGAGCGGCCCGCAGAGAGAGCGAAACAATATCGTGAGTTTAATGATGCGCAACGATCTTGACCGGGCGAGTCTAACAGTCGGCCTAGTCTGTAGTGACCAACTGAGGCGTGAGTTGCTTGAATTTGGTGTGTTTGCCAGAGACATTGCGAAGAAAATCAACGAAGGGCAACCGCATGCCTTTGTTGTATGGGGAAGTGAGTTCGTCGATAAGTTCAAGGCCATCATGGAGACGATGCGCAAGGCGATTTAAGCTTTTGCATGCGCATGAGCTTTCCGGTAGACATCGAGCATCTGGCTGTGGAAACCCGCGTATAAACCTGTGCTGTTGAAAGCCTCGCATGAGGGTCGGGCATGCGTGCCTCGTTAGGTGTGGATAGTATAGCGCCAGAGTTCTCATCTAGGAATTCAGCACCTCGAAGAACTACGCGAACCCGCGCGAGCATTCGTGAGGGCACCTCAGTCTTTCGCTGTGGGGTGTGACAAAGGGTCGGAGCGGCAGTTCCGACTTTGACGAGGAGGTTCACCCCTGAGGGTCTCGGAGGAGAGGATGGAAGTCTTGATTTCCTTTAGCGCCTTCGATTCTCGCGCTTCCAGTTCGGCTTGGCGATGCCGTGTAGCTTCAGCGGGGTCTGTTCCAGCTTTAAGGTCCGTTTTATCGATGAGGTAGCGCCAGCCCTCATGGCGATCTGAGGAGGCTTGAGAATCCTCAAACTTCTTCAATTCCGACTCTGCGTTATGCCTGCCACTGACAACTGCAACCACCCCGGCGGACCGGTAGGTCCGACTGTTATAGCGGATAATGGCATAGGAAGACGTGAGATCGTCGCGTGTCAGAGAAGAGAGCTCATTTCATTGCGTGCTAAGAAACGATCAAGGGATAGTTGACGAGTTCTCAATTCACATCCTGTGTCGCCGATGATCCCGTCGATCCGAATCGCGCATTGGATCTCGATGAAGCTTCGGGCGAGCTTCGTTCACGTTCATCGCGCGACCGTTAAGCATCGTTCCGTCGAGTGCAGAAATAGCGCCCTGGGCCTCCGTCGCTTGCGTCATTTCTACGAAAGCGATGCCCCGGGGTTCGCCCGTATCCCTGTCCTTGACGATCGTGACGGTTTCGACGGCACCGTGGGTTGCAAACAGTTCCCGCAGTTGCTGTTCCGTCACCGTGATATCCAGGTTTCCGACAAAGACGTTAGTCACGAATTCGTTCTCTTCTGATCTTCCCGAAATCTCGCAATCAGGAACGAACGCGGAACTTGAAAAGGCGATCTTGACTTAGATCGCCCTTCGCAAGGACGCGCACTCAGAGAGGCTGTACGTTTTCAGCTTGCCAGCCCTTGGGGCCCTTCGTAACTTCGAACTGAACGGTTTGCCCTTCCTGAAGACTCTTGAACCCGCCCGCCTGGATTGCCGAGAAGTGCACAAAAACATCCTCGCCACTTTGGCGGCTGATGAAACCATAGCCCTTTGCGTCGTTGAACCACTTTACTGTTCCTTGTTCTGCCATATGGATACTCGGTGTTCCTTTTGATTGATTTACGCTGGAGAGACTCGGAGGTACTGAAGGCAGGTTACTGGCTTGTTGGGCGAGAGCTGCTCACGACCGATTCGGTCTAACGCAGTCTTTATCCTACGCGCCAGACGCACAACTCGCAAGCGTGAGTCAATGCGCTGTGCAATCCTCATGATTTCGAGGGCTTCGACGTTCCGCCGGTCTCGAAAATGACTCCGCAGTCCAACAGCTCGTCCACCACTTGCATCCACGGTTCTCCCGCGGGGTTTGCGGCCGACCTAAGGTCCGACTACTTGGTTGCTGGTGTCGCAATCTCGTGAAATGAACTCCTAGAACAACTGTGTAGCACGAGCTCTGGAGTTCTTCACCCCAAAATTCCTGGTTCCGGTAGTGTTACCGGATTGAAATCTTCCCAACTGCAGGTGACGCCGTCTGTGCTCTGTTATGTATTTAAGTCTTGTTTTGTTGATGGCTTCGAGTACGACCTGGGTAGCATTCTTTCAACGACTCACAGGCGCTCAATCCGTTCAGTTGCGGTCGGCAAGGCTTAACGCAAGTTCCACTATCCTGCGATTCAAGAAGATGGCACTATTCCCGGTGTATGACATTATGATATAATTGCGTCACACTATCGTGAGGTGTGACTTGGATATGGAAACCCGACTACGCGTCAACGAGAACGGCCGCATTGTCATTCCTGTGTCTTTTCGCAAAGCTTTGGGCATTAATGTTGGTGACGAAGTGGTACTGCTCATCGGCGATCACGAACTGCGGATCACTACCCTAAGGCACCGCCTTGCGCGTGCGCAGCGACTCGTCCGCAAACATGTCAAAGCGGGCGCATCGCTGGCCGACGAACTGATATCGGAGCGCCGCGAGGCTGTGCGCAATGAGTAGCATTGTGCTCGATGCTTCCGCCTTGCTGGCTTTGCTGAACGGTGAGCCCGGATCGGACAAACTCACGCCAGAATTGCTAAATGATGCTGTTAGCAGCGCCGTGAATCTCGCTGAGGTGCAGGGGAAGTTAGTGGAAAAGGGTGTACCAACGGATGATGCCTGGGAAGCTACGATCAGCCCACTTCGCGAGGCTGTACCTTTTGGCACCGACCAGGCAAAGCTTGCAGGTAACTTCATTGTTCAGACTCGCTCGTTTGGCCTGTCTCTCGGTGACCGAGCCTGTCTGGCGCTCGCCCTCACTTTGAAAGCGCCGGTCTACACCGCCGACAAATCCTGGAAGAACCTCAAGCTGGGAATACGCATTAACATCATCCGGTAAGGCCTTCTTGAGCTCTGCATTCTGCTCCCGACCACAGAGGGCCGGATCTGTCCACCCTGCGATCCATTTGCGATCCGTTTACCGGTTTACGACTGCCTTCTATGTCCTTCGGTGCCATCCGTCGCCCTGCAAGTTGTTGAAAGTACGCTGGCCGGGCCGGAGTCGAGGACACAAGACCTGCTCCAGGTAAGCCAGAAAAATGTCGCCGTCGGTCGGCTCGGCAATGGTCATGGCAGCTTCGACCCCACGGACGGTAATCGCTGCCAGGATGGTCAGAATCTGCCAGCGGCATTGCGGTGTGGCCTCTTTCACTCGTTGTCCGCGGGGAGCACGACCGTAGGTGCGCGTCATCTGCGTCGTGGCGCCGCTTTCGTCGAGGAAAACTAACTGCTCGACATCCACCTGCGCTATGGCTTCGCGCCAGTCTTGCCGCCGTCGCTGGGCTTGCTCGCTGTCCTGCTCTTGCGGGTGGAGCGCTTTTTTTAAGGGGCAGTCCCAGCTGCCGCAGCGCCAACCACATCCGCCCCATGCTCAAGCGCAAGCGCTGGGAGTCTTCCAGTTGCTCGCGCAATTCCTGTAGGGTTATGTCCGGCTGGGAACGGACTTGTCGGCGGATCCAGTCCTGAATAACGGGGTGACTCGGCTCACCGGTCCATGTCGCCACACCGGAGCATTCACCTCTCCGGTGCGCGTCCGGCGAGCGGAAATCTTTTTCGCCCAGCCCAAGCTGACCCGAAATTGCTCCGCTAACTCCTCCAGCGTGCCTTTGTCTTCGTCGTAGGCCTGCAAAAATTTTCGTCGCAGGTCGTTGGAATAAGGTTGCGGCATGCAGATGAGCGGAAAATCGCCAACTTCAAGGTTACCCCATTATAATGTGCGTGTTACTGGGTAGCGTGATCATCGCCCTAGGTACTCCAACAACACTCGCAATAAAACCGGATCCGCCCTACCTTCGACCCTTACTTGCGCGTTCCGCAATCGGATGTGAATCGTACCCCTCGAGGAGTTCAGCAACGAACCGGATGCTGGCAAGGGAGCGGGCCAGGCGGGGGAACTCTCCCCTGCGACTCGGACCGGCAGCAGCTTGGTCTCGCTGCCACCCAGTCGCCCCGCCCGATATCGTCGGCACCAGTTAAACAGCAGGTTGGCATTGACCCCGTGCGCACGCGCCACCCGCGCGACGGACGTTCCCTCCGCCAAAGCTTCCTCAATGATCCGGAGTTTCTCTTCCAGGGATCGGTACTGCCGCTTGCTTGCGCCTGGTTGCGTATAAGTGTCCATCATCGCCCCAAGTGGACACTATCAACTGGTGTCCACTTCGAGAGAATGTTTCACACTTGCGCGGCTGTCCACACGGTCACAACCGGACGCTTACTCTGCTTCTGCCCAACGTGCCGGCACGTGCCATTAATTGGTTGCTGTCGTCGAGCGCCCGCTGGAGCCGGGTCGCGACTGAGCAACTAAAGTGGCGCCGTCTCCTTGACGGCCCAACCCGGAGCAGAGCGCACCGCGCAGGTACCACTTGGATGAAAGGACACTGCGTCAACATTCATCAGCAGTAGTTGAGACTTGGACAGTGCGGCGGGGCGCCAACGGTGCCCCATCACGCGGAAGGCATCGCGAAGGCGGATCGCGTACCGACGCCAGCAAGGGGTATGGAGGCCAATGTCAGACGCCTGGAGCGGCGCACTGCCGGAGTGGATCGCACAGCAGCGGAGACGCCCAAAAGGGTACAGGGCGCAACGTCAAGCCGGCCGATGAACAACGTTCCCCGCCTCGCCTAGCGACTGGCCGCGCCGCAAGGGGGGTACCAGGCCAAGCGCGGCGGCATCGGCACCAAAGAAGCGCGGCCCCCACAAGCGGTCGTACCCGAACAACCGGTAAGGTGCTAACGCGTAATGATACGCTGCTGGGCGAAGCCACCGTGAAAAGAGCCAACGATGTCTCATGCATCGCACAGTATGAGGGAACGGAGCCGCCAAAGATCCGGGATGTGGTCAAAAGTATTCCCCGCCAACCATAACGAATTAGTGGCGACTTTTCTGCAGAGGAGTGCGACCGATAGACCGATCACTCGACGCGGTGTTGAAACCACAATTTTCACTGCCAAAATGCCAAAATCAGGGGGAAATCAGGACTCTGATTCTTGTACCGAGGGCTGAGACCGCTAATGAGAGATCAGTGAGAACAAACTGTTAACCGGAGGGTTGTAGGTTGTAGGTTCGGGTCCACCAGAGGAGCCATTCCTTGCACGCAAGTTCACCGTCTCGTCACGTGAAAGGATTTTCGACCGTTACACCAAAATATTGTTGGCCGTCGTTTAAGTCTTCTGACCATAGTCTTTTACATCCACCGCGCTCTGCAGCAGCCAGAATCATTCCATCGTAGAAATGCAAGCCGAACGCCGCTCGTGCTTCTACGGCCCGCCGAACAAGACCGCCATCTGGAGGAATGACCTTGATAGGACTTAGCGCGTCCAGGATCGTGATAACGTCGCGAGGAGAAGCTGGCGGGGTAAGCTTGTGTAGCAAAGTCGCCGCAAACTCTGCGAGAACTTGGGTTGATATCAGTATCTCCCCAGCCACCGCCTTCCTGATCAGGTCTTGTGCAACGAGTCGCTTAGACGGAGCGCCTACATCGTAGGCGTAAACGAGCACATTACTGTCAAGAAAGTCAGGAACGGGCATACAGATCTTCACGCCGCCAGGTTCGGTTTTCTACTTTAAAGTGGTATTGATCAAAGCTACGCTCTAAGGCATCGCGTTCTCGCCGTCGACGACCTGAAACCGCGTGCTCGGCCGCCAGTTTCTCCAGGTAGTCGCGAACCAGCCGGGTCAGAGTCGTATCTCGTTCCACAGCGATTCGGCGAACCTCCTTTACCAACTTATCGTCGAGCGAAAGCGTAATATTCATACACACATAATAAGGGAAACCCTTAACCTGTGCAAATTTCTTGATAGCATACGCGGCTGTTTCGGGAACTCCAGTTTCAGACGGGGGGCCACCGAGTGCTATCCGCACAGTTAACGAGGGTTGTAGGTCGCTGCTACCCGGGAGCTTGTATTTTCAGTCACTTGAAAGCTAGAATCGCTGCAACCCCCAGAAACAAGTCACCAATATCAGGTCCTTCTAACCGCAGATCCTTTCCAAAACTGTGCCTGTGCCACTGTTAAATGTTGGATTTTAGAGCAAATTTTGAGCCGTCCGAAGGTCAATGGCTTGCGCCGCAAAGAGTCGGCTGGTTTTGGGCCGAAGGATTATTTCCCGACGTGAAATCGCAGCCTTGGTTCGATCCGTCGATAAAGTGCTCGTCTGGAGGTGCAGGACCACAGACCCATGCGAGTATACTCGCGGCCCGGAATGTACTGCGTGGTGCCTTTGCCATCCCTCTCCAATGGAATTGGCTCCTGGCATAGATGAGACCCTCAATCTTAACGTCCGAGCTGTATAGTATTGCCCGATAATCGTTGTCGTCGAGCTCAGGGGCCGCTGTGATAACGCTTCCCGTCTGAATTCTTCCTCTGCAGGAGCTATGACGACGCATGCTGTCAACAACGCCCAGTGATCATGCAACCGAAAATGCTGAGCATCACCTTGTTCCTCGTCATTCTTCTCCTAAATGTGCAGCATCAGAGACTGCCACTGCGAAATGCGTACCACAGCAGTCGTCCCGAACGTACCCAGCGGATCGTCTGTGAACGTACCCGCGCCGGTATAAGCGCGACTCTTTCCTCAGAAATCGTTTGGGCTGATCCGTGCGTACGTTACCTGACGAGCTGCTGTTCTGCCGGCAAGGGCCGTCCACTAGATTGTGTTCACCCAAAACTGTGCCGAGAATGGGCAGTAGCGATGCGAATATTAAGAGTATGCATTCACCATGAGTTGAGCTTCAGCCGGACAGCTTGGGCCAACGTCCGTTGCTGTCGATCGAAGGAACAGGTAGTCCAAGCCAAGGGCGAACACATATTAGCATCACATCGTTGTAGCAAGTCACGGAGCATTTTTCCCCGTCGCAAACCTGCAGACGACAGCGACCGGCCAAAAACATGTACGTTCAGAAACTGCAAAGCAGTCTATACTTCCGCGAAGATCTGATATCGATTGGCGAAGGCTTACGCCCACTCGACGTTTCAGAAGTGCTCCATTCCGCCGGGAAAGGACAATATGCTTCTTGCCGCGCGAGACATTCCGCCGCTCAGAGATTTCCTGCACCGTATCTTCCACCCAGAAAACACGGCCTTGGCTGGGAGATCCGTATCGCGGTTAATACCATATTAGAAATCCGGGTAGGGGATATGCAGCTATTCTTTGGGCTTTTCCTGGTGCTAATGGCGGCCATTCTGCAGGGGACATTCGTTCTTCCTATGACGATGGTAGACGGCTGGTCCTGGGAACATACTTGGGCCACCTTCTCGCTGCTGGGCATGTTTGTCTTGAACTGGATAATCATTCTTCTGCTCGTTCCACAAATCTTCGCCGTCTATGCAACTTCGCCCACGCATGATCTTGTAATTTTGGCGTTGTTCGGGATGGGCTGGGGCCTTGGCGCCGTCCTGTTTGGTATGGCAATGGAGAAACTTGGAATGGCATTGGGATACCCCATCATCATGGGCTTGATTGCCGGTCTCGGCGCCATGATTCCCCTCCTGGCCTTTTCTCCGCCAGTTCCGTCCATGGAAAAAGCGTTGGTCGTGCTCGGAACGGCTCTGGTGATTATTGGCATTGTTGTGTGCTCACTCGGAGGAGCGCGCCGATCTTTGTCTAATGACGGCTTCGGCGCAACGAACTCGAGCGCGTTCAAGGCTGGTTTAGTCATCGCGATTCTTGCGGGAGTGCTTTCATGCCTCCCGAACGTCGGGGTGGCGTTCGGAGGAAATGTGATCCATGCCGCTGCGAAGCTTGAAATTTCGGAGCTCGCGTCGGGGAACATTGTTTGGGCTTTGCTGTTTACATTTGGATGTGTGGTGAATCTGGCCTATTGCTTCTATTTGATTGTGAGGCGAAAAACCTTGAACCAGTACTTTAGTCGAGCTGCGCCGCGAAACTTCGGATTGAGCGCACTTATGGCCGCAATGTGGATCGGGAGTTTCTATCTTTACGGTGCCGGAGCTACAAGACTGGGACACTTAGGCGTGGTGATAGGATGGCCGCTTTTCATCTCTCTCTCCATTCTCGTCGGCAACGTCTGGGGATTGTCTAGAGGAGAGTGGAAGGAATCTCCCCCGCAGGCACGCCGATTATTGAATCAGGGACTTGGCATCTTGATGGCCGCAATTATCACATTGGCAGTGAGCAATTTGTTCTAGAAGATACGTGCGCCACATGTCCCGCCTCGGAGGAACAAACCATAGTGCGGCACGTAGCCTCATGCGCCGCCTATACGATTAGAGGCGGCTTCCTGCGTGTCCGCCGCCGGATCAGCGGCTGTGGCTTACCATGCAGCAATCCGCCGGTACGCTCCGTGTCAGTGAAATGATAGCTCGCAGACCCATTGCGAAGAAGAGCCTCCCCGCCACATATCGTAAAGTTTGCGCCCTGGGCGATCGAACGCCCACGGGGAGCTTCCGGCTTTCGTAAAGAGATTCGTCGCGTTCATGAAAGCCGAGGGCGGATACTCGACGAAGAACAAAGTTGGCTTTGCAAATGCGGTTGGCAGTTGGGAACGATCACGGGTATCTGACAATCCCTGCTTTCCTCCACCGTGCTCTGGACATTTGGCGACGTGTTCACCCCAGTTCTATCGAACAGTCTTTGGCAAACCTATTCATAATCGTTTTCTTGACCGTCCATTGCTAAAACATCGGCTTCAAGTCTGGGAGATATTCTCTTGCTATACGTTCGATTATCGGAAGCGGGTCATCTTTGGCCTGCAGATTGGTCAGGACTACGATGCACAGGTTTTGCTTGGTAAAAACCATAATTGACGTTGCCGATCCTCCTGTCATGAAGACTCGTGGAAGCTTTTCCCGCCGAATTATCTGCATAGAACCAACCGACAGTCGGGGCTGCCACTCCCCTAAGATCCAGGTCATTGGCAACGTCGACGATTTGGCCCCCCCGATTCTTTGCGGGCTCCCACATTCTGTCGAGTTCAACGCGCGGGAGAAGCTTCCCACTCGTGAGAAGTGCGGCGAACCGTTCCATATCTAAAATGTTGGAATTCAATCCGGCTGCAGCGTCCAAGTATTTCGGATAGGCAAATAAGTTGGCGGCGTTTTCGATCCTGTCGTGATAGAGCTCGGTATACATGTCACTACGACCCGAAATGACGATGCGGGCATCACCCCATTCCGTCGCCGGCATGGAAGACTGCATCACGCTGGTCGTTAGAAATTCGCGAAGACTCTTCCCGGATATGTACTCGATGATGCGTTGCAACAGTAGATAGTTCGTCTGGTCATATTGGAAACGCATCCCCGGCGGAGCGACGATTTCTTGTGACTCGGCAAATTTCAGCGCTTCCTCCGCCGTGCGGTTTAGTTCTTCGTCCGTTAAAGGCTTGTTCGGGCTTGTAATCAAATCGGGCAATCCCGAAGTGTGGGTCGCTAGTTCGCGCACGTTTACACCGCTCCATCCCTTCGGCAGCCCGGTCAGATACTTCGAAACCGGGTCATCCAGGTTGAGCTTGCCATCGGCCTCCAATTTCATGAGAGCGGCCGCCGTGAATATCTTGGTCAGCGAGGCAAGTTGAAAGGTTGTTGTGCGCTTCACAGGAACATGAAGTTGAAGGTTTGCATCACCGTAGACAATTTCCCTCAAGACCTTGCCATCCTGGACCGCTGCAATTGCCGCCCCTGGTACATGCTGGGATTTAAGCATTGAAATGACAGCGGAATCCAAGAAGTCTTGGGCGCTCGCTACGCCCGTGAAATACAAAACAGCCAGAATCCATCGACGGTTAGCAAGTAACATGAGTAGTTTTCTTCCCTCACGGGCGCAACTATGTGACTGATTCATCTGCACAAAATCTCTCACAACTGGAGTGGCGGAGTATAGAACGCAGTTAACCCGTCCAAAGTTACAAGCATGCTCTCTTCGACCGAAACTCGCCGGGGGTCATTCCTTTTGCGGTTTTGAAAATACGGCCGAAATGACTTTGATCCGAGAATCCGTTTTGCGCCGCAATCCGAGACAGGGAGTCATTTCCCTGTGACAAGTCCTCAGTAGCACGAGACACACGCAGTCGGCGGAGATACGCGCCCATGCTCACTCCGTGCTGCCGCCGAAAGCTGCGCGCAAGATGCACGGGATGGACCCCCACACGACCTGCAATTGAAGACAGGTTGAACGGGATGGGGAATTCGTCGTGAAGGATTTCCCGCGCGCGCCTCAGCCAAGGAGCAACATGCGACTCGGGCGCCCGAGCTCCTTTCCAAGGCAACTCGCACAGAAGCTCAAACGCCAGAGCTTGGAGCAACGGAGCAGATCCGGGAGAGACATTCGAAAAGGCGTTATATGCTCGCCAACTCAAGCCCTTTACTACACTGCTTGCCAGCTTTAAAGGCTGGTCAACCTGCAGATCGTGTTCTTTGACCCCCGCGATAAATTGAGGCCCGACCTCCACGCTGAAAAGGCAAGTGTCCTGACTACCGAACCGATCATCGTGAGTTTCGCCGACCGGATGAAATAATGTTGTCTCTTTAGGGCATTGCCATCCTCCGGAGCCGGAGTGCCCTTCTTCGTAGCAACCGGCAAGGACAAAAGAGAAGTAGGCCAGCTCATGAGAATGTTGGCGAAGCTTTGTTTCTGGTGCGTAACGGTATTCTGTGGCGACAATCCCAGTTCCAGTCCGTATAGCGAGACGCTTACCTAGGAAGGTTCCAGGGCCGAGCTTCATGCCTCATAGTACGAATCGAGCACGGCCTAGGTTCGACCTTCAGAGGGCACGGCAGCAACAACGTGACAGATTTTCATGTTAGATATAATCTAAACAGCTTGGCCATCCATCCCCCTACGATCAAACGCTCCCTCGCGGACAGCGGCTTGCGGAGCACGCCGCAGCGCTACGCTGTCATGGCATTTTTGCTGGAGCAAGCCGGGCATGCCACCGTGGCAGAGATCTTCGAAGCTGTAAACCGCGCAGATCCCCGCTCCTCCAGAGCTACGATCTACAACAATCTACGCGACTTGGTGCAGGCTGGTTTGGTGCGTGAAGTGGCCACGAAGGGCCGCGCAGCACGATTCGATGCGAAAGACACGCGGCATTACCACTTCATCTGTGACCGCTGTAGCAATGTCGAGGACGTGGACTGGTACTACGTGCCCCGGCCTGCCGCAGCCTCGCTCGGCAAGCGGGTACTCCGCGAATGCGAACTCATTTTCCGAGGGCTCTGCGCGAGGTGCGCACCTCGGCGCCGCTAAAGGATTTCTAATTTGAAGGAAGGATAAAACAACGATGGAAAAGAAAGTAACTGAGGCAGCGGCGGCTGTCGCCAACAATGGTCAAACTGTAACAAGTGGCTCGAAGTGCCCGGTAGGCCAAGGAGCGCGCGGGCGCAGGAACCGAGACTGGTGGCCGGACGCTCTGGACATCTCGGTTCTTCATAGGAACTCTGCCTTGTCCGACCCCATGGGCGACGGCTTCGACTATGCCAAAGCGTTTGAAAGCCTTGACCTTGATGCGGTGATCAAGGACCTGCATGTCCTGATGACAGACTCCCAGGATTGGTGGCCAGCCGATTTCGGCCATTATGGTGGGTTGATGATCCGCATGGCGTGGCACAGCGCTGGGACCTATCGGATTACTGACGGGCGCGGCGGCGCCGGCGCAGGGCAGCAACGCTTCGCTCCGCTGAATAGCTGGCCGGACAACGCGAACCTGGATAAGGCGCGGCGCCTGCTTTGGCCTATTAAGCAGAAATATGGCGAGAAGATCTCGTGGGCCGACCTGATGATTCTCGCCGGCAACGTTGCGCTGGAATCGATGGGCTTCAAGACCTTCGGTTTTGCCGGGGGGCGCGCCGACGTGTGGGAACCCGAGGAGCTTTATTGGGGACCTGAAGGAACGTGGCTGGGCGATGAACGATATAGCGGCGAGCGTCAACTGGCAGAGCCTCTTGGGGCGGTTCAGATGGGCCTGATCTACGTAAACCCGGAAGGTCCGAACGGCAACCCGGACCCGGTTGCGGCGGCGAAAGATATCCGGGAGACCTTCTTCCGCATGGCCATGAACGACGAAGAGACCGTCGCGCTGATCGCCGGCGGTCACAGTTTTGGAAAGACCCACGGCGCCGGTGACCCGTCGCTTGTCGGGCCGGCGCCGGAAAGCGGTGCCCTGGAAGATCAAGGCCTGGGGTGGAAAAGCAAGTACGGCACAGGCATCGGCGCCGATGCCATTACCGGCGGTCCGGAAGTCACCTGGACCCAGACGCCAACGAAGTGGAGCAATCTGTTTTTCAAGAACCTGTTCGAAAATGAGTGGGAGCTGACAACCAGTCCGGCGGGAGCGAAACAATGGAGGGCCAAGAATGGTCACCCAACCATACCCGATCCGGTCGATAAGACTAAGAAGCGAGTGGCCACTATGCTGACCACGGATCTCTCCCTGCGCTTGGATCCGGTATACGAGAAGATTTCGCGACGGTTTTACGAAAATCCGGATCAATTCGCAGACGCATTCGCCCGCGCCTGGTTCAAGCTCACCCACCGCGACATGGGCCCGATCGCGCGCTATCTCGGCCCTCTCGTGCCAAAGGAGACTCTGATCTGGCAGGATCCGATCCCTCCGGTGGATCATCCCGCGATCGATGGAAATGACATTGCTCTATTGAAAGCGAAGATTCTCGCCTCTGGTCTTTCGGTCTCCGATCTCGTTTCGACCGCCTGGGCATCCGCTTCGACATTTCGCGGCTCCGACAAGCGTGGCGGGGCGAACGGCGCACGTATCCGCCTGGCTCCCCAGAAGGATTGGGAAGTCAATCAGCCCGGACAGCTTGCAAGGGTCCTTGACAAGCTAGAAACCATTCGCAAGGAATTCGGCAAAAAGGTCACACTTGCTGACCTGATCGTCCTCGGAGGAGACGCCGCAATTGAAAAAGCCGCGAAGGACGCGGGCGTCGAGGTGAAGGTCCCCTTCACGCCCGGACGCATGGACGCGTCTCAGGAACAAACCGATGTCGCCTCTTTTGCCCCTCTGGAGCCACGCGCTGATGGCTTCCGCAACTACATTAGCGGTAGGACCCAGTTCATGCAGCCGGAGGAGGCTCTGGTGGACCGCGCGCAGCTGCTGAGGCTGACCGGCCCGGAAATGACGGTGCTGGTCGGCGGACTTCGCGTGCTCGGCGCGAATGCAAGCGGTTCCAAGCACGGTGTTTTCACCGCGAGGCCGGGGATTTTGACGAACGATTTCTTTGTCAACCTGCTGGACATGCGCACGCAATGGCGGCCGGCCGCCGGTGAAGAAGGTGTGTACGAGGGCCGCGACCGCAAGACGAACGGGCTCAAGTGGACTGGAACACGGGTCGACCTGATCTTCGGCTCGCACTCGCAACTGCGTGCGTTCGCGGAGGTCTATGCTTGCGCAGGATCGGAGGAGAAGTTCGTGAATGACTTTGTCGCCGCATGGACCAAGGTCATGAACCTCGACCGCTACGACATCGCTCGGCATGGGGACAAGACAAAAGCTGCCTCGTGTAACTAGTCGCTGTTGTTCGGATTGGCAAACGCCTATGTTGACGGCGACACCCGGGGCGGCAATGGCATTGGCCTGGGTCGCAATGGTGGCGGATGAAAATAGAGTGCCACCTTGCCCTGTACTGGATGTGGCGGAACGGAATTGCCAGCTGTCAAAAAGTTCGGTTCGTACGCTGGGAGCTCGAATCGAGCGATGGAGTGTGCACTACATCGGATAATCGAATGGGTGCAGCCCGTTCCTCGTCCCCGGGAGTTCGAAATAGTAATCGTGATCGAGCTTGCGACCGAGGGTGAAATACGTTCAGAAAGAACTTAAGAGCAGCGACACGGTCAGAAGTTAGCGCGCTCTCACGCTAGGATCCAACGAGGCGCCTGAATTCAGGTAAGCTTCGAATGCAGCGCACACCTGCTTGCCTGTCATCGACCACTGCCAGGCTTCATAGTTCAGCACCCCTTCGTGCGGCGGCCGAGTGTAGTTGTACTCGGGTAATGGCCGGAAGCTTTCCTCGACAGAGTCGAAACGGAGCAGGAAATCACCTTGCGAGGCGTACGCCGCCAGCGCCTGGCGCTTACGTGCGATCTCGCCGGCTGTCGGGTGCAGCGAGATGGCCGGTTGGGGTACGGGCATGAACGTCTGGAATTTGCGGTCCTCTTTGTGGAAAAGCTTGTAAAGGGGCATCTCCCAGGCTGGCAACGAGTGATCCCGAGCGATGACCGAGGTGATGAAATTGCAGCTATCGTGGTCGGGATGTCCTCCTTCGTAAGCCAGCGTCAGCAATGCATGTGGGCGTACCCGGCTGACGACCTCGAACGCACCCTCAATCGCTTCCGGCAACCGTTGGAAGAGCTGCTGATCGACTATGTGTTCGGCGGACCGGGCCTTCAGAAATTCAATGTTCCTGACGCCTACATGGCTGAGGGCCAGCCGCGCTTCGTCTTGCCGCAGCAGGCTATAAGCCTCGCGAGAACCGTGTCGGCTCCAGAAATATGGGTCGAAAGGCGCGCCGTCGGTGCAGAACAGTACGTGAGGTTCTCGCATGCGCTGCATGAGCGCGGCACAGGTGACCGCCTCATCGTCCGGATGCGCCACGATGATCAGAGTCCGTCCCAATATGGGAGCAAGGGCCTCCATGGTTCTTTTGATGCCTTTCCGTCACTCGAGGTAGAAATTTGCGATGCCAATGTTGAAACTCCTGATAGTGTCCGCTCCAGGACGGTGACGGTAAAGGCTGGATTGTCATGAAGCGCGTCATGTGGTATGTGTATCAGCAATTTCGCACGGCGAAGTAAGACATAATCTCGCCTGTTCGACACCCTTTGACGTAAAATCCAACATCCTTGCGATCTGCCCTTTTAGCGGACGGCGTACGTGCTGGCACTTATCGTAATTCCATTTACAAATGAAGGTCGCGAAAGCATGACTAGGGGCTGGAGGACGTGATCAATTGCACGATGGAGAAATTCAGAGGACACCCGCGAACAGGCAGTGCAGGGTACGAGATCGCATGATTGCGACAGGGTGGCATTCGGTGTCAGCAAGTAGCAAGACGCACGATCAGGGCCGCCGTGAACCGGGCGTGCACTCGGTATTGTTGTCCAGTCTTTTGGCTGTCCACCTTATTCTCAGGAGCCACACCGTTGCGCACACAGCAATCCACAAAGTCGGTCGCAACCGCCGTAATCTTCCTTCTGGCATTCATGGCGCTATTGTCGGGAACCGCTGCGCTGAAGGAGTCGGTCACCATCGATGAGATCGCGCATATCGGCGCCGGCGTCAGCTATCTCCAGAAACTGGATTTGCGGTTGAACGTAGAGCATCCGCCGTTGGCGAAGGCCCTGGCGGCAGTGCCACTGATGCTGCGAGGAGTACATGTGGACTATTCCCATGTGTCCTGGACTTTCAGCGGCAAAGGTGTAAACGAATTTTTGGGTGAATGGGTGTTCGGACACTGGTTTCTCATGAGATGGAACGACGCCCACGCCACTGTCCTTTGGGCCCGAGCCCCCATGCTACTCATCACTCTCCTTCTTGGCTTAGCGATCTATGGTTTCGGATCGCAACTGGGCGGCATTTGGGGAGGGCTGTTATGTCTCAATGTTTACGCCAGCATGCCGGCGTTCCTCACCTTCGGCCCGCTAGTCATTACCGATGTCGTCGTTACGCTATTCTGGATCTTAGCGGTCGGGCAGCTCCCCGAAATGTGGCGCTCCCCTACCGGGCGGACCGTCGTCAGGTACGGTCTGATTCTCGCTGGGGCCTTTCTTTCGAAGTTTTCCTCGGGATTATTGTTCTTCGTTTTTGTCGGGTTTGCTTTGAGCCTGCGCTGGCGCAGTGTTCCTGAGCAACCGACAGAGAGAGGCGCCCGACGTGCCTGGAGGCGCCGTGGGTGGCGCAACCTGGCCAAGGCGACTCTGTGGGCCGCTTTGTTCGTTTACATTTTCTACTTTGTCTTTTCCTGGAAGCAGCCCACGAATTCGTTCAGCCTCATACCCCACTTCCCGGCCTCACCGCTCTTGCGGCGCCTGCTCATGCCATTGTGGCTTTACTTGGGCGGTGTAGCCTTATTCGCGGTCAGCGCCGGCAGCCGTCCCACCTATATTCTGGGACATGCCTATTCGCATGGTGTCTGGTTTTATTTCCCCACGCTGTTTGTTTTGAAATCACCGCTGGCGTTTCTGCTCTTGCTGCTACTCGCTATCGTTCTGGCCGTCATTCTGAAGCGCCGCTTCCACGCACCGCAGTCAGCTATCCCCGCCGGCAAGGAACTTGAATGGCGTGCTCTGTGGGTTTCTCTCGTGGTTTATTTGGCGGCATGCATGTTGAACCGGTTGAACCTCAGCATTCGTCATTTTCTCGTCGCGCTGGCCTGTATTGTTCTTTTCCTCGCACCGCTGCCGCGCATGTTGCAGTCTTTGCGTGATTTGAATTGGCACGGCTCACGGGCTGGAACCTATGCGACCATCGCCCTGGCGGCCGCATGCCTGATTACGGCTGTCTGGACCTATCCAAACTACCTTCCCTTCCTGAATGCGCTCGGCTTGGGCAGGCCCGGCTACTTACTTGTGAACGATTCCAACATCGATTGGAACCAGGCGCTGCCGCAAGTGGAAGATTTCGTACAACAGCACGGACTGGGTCGAATTCTCCTCGACGAGTACGGCTTCTCTGAACCTACAGCATATGTTCCGCAAGCTCAGCTTTGGAGTTGCCAGGAGGCTCAACCATCTGACGCCGGCCAGTGGGCCGTGGTCTCTGCGGCCAGCATCGCTGATGGCCACAACTGCCGTTGGCTTGTACAGTATCGGCATCAGGTTCTGGCTGGTGGCAGCATGTACGCCTTTCAACTCCCACAAGCGATTCCTGCCCCAGGCACCGCAGGAGGTCCACCTTTGCCGCAGGCTTACCGATACATGGGTGGATTTTCTGGTATGGGGGATCCCACGTCGATGTTCTTGAATTGCATCCGCGACCCGCAACAACTGCAACCGACGCTTGACCGCATGCAAGCATTGGCGGCCGCCGCTGCTCAGAAGAAAAGTAAGAGTGCGAACGTAGAACGACAGGACTGAAGCCACGCTTCCGACGCGTGGGTTGTCGACGGGGGACCAAGGCTAGAACAGATAAATATCGGGGAGCTCAAGAATGGAAGGTTTTCTGGGCCGGTCCCGTTCAGGTTGAAGAACGATTGGAAGCACAATACGCGACGCGGTGCTAACGTTTATTCAGGGTGAGCCAAGGAATGCCGCGGTAGGAATCCGCCACCACCCAGCCGGCGGCTGTGAGCACCCAGGAGACGAGAGTCTCTCCCCACTGGAAACTGGTTATCGAACCTTTGGTCACTACCGGAAGCCATACGAGGACCAAAAATAATCCCATCTGCAATGCAGATAGCGTGGCCGCCAGCCGTGCGCACACGCCGGCAAGAATCGCCAGGCCCGCGACGATAAATGCAGCACCCGTGAAACACGCCCACGCCACATGCGCTGGCAGCCACTTAGGCACTAGCGAGGCGGTATGTTCGAGATACTGAAAATGGGCGAGCCCGAAAGGTATAATGGCCAGGCCGTAGAGAGCTCTTGCCACCCGAAGCCCCTTGTCGCCAACGGCGAAACTAAGGCGCTGCCTGTCCCAATCAGCGCTAAACCAAGCATAAAGGACCCATGCCGCTGCCATCATGACCGCAGTTTGGCAGGCTGACCAGTAGACGTCCACCGTGAGCGCATGGAAAAAGCCGGGCACTCTAAACATCATCATCCAGAGCACGAGATATGCGAGCAACAAACGGGCGGCAGTTGCGGCTGTGCGCTTCCAGAGTAGGCCCACGCCCGATGCGAGGGAGACGAGGCCGCAAACATAGGCCAGAACTTCGCGTGCACTCATGCCCTTGGGTCCCGGTTCCCATGCGGCAGTGAGATCGCCTTTCATCAGGCCCAGAATTCCGAGCGCGATCATCGTCAATGCAAGGACCAAATGCCCCCAACTTCCTACGCGCATCGTCCGATCGGCGACTGGCGGTGCAATTGGCATTATTGGTCTCGCTCCTTGTGTGGATGAACTTGCGATGGCAGTATGTCTCGCAGCAGCAACCGACGGACCACCAGCGGAGTCGTCGTTCGTGACATAGAAGATCGCAGGGGAAGAGCAAATGGAAGCTTGCAAGTAACACGCCAATGGTAAGTTTCGAATCTTGATGAATTTTTGGCCGCCGTACAGTGCTGAAATCGTTGCTCTGGACTGAACAATTGTCGGCATCACACCGAGGAATCGAGCTTAAGCCATTGCGGGTTATCTCATCTTATCTTTGCATACGTTACATCAAACAATAACTGTGCTCACAGCTGCCTATGATAATTGGAAGATGGCTGCGCGACCTCCTGGACTCGCCTTATTACTTAGCCCCTTCCCTCGCGGGCTTGCAATCGCAAGCCGCTCCTTCTCGGCCTGACCTGTTACTTCCCGGGCCAGACGTCCGCCCTTCACAAGGAGAATAGCTGCAGCATCGATCACTGAGCGTAGATTACGGATGCACTTCGGTTTTGTGACTCGACGCAATCGAACGAAGGTACGCCGAAAATGCGGCGTAATGAACGTTTTCTTCGTGATCGGGGGTCAAGTACTCACACCCGAATCACGCCTAAGGCGTCTGGCCGAAGCGCGAAACCAAATTGCAAGGCCGCGTGTTAGCGGCCGCAACGTTATGGAATCGCAAAGGCGAGCAATGTGTCGCTCAATGATTCCTGTTCAATCTTTGCGTGCCCGCCTGCAGCAATCACCACATACTGCTTTCCGCCGATTTGATACGTCATCGGTGTGGCGTGCCCCGGAGCGGGTAGCAGTGCCTTCCAGAGTTCCTTACCCGTTTCTGTA
>JAFAWX010000161.1 GCA_019241535.1 Acidobacteriota bacterium | reverse complement strand
GCACATCACTCGGCAAATGCCCTGCTCCGTTTCGGCAACCAGCAGCCCTTTGTCTGCAACGTCAAGGCGAGCCCTCGGTGCTTCTTTTTTGAGTGCCGCGAAGTCGTTTTCAAACACAAATGTGGAAGGATAATCGGGGTTGCGGATGCCACCCGCACGCTGGTTGCGCGGACAGAGGTAGCAGGAGGGATCGTAGCGAGGGCGTTCGGCGGCGGGCAAGGATTCGACCGCACCTTGCCAGGGCCGTTTGGTACGGTGCGGCGAGACCAGGACCCAATCGCCAGTGAGCGGGTTGAAACGGCGATGCGATTGCTCGCGAAATGTGTCTTCCAAGCAGGCCTTTCATCAGCGGCTGCAGAGCGAGAGTAAATCTGTTGACCTCTGCCGTCCGCGGACTTATGTTCTCTCACAAGCGCTTCGTCAATACAATAGCGGTCTGAGCGAGCCTGGGACAGCTTGCTCCGGCCTGATTCTCGACCGCGCCGGGAGACGCCAGGTGAAAAAGATGACGCCCCAGGAATTGGCAGAGCTTTTCCGGCAGAATTTTCAGGCCCAGCCCGAAGTCTTCAGCGCTCCCGGAAGGGTGAATCTGATCGGCGAGCACACGGATTATAACGACGGCTTCGTGCTGCCGAGCGCGATCGGCTTCTATGCCCACGTGGCGGTCTCTGCCAGAGCGGACAAAAAATTGTCAATCCGCTCGACCGAATTTCCGGACGTTTACGACTTCGATCTCAGGAATGCGCCCATGAAAAAACTGGGTGCATGGTGCGATTACGTTCTGGGGGTCGCAATTGAACTGGCGAGCGCCGGATTCGGCACGACCGGAGCCAACCTGCTCGTGCATGGAGAAGTCCCGATCGGTGCGGGATTAAGCTCGTCGGCGGCACTTGAGGTCGCGTCCGCTCTCGCCTTGTTAAGTCTCGAGGGAGCAGAGCTGCCGCTTTCCGCCATTGCCAAGCTCTGTCAAAAAGCCGAGAACGAATTCGTCGGCGCGCGCGTCGGCATCATGGACCAGTTCGTTTCCTGTCACGGCCGGGAAGCTCATGCGGTGCTGCTCGACTGCCGCTCCCTGGGATACGAACTGGTGCCCATTCCCGATACGGTCAAACTCGTAATCTCAAACACTATGGTCAAGCACGAGCTTTCAGGCGGGGAGTACAACCTGCGGCGCGAACAGTGCGAGCAGGGGGTAGAGATTTTATCGCGCAGCTATCCCCATATTAAGGCGCTGCGCGACGTGACCGGGGCGCAGCTGGCTGCTCAGGAGGAGAGCATGCCTGCAGTCATATACAAGCGGTGCTTGCACGTGGTTCAGGAGAACGAACGCGTGCTTCAAACTGCCGAGCGCTTCAGGTCCGGAGATCTTCCCGGCGTGGGGCGTCTGATGCGAGATTCCCACCAGAGCCTGCGCGATCTTTATGAAGTGAGCTGCCGGGAACTGGACATAATGGTCGAAGCTGCCGAAGGTCTTCCAGGATTCATAGGAGGGCGAATGACGGGCGGCGGATTCGGCGGTTGTACGGTAAATCTGGTTCGAACCGGGAACGCAGAAGCTTTCTCGCAGGCAATTGCCAGCCATTATCAGGAAAAAACAGGAATTTTCCCCGACATATACATCTGTTCTCCGGCCCATGGGGCGGGTGCGGAACTGAAGAAAGCGGTGGTTTGAAGAACAAAAAGGACCCTGGCGATGAACGTGCCGCGGCCCTGGCGCATTCCGGCCGGAGGTCACTCGCAGCAAACGTTTACAAACCGGGCTTCGATCGGGGATAATGCTCGCTTCCCGCCCGGCGTATGGTCATGGTTCGGCATGGTTTTTCGCTTCAGCTATTGAAAATGGAGGATTGCGGGATGAGGGTTGCGGCTCTCGTGATTGCGCTGATGACAATGACGGCAGGAATTGAAGGCCAGGTAAAAAAGGAAAGTTTCGGTAAAACCCCGGACGGCACCGCCGTCGATCGCTATACCCTCAAAAGCGCGGCCGTTGAGGCGCGCATCATTACCTTCGGTGGCATCGTTCAGTCGCTAAAAGTTCCGGACAAAAACGGTAAATCTGCCGACGTAGTGCTCGGCTTCGATTCATTGCAAGAATACGTTGACGGCAATAAGCCGTACTTCGGCGCCATTATCGGGCGCTACGGCAATCGCATCGCGGGGGGTAAGTTCACGCTCGATGGGAAGACCTTTACGATTCCATTGAATGACGGCACGAACGCGCTACACGGAGGGCCCCGAGGATTTAACCAAGTGGTTTGGAGGGCGAAGGAAGTCCCCCATGGCATCGAGCTCACCTATGTGAGCCCGGATGGAGATCAGGGATTTCCTGGAACTCTGACGACCGTCGTGCGCTACACCCTCGAGGGCAAGGATTTGAGAATCGAGTATTCGGCCACGACCGACAGAGACACGGTCCTAAACCTCACCAATCACTCCTACTTCAATCTTTCAGGGCAAGGCAATGGAGACATTCTCGGGGACGAGGTGAAAATCAATGCCAGTCGCTACACTCCGGTTGATCAAAACCTGATCCCGACCGGGGAGCTTGCTGCGGTCGAAGGAACGCCCTTTGATTTCCGCAAACCGACGCCGGTCGGAGCAAGAATTAACGCCGACGACGACCAACTGAAGAAGGGGCATGGCTACGACCACAACTGGGTGCTGGACAGCGCAGGCAAGAGTTCCGAGGCGGCGGAGGTTTATGACCCGGCCAGCGGACGTGTGCTCCAGGTATTCACCGACCAACCCGGGTTACAGTTCTATACCGGCAACTTTCTCGACGGAACCATTACCGGGAAGGAGGGGAAGGTTTACGGGCGGCGCGCCGCGCTGTGCCTGGAGACGCAGCATTTTCCCGACTCGCCGAACCATCCTAAGTTTCCGTCAACCGAGCTCAGGCCGGGCCAGAAGTACCATACAGTGACGACTTTCAGGTTCTCGATGCGCTAGCCCTTGGTTGAGCCTGGAAGAAGGGCTTTCGTTTGCGAGCCTGGTGCTTCAACAGCTCTGAAGATGCCAACTCA
>JAFAWX010000293.1 GCA_019241535.1 Acidobacteriota bacterium | reverse complement strand
ATGAGGAGCTGCGAACCGAAACTGAAGGGAATGTGAAAAAGGAAAACCTGGACGATAAGGAAAGCATGGACAAAGTGCCAGAAAAAACGCGACGGACTGCATAACCAAGGTCTGGAGCAAACATTGGGAGATCATATGTATTTACTGTGGTGGATTATCGTTGGGTTAATCGCAGGATGGGCTACGGGTAAGATCATGCGTGGCTCCGGATATGGAGCGCTGGTGGATATCATCGTCGGTATCGCCGGCGCCATCGTGGGCGGCTGGATCATGCGCGCTATTGGTTTTCAGGGCCAGGGCGGCACGATCTACACGGTCCTGGTCGCGATTGGCGGCGCCGTCCTCCTTACCTGGCTTTACCGGTTGATCATCGGGCCGCGAGGCACGAGCAGAGGAGCTGGCTTGCCAGGCGAAGAAGCTCAGGGCCGGAGCAACTTGCGAAAAGTCGCATAAACGTCTGATTTTGCGGCAAAATGGGGCTCCTCGCGCAGTGGAGTTGGAGGCAAGGATGAGGTGTATCCTTGCCTCTTGCCGCGTTGCTTACGCGGACATTCTTTGTCGCCCGCAAACCTCCAAAGAGCCAGACTCATCACAGCACGCAGACAATTAAAAGGGGGCACAAATGGCCCAAAGGGCTGAGACACTGAACCGAGCAGAACCTTTTGAGACCAGCGCGCCGGTTTTCGCAGTACCCGACAAAGCCCGGAAAAGTTCACATTCTGATGTGCTGGTTAACTTCAAGAATGCGGTGTTCGCTTCCTGTCATGATGCCGGCCGCCAGGCGGCGCGCTCCTGTTCGTCGGTAGTGAGGAGATCTCAAGCCATGACAGGCCGGCTTAAGCGCAAGTTACATAACACTCGCGAGCACAAGCCCCTGTACATTGTGGCATTCGCCGCAGGCAGTGCATTCGTCCTGGGGATTGCACTTCGAGTATGGAAGGCAAGACGCAGTGGATGAATGTTACCGCCCCAGGGCGTTGCCGTTTTCTGGATGAGTGCTTGGGGCATTAAGACGTCGGGAGAAAAAAATATGCCGATTCTGAACAGCGCTGTACAAATTGCCACCAAACCGTTTCCCAAGGCCATCTCCCCAAAGGCCCATGCCATTTTTGATTACCTCACTGCGGGTTCGTTTTTTATGAGTGCGGCATGGTTTTGGGGACGTAGCAAGCGTGCGGCCATCGCTTCTCTGATCAGCGGGGGAGCAGAGCTGGCCGTCAGTCTGTTAACGGACTATCCCGGGGGTGTAAAAAAAGTGATCAGCTTCCGCACCCATCGGGAAATCGATTTCGGCTTAGGCGCCATGACCGCGACCATGCCGGAGTTTCTGGCGTTCAAAGATGAAGACGAAAGAAAGTTCTTTCTCGCCCAAGGAGCCCTAATCACCGCCTTGAGCGGTCTCACTAAGTTTCCTGAGAAGCGGGTGCGTGCAGAGCGAAAATACGCGGCGTGATCCAGTATGCCTTCACTATGGAAATTCGGCGGCCTGACGCCACTAAAGCTCATCCAACTTGGCATTCACAAGCTTGGCGAGGATGAACTCTCTACCCGGTCCGCTTCCCTCTCCTATTACTTTATACTGGCGCTTTTTCCACTATTTTTGTTCTTGGTTTCGCTAATCGGCGTCTTCGCGGGCCCCAATTCTCAGCTGCAGCAAAGTATCGTCTCCGCTCTGGGCCGCTTGGCGCCTGGGTCGGCCTCGGAATTGGTTCGCAGTGTCGTCCATCAGACCTTCAGATACAGTAGCGGCATAAAACTGACAGCGGGAATCCTGGGCGCACTGTGGGCGGCTTCGGGCGGCATGAGCGCTGTGGTTGTGTCATTGAACAAGATCTATCAAGTTCCTGAGACGCGCCCCTGGTGGAAACAAAAGCTGACGATTGTAGCTTTGACGGTTGCCCTTGCAGGGCTGATTATCGTGGCCCTGATTTTAGCCCTCTATGGTGGCAAAATCGGCCAGGCGCTCTTTGCGCATCTCGGTGCCGGAGATGTTTTTCGGATCTTGTGGAAAGTCTTGCAATGGCCGGTCTCATTCGCGGCGATGTTTCTGTCGTTCTCCCTGGTGTACTATTTCGCGCCCAATATAGAGGAGAGGAAATGGTACTGGGTGACGCCTGGCAGCGCCGCAGGAGTAGCCCTCTGGCTTCTCGCGTCATTGGGGTTGCGGCTCTATCTACATTTCTATGACAATTACAGCGCAACATACGGTTCTCTTGGCGCCGTCGTGATTCTTATGCTCTGGCTGTACATTACCGGCTTGGCCATCCTCATCGGCGGCGAGGTCAACTGGGTGATTGAGAACGAAGACAGAAAGACTGCGGCATTTGAGGACAAGAAACGGGCAATAGAAAGGGAAATGCTGGCTGCTTAGCGCATGTGCTCGCAGTGCAAAGACATGCGAGCGGAAGCAATCATGAGCGTCGACACTCTCACGAGTTTCCTAGAGAGACGCACCAAGACCCCCGGACGGCGATACCTGACCGTGAAGCCCGCAGGATCATGGCGGGGGAATCGCACAAACGAAGCAGCGGTTTTGTCTCCTGTTGCCGGCAGAGCTCTGGCCCGCATCTTGCCCGATTTTGTTCACAGGTTCTCACGGACAGCAGTTAAGGGGAGCACTGCTGGACAGAGCCGGTGATCCTCCCCCTCGCAAATCGATACCGCGCCTCCGAGAGAGTTTCAATTCTTTTTCTTCTTATCTTTGTTGTTGGCCTTGACACTACCTTGCGAAGCGACTCGGTCGCTGTCCGCCACCGCGAAGGAGTCTCGCGTGGTTTTCTGCTGCTTAGTTCGCTCGACGGTAAGATTCTCGCCGTCGGGGACATGATTCAAGCGGTCAAGGACGAGCAGGTCACAAGCGAAACTGTATTTCATTTTAAAGATGGATCGGTTCACGATGAGACTACGGTCTTTTCCCAAGACCACACGTTTCGATTGCTGTCGGATCACTTAGTGGAGAATGAGCCGTCTTTCCCTCACCCCGTTGACATTCTTATCGAAACGTCAAAAAACGAGGTTACGATCCATGCAAGCGGAAAAGGCAAACAGACAAATGCGACCGAGCACATGGATTTACCCGCCGACCTCTCGAATGGCTTGACTCTGACGTTGTTGCGGAACATCTTGCCTTCCACGCCGGAGACCACCGTGTCCCTGCTGGCGATGTCGTCAAAGCCTCGCCTTATAAAGTTATCTATCAGGCCCCGGGGAGAGCGCGCCTTCAGCGTGGGCGGCTCGAGACGGCGGGCCACAGATTATGATGTGAGAGTCGAGATTGGCGGAATCGCCGGTGCCGTTGCTCCAATTGTAGGCAAGCAGCCACCCGACACGCATATCTGGATGTCTGCGGGGGCAATTCCCACATTTGTGAGGTGGGAAGGGCCGCTATATGAAGGCGGCCCCATATGGCGAGCCGACCTCGCCAGCCCGAAGGTGGCAGATCGGGACCTGAACACGGACGCGGCTAGTAAATAGCCTGAAGTTGCGGCGCCTACTTAGCCGGAGGCCCTTCGCTTACAACCGTTCTGCCCGGTAGATCGCCGGGAGAGAGATTGCCGGGCGGGCTCTGCTTTGCATAATGCGCCATTGAATACTCAGGAATAATTCCAACGGCCATGTTGCGGCCCCGGTTCTTTGCCTCATACAGCGCGCGATCGGCAAAACGGATGACATCCGCGTAGGGAATTGCCTCCGCCCGCTCCGGCCACCAGGGAAACGTCGCCCATCCAATCGAACAGGTTCGGCGAATTTTCCCCGCCGTCAGCTGAAACTCTTCCGTGCCGATCGCGTGCAGCACGCGTCTGGCCAGGATCTCGGCATCCGCACGATCCGTGAATCGGGAAACCACCAGAAATTCCTCACCTCCCCAGCGGATTAGGACATCGGAATACCGGATGGCAGTGCTAATCCGCGCCGCAACCTGGACGAGCAGTAAATCCCCTTGTTGATGTCCAAAGCGATCGTTGACCGCTTTGAAGTGGTCGATATCGATCAGGTAAAAGATTAAATCACGGTTTCGCGTCGCCCCTTCGCCGATCGAATAGAAGCGGAGTGCCTGCTGCGTGTCCTTATTAATCGTGGCCGCAAAAAAGCGACGATTGCGAACTCCCGTCAACAGGTCCGTAACCGAGGCTTCATGGAGCTCTTTGGTGGCGCGCGCCAGTTCTCTATCAAGAGTGTGCTGCTTGAAGGTACGCAGGGCACCGACGAAAACGATCATGGTCAGGGTTAGTGCCAGCCGATATTTCCCGATGCGCTGGGGGGCATGGCTGAAGAAAACCGCCCACCCCGCCAGCAGGGGAAGACTGGCGGTAGCCACAACGGTGAGGGCCGTTACCCACGGGTGGGCCCATGGCGCGGGTTCACCGGAAAAATTCACCAGAAATTTGCTCTGGTATCCGAGAAGCGCCACCCAGGTAAACAGCACCGCAGAGATCAGGAGGGGAACATCGTACAGGCTTCCGGTGTAATACCTGCCATAGTCAATGGCCACGCTTGCAGCGATGGAGCCGGCCGCATACACCAGCGACGCCAACAAAATTCCTCGGTAAATGGTGCGCCAAAAGCCACTGCTGCTGTACCAGGTGTGTGCCGAGGCTAGTAAAACAACAATATGACCGGCAATATAGAGCACATCAAAATTCCGCCCATAGGTGTGGTCATCCGGATGCACATATTGCCAAGGAATCACAAAGAATAGATAGAGGTAAAGCCACCAGCTGAAGAGCAGAAGAAAATCGAGTGAAGTCAGTCGCGATCGCTGCTCTTCCCTGTCGGGCCGCATAGCTAGTGCGGCCACGATGGGCACCAAGTGCAGCACGATTGCGAGGTCTCCGACAAAAGGATTTGGTACTTCCCTTCGCAGGATGACCTCGAAATAAGTCCACAGTGTCTGCGCCAGAAGCCAAAATCCCACTCCAATCAACAGCAACAGCCAGAAGATTCGCACCGCACGGGAGCAGGCACACACGTTTATTGCCAGGGCAACAAGAAGCGAACTCAGAAGCAAACACTGGACCAGATCTCCAACTGCGGTCAGGGCAAAGGAAGGAGGGGCAAGAATGGACACGAGTACTGCAGAACAAAGAAGTCCTGATACGATCGCCAGCCAGAGTCTCTGGCTGGCCGATAAACTCATGGCCACAGCAAAATTCTACGGCGGTAGGCAGCCCAACCAAGTTACTAAGGTCATCTAACACAATCGAGGTTGAGGCAGCGGCCACGTAGGCGGAAAATCGGAGCGTATTGTTGCGGAGAGCGCTCCCGCTGCAGCCCTGCTGTCGCCCGGCAGGCCACAACTTTTTGCGACAGCATATCGGTTTGCGCACAACAGTTAGGCTCCTGGGGCGTAATGGAAAGCTTTAGACCATGGCCCTAAGTGCCGACAGTTGCAAAAATAAATGTAGTTTTGGAAAGAAGTACCGGTCAGTACCGATTGTGCGCATCGCGAGCCACGCTTGTACTAGAGAAGATAGTAATGCAAGGAGGACCAACATGCCCCGTCTGCTCTCAATAATGGTTGTTGCTGTCGCACTGTTGCAAGGCCTAGGCGCGCAAACATCCTCATCAGGCGCCTCGCAAGACAATCGAAATCAACCGTTCAGCCAGCGTGGCATGGACAGAATTGTAAAAGAGGTCCACCACGAACTGGTGTTGCTGCCTTATTACGGCGTGTTCGACAATATCGCGTACCGAGTCTCGCCGGATGGAACCGTGACCCTGTTGGGGCAGGTCACTCGACCAACCCTGAAGTCCGACGCAGAAAATTCCGTGAAACGCATCGAAGGCGTGGAGCGCGTCGACAATCAGATCCAGGTGTTGCCTCCCTCCTCCATGGACGATCAAATCCGGCTGGCTACCTACCGAGCCATTTACGGCAATAGTGCTCTTGCCCCATACAGCCTCCGCGCGGTGCCGCCGATTCACATCATTGTGAACCAGGGGAGGGTCACTCTCGAAGGTGTAGTGGCCAAACAAATGGACAAGCAAATCGCGGAAATGCAGGCAAAGAGCGTACCCAATGTATTCTCGGTAACCGACAACCTCCGGGTCGAGGAACAAGGCAGCTGAGTGTGAGGAGGCCTCCGACACGAAAGGCGCGGCACGGAGGCCTGCTTCCCTCTACAGATTTTCGTGCGCATCCTGCGTTCAGCCCTCCCATCACACGGAACACCTGAAGATCGTCTCTCCGCGCCCCCAAAATGTTTCCGGCAGTTTCCGATTGTGCGGCATCCTGGCTGAAGACTATGGCTGAAGACTGAGACCCGCTGGATGCAGTCGGTGATTGCTGGAGCAGTGCGGTGATGCGGGCGGGCGGAGAACAATTGGAAAACAGCAAACACATTCTTCCGGGCATTGAAACCTTGCGCGTCAAATGGTGGGGAGATCCGTCTCGGTCGCCCATCGCCGTCCCTAGGCCCTTCCCTCTGCCAATTCTTTCTTTAACGTGCTGCCCTCATACCTACAAAGGCCGTGAGCCTGAAGGTAAGACCGACGCTCCTGCGTGCCCGATTCTTTCATTTTTGCTACTTGGGGCCGACAGGCATCGTCCGGTTAAGCTTTTCGATGATTTCTTTGCTCGGTTTTCCGCCTTTGCACTCGGGATGGCCGAAGCCGCTGCTGCTGATACCGTTCTGAATATCGAATATGAGATTGTCGCTCGGCCCCGGACCAACCCCCATCGGAACTGCGTCGAGACCAAGTGAGCGACGGGTTTTCCATCCGACCACGTGATCGGTGCAGGGAATGTCTCCGCTGACGCCCAGGCCGCCCAAGAGTTCACCTCTCTTGCTGTAAAGCGGCAACCCCCCTGCAAACACGATCACTCCGCCAATTGCCTTGCCCACCATGGGATCGTTCGGCTGGCCGAAGTCTTGGGGATTACCTGCAAACGCCGCATTCGGATTGGGCGGAGCTGTGATCCCATAGAGAGCACCTCCGGGCTGGGCGGAGGCATAGATATTGCCGCTCGAGAGGGCGAAGTTGTTGCCGCTAAAAGCATTGGCGGTATTTGCTTTCTCGGCTGAAACCAACCGGCTTCCCGGCCATTGAGAATCGCGGGCAGGCCCGGTAAACACAACTGCGCAGACGATGCC
>JAFAWX010000372.1 GCA_019241535.1 Acidobacteriota bacterium | reverse complement strand
CGTGAGCATCACCCTCTACCAACAAGACGGCAACCCCGCCACCAGCTCCGAATGAGGCCCAAACCGGCTTAATTTCCGGCTCGGAACGGGAAGCACCAGCACCCAGACTGCCGACGAGCAGAGAATCCTGATGGTGTATGGTTCAGGGTGCCAGTTCCCACCATTCCGATTGTCTACAACCCGCATCATCTTCTGCACTTGTTCCATGCAGTAGAGATAGGGCCGAAACTGCCGCAAATTCTTTGGTTGAGAGAGCGGAAGCAGATTTCGTGTTGCCTAATCACGTCTCTCTTGTCTGAGAGAGGTCAGCCAACTCCTGCAGATGATGGTTGTAAAGCAACTGTTCGGCTTGTTCTGCGGCTGTTGAATTGGACATGGTGGGTCTCCTCTCGGAGAAAATCCACCCAGCATCCACCAGCATCGCCGTCTGTATCCCCTTGTCCTTCCAAAGTACCCCATTGACCGTGATCCAGGCTTAGGCGCAAAAGGGGACATGCGGAGCCCATCGTCGCTCGCCGACTATCCCAAGGACGTTCAGATATGTACGGTCGTTTTGAGCGTGCTGGAACAAGTGAGTACCGTTCTGCGTATCGACCGGTGTGCGCCAAAGAACTATCACCTTTTTGTTAGTCCTGGCCTCTTCATTGCTTAACGCGCAACTGCCATTGGCAAAACCTCTCTTGATCCGCAATGTCACGGTAATCGACTGCGCCGGGCACGCCCCCCAGCCCGGCATGGCTGTTCTGATTTCTGATGGGCGGATTGCAGCACTGGGCCCGGTTTCTGCGGTGAAGGCACCTGCAAACGCGGACGTGGTCGATGCTCACGGTAAATACCTGATTCCCGGCTTATGGAACATGCACGTCCACCTCGGTGCTTATACCGATGGGAAGACGGCAATTTCCGCTTATCTGGCCCAGGGCATTACCGGACTCCGAGACATGGGGTCGCCTCTTGAAGATGTCCTCCAGCTCCGCAAGGAGACAGATGAGGGCACCATACTCGGGCCGCATCTGGTTCTCGCGGGGCCGATTGTGCAAGGTCCACTGCCTTTCAAAATGCCACTGTTCATCTCGGTGAGGGACCCTCCGGAAGCCCGACAGACAGTCGATATGCTTCGGACCCGTGGCGTGGACTTCATAAAAGTGCAGGACGCAATGCCACACGACATCTACGCGGCAGTCGCTGACGAAGCTCACCGCGAGCACATCCCCTTCGTAGGGCACATTCCCCCGACGGTGCTCCCCGAAGAAGCTTCTGACTTGGGACAGCACAGTATCGAGCACTTGGGAGGGCACTTTTGGGGCGTTCTCATCGGAGCTTCAAAGCGCGAATCCGAGCTGCACGATGAGGAAGTTCGGATGTATTGGGACATTCTCGCCGCATTAGAACGTAAGGAGCCACCGCCATCGCTAAACATGCGGGCTGCTTTTACTCGGGCCATTGTCGAAAGTTATGACAGCCAAAAGGCAGCGGCCCTGGTTGAGAGGTTCCGTAAGAATGACACTTGGCAATGCCCAACCCTACTTGTGCTGCATACCCTGTGGGCTGACGGCGAGGCACAATATACGCCGGAGGATCTGTCTTGGGCCGGCCGCCTGATTCGGAAGAACACGGAACTCATATCGATGATGAACAAGGCCGACGTCGGCTTGCTAGCAGGGACAGATCTTCCAGCCAACGCCAAAGATGGCACGATTCACGATGAACTTGTCGCTCTCGTAAGCGCTGGCCTGACTCCAATGCAGGCGCTCGAAACCGCTACCCGCAAGCCCGCCGAGTTTCTCCGCAAGCTCGACAGCTTCGGTGGTGTGGAACAGGGAAAAGTCGCTGACCTTTTGCTCCTTGATGCCAATCCGCTCGATGATATTCACAACACGCGACGGATCTCAGCTGTCATCGTGCGGGGACACATAGCGCCCCACTAAACTGCCCTAACTGCTTGACTCGCGGATGCGCCAAGCAGAGCTGTCAAGAAATCTCGAGCCGGTCTCTTACCCGCTAGTCAGAGTGCGAGATCAGGCTTTGGGTATTCACATGTTCGCCTTCAGGTGTGAAAGAACCCGGGAACAGGATGTCAGGGAATCGCCGCCTCATTGCGCGTGTCCCAGCAAGGGAACCAAAGTTATTTGGCGGGACAATTCCGCATTTCGAGCATGCGCTCCGGAGCGAGCCGTTCTTCGACGGCTTTTACGCTCCCGAGAAGGAAACAGTCGGCCAGGCAATCAACGAGTGGATCCGGCGCAGCGGGAATTTGATGGCGTAATTCATTTTGACGAGGCAGTTCGGGACCCGGGCCGTCCCTCGCAACTGCTACCCGCTTTTGATAGAGGCGACCACTTACATGTCAACGACCGAGGAAAGGTCGCCAAGGCGAATGCTTTCGACTAGAGTTGTTTGCGGAACATTGGGTCTAGCTGCCGCGCTTATTTTCCCATCCCGGCCGCGCGGCCTACTGCTTTACGCACCGCTTCAACCAGCAATGCACATTCACGGGCCAGCAAAGCATCGTTCTTTTCGAGCAGGTCAAGCGCTCCATCGCGAACCAGTTTTTCTTTGTTTTTCTCAGAAAGGCTGGTAAGGACGATAACCGGGATGGGGCTGGTTTGCGGATCGGATTTTAACTGCCGCAATACCTCCGGACCTGGCATCTTCGGCAGAAGCATGTCGAGCAGAATCAAGTCCGGTCGATGCTGCTTTGCGAGCTCAAGCCCTTTTTGCCCGTCCTCGGTTCCTATGACTTTGTACCCCGCGCGCGAAAGGGCGCGCTCATTCACCATTCTCATGAATCGGCTGTCATCAATAAGCAGAATCGTGGGCATTTCCTTCACTCCTAGTCTTGCGCACTTTGCTCTCCTTCGCGAGAGGAGAGTCGGCGGAACCTGCGCACTACCACTGCAGCCTGGCCCCGCACCGACCGCTTGCATGAGCACACCATAGCTGCCCTTTGGCATCAACTGCAAACTACCATGATGCGCCAGGGTATGAAAAACTCAGCAACAAGTAAGCGGCCGAAAGGTTACCAATGTAATTTGCGAAATCCCAGCGGCAGAATGCCTGGATGAGACTCGGCGAGACTCTCCGCCCCTTGCTCCAGCCGCTGGCTCGCGGGGGCGCTCCTCGGTAACCTGTGATTTCAAAGGGCGACAACTATAATCGCGACAGTGGCCACGATTGATATCGCGAAGCGCGCCGCGACCCGGCCAACTTGGGCGGAAGTCTCGCTTCCCATCCTGCGCTCAAACTACCGCATTGTCGAGGATTACGTCGGCCACGGGGTGACGGTTTGCGCCGTGGTAAAGGCCGACGCCTATGGACATGGCGCCGTCGCCTGTGCCCGGGCGCTCGAAGACGAGGGTGCAACCTGGCTGGGCGTGACCTCGCTCGATGAGGCCATTCCCCTGCGGGAGGAAGGCATCGGAACCCGCATTCTGCTCATGACGGGTTTTTGGAGAGGCGAGGAAGAAGAGATTATCCGGCTTGATTTGACCCCTACGATCTGGGAAGTCGGCCAGATCCAGTTGCTCGAGAAGGCGGCGGAACGGATTGGGGTGAGGGAGCACGCGGTGCATTTGAAGGTCGACACCGGCATGGGGCGGCTGGGAGCCGCTCCCGATGAGCTACCACCGGTTCTCGACGCCCTGCGCGGAGCATCACACTTGCGGGTGGAAGGGGTGGCAACGCACCTGGCGTCATCAGAAGTTTTGGATGCTCCGTCGGTAGGAAAGCAACTCGCCGACTTCGAACAGGCGCGGCGCATGCTGGCCGACTGGGGTGCCAATCCCGAACTGGTCCATGCCGCGAACACTTCGGCGGTCATTTCGCACCGGGAAAGTTGGCATACGATGGTTCGTCCCGGTCTGGCACTGTACGGATATCATCTGCCGTTTGAGCGTGCCGGACGCGCGGTGACCGGCAGGAAACTGCGGCTTGAGGTTAAGCCCGTGCTCACGTGGAAGACGCGAATCCTGTCCCTGCGCCAGGTACGCGCCGGCCAGGCCCTTGGATATGGCGGGACCTACGTCACTAAGGCACCCGCGAGAATTGCTGTCCTCCCGGTGGGCTACGCCGATGGGCTGAATTGCGGGCTGGCCGCAGGCGGAAGAGTAATCGTCCGCGAGCACTATGCACCCATTGTAGGGCGAATTTCGATGGACCTGACGCTGGTCGACGTGACCGGGATTCCCGGTATCGAGGTGGCGGATGAAGTCATTCTGCTCGGTGCCTGCGACGGCCTCAACGTGGATGCCGGCGAGCATGCCGCCATGGCCCACACCATTCCCTACGAGATCCTCTGCGCCATTTCCAAACGAGTACCACGAAGATATCGCTAGGCGCTGCCATCGCGAGCCTCGCCCGTTCCATCACTCCGCCAGCGAATTGCCGGTAGTTCCCGGAATGCTATCCTAAGATTTCATGCCTTCTCGCTACGCCCGCTGGATGTACAACTGGGAGACGCGGCTCAGTTCGGTGGACAACAACCGCGTCGTCCGGCCGCTAGAGTGGGGCATTGAATGGACACGCTCGTGGCCGTGCCGCAATGGTATCTTGAAGCTGGATACGCCGGGCGAATGCGAGCGTTACCTGCGGGAGTATAACTGCCGCGCGGTCTCCTCAAGCGATGAATTCTTCGCCTACCGCCCGCCTGAGGACTTCCATTTGGAGAAGCGGCCGCTCCAGGTCTTCAGCACTCGTGCCGTGCCCGATCCGAGACTGGAACGTAAAGTCAAAGGACGCTGCGGCGAGTTTCTGCGTTTCACCTCGCCGGTCGCGACGCCCTACGCAGAAAATAATTGGGCCAACGCGCGTTGGTTTCCGGCCAATGGCAGGAGCGCGCTCGTGCTTCTGCCTCACTGGAATTCCGACGCCCTCGCCTATTCCTCCTTCTGCCGGATCCTGAACCGGTTGGGAATTTCCGTGCTGCGACTGAGCATGCCCTATCACGACATTCGCCGACCGGCGGAGATCGAACGCGCCGACTACGCCGTTTCGGCTAATGTCGGCCGCACTCTCGATGCCGCCCGGCAGGCGGTTCTCGATATTCGCTCGTGCCTGGACTGGCTCGAGCAGCAGGGTTATCGCCATCTCGGGATTGTCGGCACCAGCCTGGGCTCCTGCTACGCATTCCTGGCCGCCGCGCACGATCCTCGCATTGAGGTAGCGGCCTTTAATCATGCCTCGACCTACTTTGCCGACGTGGTCTGGCACGGGCAATCGACGCGGCATATTCGTCGCGGACTCGAGCCGTTCATTGATCTTCAGAGACTGCGCAGCCTGTGGACGGCCATCAGCCCCATGTCCTACTTTGAAACATTTGCGCGTTTCCCGCGCAAGAATCTCATCGTGTATGCCAAATACGACTTGACGTTCCTGCCCGAATTCTCCCGCGAGGTAATCGAGGAATTCGAGCGCCGCGGCCTGGAGACCCAAGTGGCGGTGCTTCCCTGCGGTCACTATTCGACTGGGGAGGCGCCTTACAAATACATTGATGGCTGGTATTTGGCCTCGTTCCTGGCTAAAGGATTCAAGGCGCTGGCGACCGAGTGACAAGCTCCGTCGGGCGAAGCCATCGGACGAGGCTCTCTACTATGAAAACCATCGAACATGAATACGGTGACTACGTCGTGAGCACCGATCCCGCACGGCTCGATCATGATGTCATTCACCGCTTTTTGACGAATTCCTACTGGGCAAAGGGCATCCCACGCCAGCTTGTCGCCCGCTGCATCGAGAATTCCCTGTGTTTTGGAGTCTTCCGCGGGCGGGAACAGGTAGGTTTTGCCCGCGTAATCAGTGACTATGCCACTTTCGCCTATGTGGGCGACGTCTTTATCCTCGCCGAGCACCGCGGTCGCGGACTGGGAAAGTTTCTCATGAGCTGCGTCATGAACCACCCTGAGCTCGTCGGCTTGCGGCGCTGGTCGCTCGTTACCCGAGACGGGCACGGGCTTTACCGGCAGTTCGGGTTCACGTCACTGGCGCGCCCGGACGGTTATATGGAGCTCCACAATCCCGGTGTTTACGAACCCGCCAGCGGGGAGAATGCCTGAAAATTTCGCCCGGACGGCGATCACGCATCGTTATACTGGCTCGAGCGAGAAGATAAGATGACCAGAGCCATGTCCCGCCCGCTGTACGAGATTGATCCCGCCATCTGCCAGGCTATTGATCAAGAGACCCGGCGCCAGCACGAGGGTCTGGAGCTGATTGCTTCGGAAAACTTTGTTAGCGAAGCGGTTCTTGAGGCCATGGGCTCGGTTTTCACCAACAAGTACGCCGAAGGCTATCCCGGGAAGCGTTACTACGGAGGCTGCGAGTTTGCCGACGTTGTCGAAAATCTGGCGCGCGAGCGCGCCAAACAGTTGTTTGGTGCAGAACACGCCAACGTGCAGCCGCACTCCGGTTCGCAGGCAAATATGGCCGCCTACGCGGCGGTGCTGCAAGCGGGCGATACGATTCTCGGACTTGATCTTGCCCATGGCGGGCATCTGACCCATGGACATCATCTGAACTTTTCCGGAAAGACCTACCGCATTGTTCCATACGGTGTCAGCAGAGACACTGAAACCATTGATTATGACGAGCTGCAGAGGCTGGCCGAGAAAGAGCGCCCCAAGCTGATTATCGGGGGTGGCAGCGCCTACCCGCGAACCATCGATTTTGCCCGCATGCGCCAGATCGCCGACCAGGTACGAGCGATCTATCTGGTCGACATGGCACATTTTGCCGGGCTGGTAGCTGGCGGGGCGCATCCCTCACCTCTGCCCTGGGCACAGATCGTGACCTCGACTACCCATAAAACCCTGCGCGGGCCCCGCGCCGGAATGATCCTCTCGCGGCAGGAGTTTGCCGCCGCCATCGACAAGGTTGTTTTTCCGGGAATCCAGGGAGGGCCGCTGGTACACATTATCGCTGCCAAAGCGGTCTGCTTTCTGGAAGCGCAACAACCGGAGTTCCGCGATTATGCGCGCCAGATCATTGCCAATGCGAAGGTGCTTGCCGAAACGCTTGCCGGCGAAGGCTTCCACATAGTTTCAGGCGGCACCGATACTCACCTCATGCTGGTCGACGTGTTCTCAAAGGGCATGTTGGGGAGCGAGGCGGAAAAGGCGCTCGGCGAAGCGGCAATTACGGTCAACAAGAACGCCATACCTTTCGACACCAACCCGCCCCTGCGGCCGAGCGGAATTCGTCTCGGCACTCCGGCCGTGACTACGCGAGGCATGAGAGAGCCCGAGATGCGCCAGATCGGGCGCTGGATCGCCGAGGTGCTCAATGCGCGCACCGACCGGGCCGTGCTTGCCCGGGTGCGCCGCCAGGTGCTCGAACTCGCCGACGGTTTTCCCCTTTACGCCGAGCGCCGGGCGCGCACGACAGGCGCGGTCAGGGCGTAGCCACGTCTTCAGAAGAACTCATGTAGTCGATGGGAAAGCGAAACTATACGGTGCCACCCAGCCAAGCAAGTCGCGATCGGCTTCTGGCAGCAGGAGTAGCGCGCGATGACTAGGTTTCCGATTGCGGGCTGCGTGCTACCCTGTAGGTGCAACCGTTTTAGTTCGGGAATGGCGGAGCCTGTGCCCCGCGGCGCCGACATCCTTCAACAGCATTTCCTCCTCGGCCTGAGTTTTGTGACCGCCCTGCCGCGGGCGTTTGCTTGATTCTTCCATGAAGATCGCCATCGACATACGCTGGATGAACGAGTTTGGCGTGGGCACTTACACGCGCAACATCATCCGCGGACTGGCACGGCTCGATAATGAGAACGAATTCTTTCTGCTCGGGCCGGCGCAGAAAGTAAGCGAGATAGGACAGCTGCCGGACAATTTCCGGGCCGTACCACTGCCCTCGCCCGATAGCGCCAAGGCATATTTTCAATACCACGGCGTGGTCCGGCGCCTGGGATGCCAGCTGGTGCACATACCGCATCTTTTCTGGGTACCCCATCATCTGCCCTGCCCATACGTTGTCACCGTCCACGACGTGCTCGAGCATATGTACCGGGCGCGCAACGGATCGGGAATTCGGCGCTCCCTGCATTTCCACCTTACCCGCCGGGTGCTCAAGAATGCCGCGCGGATCTTTGCCGTATCCCATTTCACGAAACTCGAGGTGCAGAAGCTCTTCGGGATCCCGCCGGACCGCATCGAGGTGGTCTATAACGCCATCGACCCGCGGTTTTTGACCGGACATGCCAGCGATGCAGACCGCGAGCTGCTGGCGGAACGTTATCAGATTGCCTACCCATTCCTGCTCTACGCCGGACGCATTAGCCCGCACAAGAACCTGGTACGAATTATCGAGGCGTTTTCCGCGCTCAAAACCGAGCTTGGCAAGCAGGATCTCTATCCCGATCTGAAACTGATCATCATCGGAGATGAGCTTTCGAAGCACCCCGACCTGCGGCGCACGGTGGTGCGTGGTGGGGTGCAGAATGATGTCCGCTTTCTCGGCTTCGTGCCCATCGAGGTGCTGCGGATTTTCTATGATGCGGCCAAGGTCTTCGTTTTCCCCTCACTCTACGAAGGTTTCGGGCTGCCGCCGCTTGAGGCCATGGCCCATGGCACTCCGGTGCTCACCTCGAACAGCTCCTCGATTCCGGAAGTGGTAGGCAATGCGGCCGTGCTGGTCAATCCAGAAAATCTTTTTGAAATCATGCGAGCCCTCCAGCGCGTACTGCTCGATCAAATTTTGCGCGAGCGGCTGCGGCAGGCGGGCTACGAGCAGGTCAAAAAGTTTTCCTGGGACCGTTCCGTTTCCGAGGTGCTGAGCGGCTACCGCGAAGTCGTGTGCGCTAGAATAGGTAGCGAAGCGCGGGCTTCTGTCCGGTGAGCGAGAACAAGGGAAGCGGCCGCGCCCGACACGCCATGTCACCAGCTGCCCAGGCCGTTACCCGCCAGCCGGCGGACGTTATCCGCGAAGCTCCGGTTTCCCAGGCGACAAACGGCATTTGTTATGCCGTCTCCGGACAGATGAGCATCTCTCCCGGCGATGTGGAGCGCATGATTTCGGTGGTCCCGCAACCGATCGCCACCGCGCTCGAGCGCAAAGCTTATTATTTCGTTCCCCTGACGGTCAATCAGGGCGATCAGACGATCATCGCCGACCGCTACGATGTCGCCCTCAGCGACAATGCCGTTTGCCATCGCAACCTTGAACTCGGGGGCTCGCAATGCGTGTTTATTTCCACCCGGCTCATGGATGACCGTTTCTCAATCGCCTTTGAGTTTTACATCAATGTGGGCCATGCATTTGTGGAACGCGCCGGGGTGTCGCGGGAATTTGCCGACCTGGTCTGGAAGCAGGCGCAAGCGAGCGTCCGCGGCGAAACGTCGCTTGATGCCTGGGAATCCCGCAAGTTTGCTGGGGCCAACGGTGCCGATATCGAAAAGCACAAAAATGATTATTTCGCCGCCGCCTTTGCCGACGCGATTTCTATATATCTTCTGTCTTTGTTTCTGGACGTGGATTATCAGGACCTGCGGGAGCGTGATTACCCGTTGCTTGCGCCGGCAGCGCTATCTGAGCGCCTGCGCAAGATTGCCGACCTGTTTCCCCCGGCTCCGGGATTCGACTTCGCCATTTACTACCGCCGGCGCGGCTGAACCGTATCGACAACCTGCTATTTCTGGGTGATTACCAGCTCGCCCTTGTCCACTCGCAGACTGGCAACCCCCTCGGGCAGCCGCAGCTGTTCACGCTCTTCGAGGAGCTTTTTCTGTAAAGCCGAATTGACCAGCGCAACCGGAATCGTCAGGTCTCCGACTTTGAATTCCGTGGGGTCGAAGGTCACATAACCGTCCTGTGAACTCAGATGTCCGGCAAGAGTAACGTAAACATTCTTGCCTGCGACCTTGGTGAGAAACTGCCCGCGGGCGACGCTGCCCTCCAGCTTGACTTGATAATCCTGAATGTCGACTGCTCCCGGACCAACCACTGTGTCGGGGGAAGGCGGAGCGGAGCTGACTGGGGTTGCCGCGTTCGAGTTCACCGCCGGCAGGGCACCGGCGGCCTGAGCCATTTCTGCAGTGATTTCTTCCGAACTGAAATGCACTTCCGCAGGAGCCTGTCCGGGCACTTTTGGCGCGGCAAGCTGCTCAAGCTTTTCGTCAAAGGACCGGGTATTGGCGCGCGCACTCTCAACCGTCTGGGGCGGGGCGATCGGCTGCGGCTTCGTCAGCAATTGGTAGGCGCTGACCAGAGCGCAAATCAGTACGATGGAAGAGAAAATGCGTTTTGCGTTCCATTCCATCGTGTGCCTCCCGGCCAGGCCTGCAGTCTGAAATCATGGTACCCGCCCGGGCTAGCGATTCCAGGTGACGGAAGTTGTTGTACGCGAGCAAGCGGCGAAGCTGGCGGCCGGGGATTTGCGTCGCGCCGGCTGTGGCTGCGGTTAAAATGGCTTATGCCGGTTACACAAGCGCGGGAAATTTCCTCCGCCGAGCGCCTCGAGAACCTTCGCTATGCCATACGCGACCTGGTTTCTCTTGCCGAGGATGTCGCCAGAGAGGGGAAGAAGGTGTTGTACCTGAATGTCGGCGATCCAAACGTCTTCGATTTCACGACTCCTGCCCACATTGTGGATGCCGCCTACCGCGCCATGCGCGACAACAAGAACGGTTATGCGCCTTCGGCGGGTATTCCCGAGGCTCTCGAGGCCATTCGTGGGGAGGCGTCCCGCAAGGGCATAACTACGGTCGAGGATGTCTTTGTCACAACCGGTGCAAGCGAAGCCGTCGATCTCTGCCTGACCGCGCTGTTGAATCCGGGCGAGAACGTTTTGACCCCCAGTCCGGACTACCCTCTCTATTCGGCGATTCTGGCCAAATGCGGAGCTCCGCTGAATACCTATTTCCTGAATGAAGAAGACGGCTGGCAGCCCGACCTCGATGACCTCGCGCGGAAAATCGATGCCCGCACCCGGGCCTTGGTGGTGATTAATCCCAACAATCCGACCGGGTCGCTGTGCACGCGGAAAAGGCTCGAAGAGATTGCCGAGCTGGCAAGGCGGCAAAACCTGCTGGTCATCGCCGATGAGATCTATGACAAGCTAATTCTTGACGGCAGCGGCCACACCTCGTTTGCCGCCGTGGCTCCGGATGTTCCAGTTATTACTCTCGGAGGGCTCTCGAAAAACTATCAAGCCCCGGGATGGCGGATAGGCTGGGCGGTCGTGAGCGGCGAGGCGGCCGCGCTCCGGCCGTATTTAAAGGCGGTTCACAAGCTGCTGCGCGCCAGGCTGTCAGCGAACCACCCGGAACAGTACGCAATCCGCGCCGCCCTGGAAGGTCCGCAGGATCATCTGCCTGAAGTCCTCGGCAAACTCAGGTCCCGACGCGATCTCACCGTTTCCACGTGCAATGCCATTCCCCACATGAGCTGCGTAGCTCCGCGCGGCGCTTTTTACGCTTTTCCCAGGATTGAGCTCGCTGAAGAGGATGAGGTCTTCGTGAAAAACTTGCTGGTCGAAAAGCAAATCCTGGTGGTACACGGCTCGGGATTCGGCCAGAAGCCCGGCACCAAGCACTTCCGTATCGTCTTTCTTCCTCCGGAAGAAACCCTCAGGCAGGCTTACGCAAAAATTCGCGATTTTGTCGTAGCGCGATATTGAACCCCGCGGTTTTCCTGCAGTTTTTGAGTCTTGGCCGCAAATCTGTTTAAATCGCTCTCAGTGATCGACATCCATTGCCATATACTGCCGGAGGTCGACGACGGCCCTAAGTCATGGGAAACCGCAGAAACCATGTGCAAGATGGCGGCTGAAGACGGCATCCGCCACATGGTCGCAACTCCCCACGCCAATGATCACTATTTTTACGATCGAGAATACTTGTCCGGGCTGGTTCGCGATCTTGAGCGAAGAATTGGCGGAAGTCCGACCTTAAGTCTGGGATGCGATTTTCACCTCTCTTACGAGAACATGCAGAGCGCCCTTGTCTCGGCCGCTCGCTACTGCATCGGATTGAGCCAATATCTGCTGGTCGAATTCAGCAATTTCAACATTCCCCCGCAGATCGATGACTGGATGATGAGAATGAGAGAACGGGGAGTGGTTCCCATCATCACCCATCCGGAACGTAATCCGATCCTCCAACAAACGCCGGAGCGGGTGTTGCAGTGGCTCGAGCTCGGATGCGCCGTGCAAGTTACGGCCTCGGCCGTGACCGGCCTGTGGGGGCCGCGGGCCCGACAGGCGGCGCAGTGGTTGTTGCGCAATAACGCCGTGCAGATCCTCGCGACCGACGCTCATGACCCTGTACACCGGCCGCCGATCCTTTCCGCGGCCCGCCAGATCGTGGCCAGGCAATTCGGCGAACAGCGAGCGCACATGCTGGTCGAGGACAACCCCGGCGCGGTCCTCCGCAACCAGGCGATAGCCTGATTTCCAGCTTGGTTCAGGCCAGGCCAGAAGAGTTTATCGGGTGGGTGCGCCCGCAGGCGAAGCGTCGGGTGCGGAAGGCGATAGGTGGTCAGGGACTGCCGATGGGGCGGTTGGGCCCGCAGAGGCAGTGCTGACTGCGACCGCATCCTCTCTAGCGATTTGGGGTCCGCTGGTCATTGCGCTTTCCGGGTTGAGCAGATGTTCTCGCCCTGGGCCGAGACCCAGGCGGATCAGCGCCCGGGAGTCCGGGACGGTCCTGGTCTGCCAGCCGTGATCGGACTGGTAGCGGCGTAAGGCCTCCTCAGTAGAGCTGTCCCAAACTCCCGAAGGCGTGCCGCTGAGGTAGTGCTCGCGCGCCAAAGCGTCCTGGATCTGGCGCGCGCGGTCTCCGTCGATTGCCTGCTGACCGTGGGGGCGGGGCTTCGCCTTTCGGCTATTATGGGCGCTTTTGTGGGCTTTTCGCTGCGGTGCTGGCGGGCGCTCTTTCGCCTCGGTGCCGGCGATTGCCAGGGAGGCCGTTAACAGCACGGTTACGGCCAACATCGGCAATTTGTTCGACCGCAAGCAGCGCGTTACCATTCGGCAAATTCCTTTCCTGTGCTGTTCAATATCTCGCGAAACCCAGGTCCTTAACCAGTCTCGATGGTGTACGGGGTAACGGTTACGGAAGTGTTCCGGCCAGGAAGATCGTTCCCGTATTCCGTCCAACACCTCGCTGGCGCACCAGAAAAACTACGTCCTGTCCGCTCTTCAGGCCGGACTGGATACGATCGAAGTCGTCCTCGCTGTTTACCGGCTGCTTATTGATTTCGAGTATGACGTCGCCGCGGGTAAGGCCGACATCGTCGGCAAAAGAGCCCGGCTTCACGTCCTGTACGACCACGCCTTTTCCCGAAGGAGTATTGAGGCGGTCTGCGACCTCGGGCGTCAGCGGCCTAACCGTGATCCCTAAACGGCTCTGCCGGGGCGCCGATTCCCCGCCGCCCTCCTCGTCCTCCCCCAGTCGGGAGGCAAATAACTTGGCGCGATCGGCAACCGTAACCGCGGTCTGCTCTTTCCGCCCGCCGCGGACGTAATCGATATTTACTTTGCTGCCCGGCTTGCGATTGGCGATCTCCGACACCAGTTCATCCCCGTTCTTGATGGGCTTTCCTTCGACCGCGATAATCGTGTCCCCGACCTTAAGGCCGGCGCGATCCGCGGGGCTGCCGGCAACCACGCTCGATACGGTAATTCCCGACTGCACGCCATAGACTCGCGAGATCGCCGGGTTTTCTTCGGCGTTGAATTCGATGCCGATCGAGCCGCGTTGTACCCGGTGCTCGGGGCCGGTCAGCTGGTTATACACCTGGACGACGGTGTTTGAAGGCAGGGCAAAGCCCACTCCCGCGTATGCGTTGGTGTCGGTGAGTATGGCCGTATTAATGCCGATGACGTCGCCCTCAAGATTTACCAGCGGGCCGCCGGAGTTTCCTGGATTGATGGCGGCGTCGGTCTGAATAAAAGACTGAAAGGCGCGGTTGGGAACGATGTTCCGGCCTTTGGCGGAGACGATGCCGGCCGTGACCGTTGCCTGCAGTCCGAATGGGCTGCCGACGGCCAGGACCCAGTCACCGACCTGCATACCCTCGGAGTTGCCGAATTTGGCAACCGGCAGCGCGTGATCCACCTCCACCTTGATTACGGCGAGATCAGTTTCCTGATCGGTACCAATGACCTTGGCATCGTGCTGGACCCCGGGGGGATCGTCCTGCAGCCGGACGCGGATGCGGTCGGCTTTCTCAACCACGTGCCGATTGGTCACGATGTAGCCTTTCGAATCGACGATAACACCAGAACCAAGCGAACGTTCGCGGATGGGGCCGGCATTATCGGGATTGCCGAAGAACCGGTCGAAGAAATCTCCAAATGGGTTGTCCTGATCGTCGCCCGGGCTCTGACCGCGCCGCCGTGCTGTCGGCTTCAGCGTAGATTCGGTGTTGATATTGACCACCGCGGGCTCAAGCGATTTGGCTACTTGCGTGAACTGGTTCGACAGCTGGCGGGGCGAAGGAACGCTTAAAGGAGCTGCGTCGGAGGACCTCTTTTCCTGCCCGCGCACCCCCCCTGAAATGATGGTTCCGAGCAGGATTCCCAGCGCCAACGTGAGCAGAATAACCAGGGTGAAAGCCGAACGATTCGCTTTGCAACGCCCCCAGAGGGCGTTTAGGCGCAACTGCATATTGAGTGCCTCCGCTTCCCAAACTCCTGATTATACGCCGCTGCGAGCCGGGGATATCGCGATCCAGTGTTCTCTATTGATAGCTTAGACGCATTGGCCAGGGAAAGTGTTGTTGAACTGGAAGCCCATAAACTGATTGCCGTCGCCTTAGTGTCACTGATCGATCAACGAGGTGAATGTGAACCCGCCCGCAAGAGCGTCGAGCACTACCACGGTCTGATTCTGGTTAGCGGTCAGGGTGAGTGGGCCGGCGGCGAGGAAAACATTCCTGGTTCCGGGTGCCGTCATAAAGACTTCAAAGCTGCCCCCGGCGACCAGTTGATAGCCCGTACTTTTGTCAAAGCCGAGGCTGGCGGCCACCGGCTGCACGGTGGCAATCGATGAGCCTGCCGGAACCAGGTACACATCGGCCGCACCCATTGCCTGCGAGGCGTTGATCAGGCGCACGTATCCATTACCGGCGGATGCCGTGGTACCCCCATCGGTCAGCAGTAACGATTGAATTTGGGCTGCAGGCCCCGTCATGAGCATGGTCTGGTAGGTGCCTGATCCGATCGCCACCGCAGTGTCAATAATTGCCGAACCGCCGTTCACCGGAATCGCCTGAACCCGTCGTGAGCCCGCGGCCAGCGGCAGATAATCGGTGCTGTTCGAATAAACAAGATTCGAGGCCAGTGTCTTTCGATCGATCAGGAGATTGACGCCTGAAGCGGCGGGCGATGCATCGACAAACCGCAACTGGCCGCTATTTCCACTGCTCCTTCCGCCGCAGCCTGAAAGCAACCACACACCGAACAGCGTGACTATCAGTCGAGCTCGCAAGCGCCCTCCCGTCAAGGCCTGTTTATCAGAAATTACCGGTTTCAGGAAATGCATCAGGGAAATAAATAGGATGCGCCGGGAACAAAACAATGCGGTGCTGGCCGGCCGGCGCCCGCGCCCCGGGTGGCGTGCCGGATGAGCGCCAATCAGGGATACGGATAATCGACGTAGCCCACGAGGTTAGGGAAACCACCCCACTGCAAGGAATGTGCACAATTATGCAGCCCAAACGCGCTACAACGGGGGATCACGGGCCATTCACCCTCCGGGTACAAACCTTTCCGTGTCACATAGTTAGTCGTCTTGGGGATAAACCGGGGGCGGACAGCCGGTTTGGCCCGGCAAATGCAATTTCAGGAGGCAAGAAAAGAGGCCGTACAAACTATGAGTTCGATCCTCTTCTTCCATCATTATTCTCGCCCCATTGACCTTTGCCGCCTGTTGCAGGGCGGCAACCCAACAACCCATTCCTGAGCTTCCCGCCAAACGCCTCTTTATTGTGGCCCCAGCAATGGGGCCGCTTTTTTTTATGGCTTCTTTCGCTGCCGGTTCCGGGCGGCTTCGATCGCATCTTCGAATGGAGCTCAGAAGACTGCAGCTTTGCTCTCGCGTGCTCGACTTGCGTGCGCCACCAAGCGCGCGACGCATCCTCCGCCTCTGCTGAAAAGTGAACCGCAGGTCCCGCCGGCTCCGGTTGACCAGGCCAGCGAGAGCAAGCTTTTCGGCATGGCTGAGCATCCCGCCGCCGGTGAGTGGGGTTCGCCCGGGCGGTGCCAAGTTTCAGCAGAGACTCCGGATTCGAAACGGAAGCCAATCGTGGCGGGCGAAAATCTGGCCTTGAGTCATGGGCAGAAAACCCTGGAGCACCCTGGCGTGTAGTTGACGCATCTATCTAAGGCGAATATTATTCCCGATTGGCTTGGCGCCGTCTAGGTGCGGCCTGGGGGAGGGCAGGCTTGGGTGGCAGATGGACAAAAAGAAGTTAGAAAGTTTCAAAAAGCGGCTGGAAACCCGTCAGCAGGAATTGCGGCGGATGGTTTCCCGCACCCAGCAGGACGGACGCAGCGCAGATGAGGACACGGCGCAGGATATCGCCGACAAGGCTGCGAGTTCTTACAACAAGGAATTCCTTTTTCATCAGAGCAACGCCGACCGTCAGCTGCTGATGATGGTCGAAGGCGCGCTGGCGCGCATCCGCGAAGGCAATTTCGGCGAATGCATCTCCTGCGGGCGGGAGATCAACCCCAAGCGGCTCGAGGCTGTGCCCTGGACGCGGCACTGCATTGAATGCCAGGAGAAGCTCGAAAAGGGCCTTCTCGAGGAGGCATCGCGCTAGCGACCGCCGGCGCGGGATGCGCTTTTTTGACTGGCCCGATTTTCCGCTGATAGACTAATTTTTCCAGACATTTGCAGGCAGAAGGGAACCTGTGCGCGCCCAAACTCGTCATCAGCTTAAACAGGACAGGTTCAGCAAGGCCACGCTGCAGGTTGCCGAACAGACCGTCCACTGGAGCGTTGAACACAAGAACAAGCTGATCGCCTCTTCCGTTGCCCTGCTCTTAATCATTGCCGCAGCCTTTGGAGCCTGGTACTACATCGAGCAGCAGGACACGAAAGCGAGTGTGGATTTCAGCAAGGCCGTTGAGGTGCTCGATGCCCCGGTGCGCTCAGCGGGGACGCCCTCACAGCCCGGTTCCCTCAGTTTTGCATCCTCAGCCGAGCGCGCCACCGAAGCCCGCAAACTCTTCCAAGCCGTGATCGACAGGTACCCGCATACCCGGGCGGCTGACTTCGCCCATTACTTCCTGGGAGTAACGGCGGCTGAGCTGGGTGACAATGCGCAAAGCGAACGCGAGTTGAAGGCTGTGGCCTCCTACCACGACGCCGATCTCTCATCTCTCGGAAAAATAGCGCTCGCTTCCCTGTATTCGAAAACCAATCGCACGCCGCAGGCGATTGAGATTTATAAGCACCTCATTCAACGGCCGACCCGCACCGTCGGCAAATCCGAGGCAGAAATCCAGCTGGCCGAGACCTATCGCACGGCAGGGTTGACGGCCGAGGCTAAAAAACAGTACGAACAGGTACAGAAAGAAGCCCCTCAAAGCGAAGCCGCGCAGCTGGCCTCATCAAAATTGCAGGACCTGAAATAACACGCCTGCTTTACTTCTGGGCCTTGTTTCCCCAGCGGGCGGAATCGACCCACCTTGTACCTGGGATGAATATCTTTCGCCGGCTTTGCCGGTTTTAGCCGATTTCGTCTAGGATGTTTGCGGCTGCCCGTGCCCAATTACACACTTACCGTAAATAGCGTTGAACGAACCGTCCAGGTGTCCGCCGAGACGCCTCTTCTTTGGGTCCTGCGCGACAACCTGCAGCTTACCGGCACCAAATATGGGTGCGGCGCGGGGCTATGCGGCGCCTGCAGCATCCATGTCGACGGCGTCCTGACACGCTCCTGCACGCTGCCGATTTCCCGGGTCGCCGGCAAGCACGTGAGGACCATTGAAGGCCTGGGAACCAGCGGCCTCCATCCCCTCCAGGAGGCCTGGATCGCCGAGGATGTTCCCCAGTGCGGGTACTGCCAGAGCGGGCAGATCATGGCCGCGGCCGCGTTGCTTGCGAAGACTCCGAATCCTTCAGACGAGGAGATCCAGAACTTCATGTCCGCGAACATCTGCCGCTGCGGCACTTATGAGCGGATCCGGCGCGCCATTCACCGCGCCGTCGGAGGCAGCAGGTGACCCGGATTTCCCGTCGCGGGTTTTTTCGCACCTCGGCCGCCGGCGCCGCCGGACTGGTTATCGGCTTCCACCTTCCTTCCCGTGCCCGCGGCCAAGCGGCCGCATCGTTTGCGCCCAATGCCTATCTCAGAATCTCCCCGGAGGGGCGGATTACGGTCGTGGTGGCGCGCTCGGAAATGGGTCAGGGAGTGTGGACGTCATTGCCCATGATTCTTGCCGAAGAGCTCGAGGCCGATTGGAACGAGATCACAATCGAGCAGGCAGGCGCGAGCACCCTCTTTGGCGATCAGAGCACGGGCGGAAGCGCCAGCGTGCGCACCACCTGGGATCCGATGCGCAAAGCTGGCGCGCAGGCGCGCGAGATGCTCATTAGCGCCGCCGCCCGGCAGTGGAGCGTCGAGCGGGACGGCTGCAGGGCGGAGAATGGATTCATTGTTCATGCGGCATCGGGACGCAAACTCAGTTACGGAGAACTGGCGGCAAGCGCCGCAAAGCTCAATCCGCCTGACAATCCCCCGATGAAAAACGGCGGCTACCGCCTTCTCGGGAAACCCCTGCCCCGAGTGGAGACACGATCGAAGGTGGACGGCTCGGCGGTGTACGGGATTGATTTCCGCCTGCCGGGGATGAAATACGCGGCGCTGGCCCGCTCGGAGGTAATTGGTGGCAAGGTGGCCGATTTTGATGCGACCGCAGCTCAGGGCATGCCCGGCGTAAGCTTTGTGGGCAAGATCGGCGACTCGGCGGTCGCGGTCGTTTCTGACAGCACATGGAATGCAATCGCAGCCCGTCGCGCCCTCAAGATTACCTGGGACAAGGGACCTAACAAGGACCTGAATTCTGCCGCCATCCTCGAGGCTCTCGCGCGTGCGGACCAGGCGAAGGCGGTAAAGTTCTTTACCGCAGGGGATGTGTCGCGGATTGGCGGCCGGCGGCTCGAGGCTACTTACCAGCTTCCTTTTATGGCCCACGCCCCGATGGAACCGGGAAACGCGACCGCCCACTTTCGCTCCTCGGAATGCGAAATCTGGGCGCCCACCCAGGTTCCGCAAGATTGCCGAGACACGATTGCGGCATCGCTCGGGCTGAAACCCGAACAGGTCAAGGTCAACGTAACGCTTCTTGGCGGCGGTTTCGGACGTCGTCTGGAACACGACTACGCCCTTGAAGCCGCGCTGGTTTCCAGGGCAGCGAATGCGCCCGTCAAGGTTGTGTGGACACGCGAAGACGACATGCGCTGTTCGACCTACCGGCCCGTCAGTTTGCACCGGCTTTCGGCGGTGCTCGATGGCAACGGCTGGCCAACCTCTTTCACCCATCGCATCATTGGGCCCTCGATCAACGGGCAGAAAGGCTCAAAGCCGGTCAACGGCGTGGATTCCGATTTTCCGGACGAAGCCTCATTCCTCTATCCCATCGCAAACGTCTCGCTCGAATACGTCATGACCGAAACTCCGGTGCCTCTTGGCTGGATGCGCTCGGTATACGCGCTGCAGGTGGCCTTTGCCAGCGAATGCTTCCTCGACGAACTGGCCGTGGCGGCGGGAAAGGACCCGCTTGCTTACCGTCTCCATCTCCTCGCCGAAGACCGTGAGATCAAGTATTTCGATAGCAGCTGGCGCACGGCACGCCTGCGCAACGTGCTCCAGCTTGCGGCGGAAAAGGCGGGCTGGGATAAACCTTTGCCGGCCGGGCACTATCGGGGTATCGCCTGCTTTGGTTGCTTCAGCACTTATGCCGCCGAGGTCGTCGAAGTCACTATGGCTAAAGGTAGCCCCCGGGTTGAGCGCGTGGTTGCCGTACTTGATTGCGGTCAGGTCATTAATCCCAACATTCTCGAGCAGCAGATTCAGGGTGCCGTAGTTTATGCCATCACCAACGCGCTGCGCGCGCAAATCACGATCGAGGGCGGACGGGTCGCGCAGGGAAACTTTGACGATTATCCACCGCTCCGCATGAACGAGGCTCCCCTGGTCGAAGCCTACTTTGTGCCCAGCACGGAAGCGCCCAGCGGAGCCGGGGAGCCGCCCGTACCGCCGCTTGCGCCGGCTTTGGCCAACGCGCTCTTTCGCGCCACCAAAAAAAGAGCGCGTGCGCTGCCGCTCGTTCCTGCCAATACCGGAAGTTAAGCGGTAGCCGTACGTACCTACTCGACCGTGTTCATCGACCGCCTTCCCCGCATTGCGCCTTTGCGCTCGAGCAGGGTTTCAATCGCCTGCCGGGTTTCGGGCGAGAGGTGATAGGACTCAGTGTCGGCGGGATAGTCCTTCGTGAGTACGTCGGCGCGGAAGGCCTCGATGGCTTGCGAGATCTCCCTGGCCCCGTCCATATAGCGACGCACGAATTTGGCCGCCGGCTCGAACGTCAGATGCAGAATATCGTGAAAGACCAGCACCTGGCCGTCGCAACCCGGCCCGGCGCCGATGCCGATCGTGGGGCAGCCGACCTCGGAAGTGATCATCTCGGCCACTTCACGAGGAATTCCTTCGAGAAACATGCAGGACACACCGGCGCGGTCGAGGGCTACGGCGTCCCGCATCAGCCGTTCTATATCAGACAGCGATTTGCCCTGGACCTTGAACCCGCCCATACGATTGACCGATTGCGGGGTCAGCCCGATGTGACCGGCCACCGGTATCTCGGCATCGAGAATGCGGCGGATCAGGTCCGCACGCTTTTCGCCACCCTCGATTTTCACCATCTCCGCTCCTGCTTCTTTCACGAAACGGGTGGCGTTGCGCACCGCCTCGTCACTAGCCAGGTGATAGGAGCCGTAAGGCATGTCGGCGAGCAACAGAGCATTGCTGATGCCCCGCCGGGCCGCACGAACGTGGTGCAGCATCTCGTCTACGGTGAGTGAAAGCGTGTTTTCCTGTCCCAGAACGGTCATCGCCAGGGAGTCGCCCACGAGAATCATGTCGATGCCGGCTTCATCCACAAGTCGTGCGCCCCAGTAGTCGTAGGCAGTCAGGCAGGTGATCGGTTCGTGCCGGGATTTTTTTTCCTGAAGCGTGGAAACGGTTATCTTCGGGCGGGATGCCCCAATAGGAGTGAAACTCACGGTGACCTCCAGTGCCCCTCCACAGAATTGCGGATAGAGCCTGTGCTACAAGGAATTTTAACGTGAAGGCGGTCGCCCGGTCGACACCTGAATTATGCCACCCGGCACCGCGGTGTAAGCCCTTTCGGTTGAGCTCTTTTGCGGGCTTAGGCGGTTGCCGCCTCCTGATTCCCGAGTGGCAGGAAATACTGTGTGCCCTTTATAGGGGCGGAGAGTTTGCGCAAGAGCTCTTTAAGATCCTCGTTGCGTTCGACAAAATCAATCTCAGAGGTGTTTACGATCAGAAGGTCTGATGAGGTGTAGTGAAAGAAGAAATGCTCATAGGCCTTCACCACTTCTTCCAGGTACTCCTCGCTGATGGCCTTCTCCGCGGGTGCATTTTTCCTCTTAAGGCGCTTCTTTAGAACCTCGGGCGTGGCTTGCAAATAGATGACCAGGTCGGGTGTGGGCACCTGCTCGCGAAAATAGTTGTAGTAACGGTTGTAGGTATCCAGTTCCTGGTCATTGAGATTGAGGCAGGCGAAGATTTTGTCCTTTTCAAAGATGAAGTCCGACACCACCACTTTTTGCGAGCGCGCGCCCAGGTCCAAGGCGCGAAGTTGCTCGAACCGGCGAATCAGAAATGCAAACTGCGTCTGAAATGCCGCCCCCGGTTCTCCCTCGTAAAAAGGCCGCAGGAAAGAATTCTCTTCCGGATCGGTCAGAGATTGGGCATTCAAGCGGGTGGCGAGAATCGAGGAGAGGGTGCTCTTGCCGACCCGTATGGGACCTTCAATGGCTATGTAGCGGGGAAGATCGAAGAGCTTGGCCATGAAATTGGGGGGAAGGCGAACCGCCTTCGAGAATATCCCGACTGCAGTCGACGCGCAATTGAGGAAGAAGTTAACAGCCGCGCAGCTTTACCGAAGCGCAACGGGAATTCCTGCCGGCCGCGCACGCCCAACCACTGCTTCTCCAGTTTGCAATCACGGTTACAATCTGTTGCATGTTGGTGCTTGCCACGGCGGCGTGCGCCGCTGCACTCGCTGCGGCCACTTACCAGTCCCTCGCTCCGCGCGGACAGTGGTTTGGAAAATCCTTCCACGGGATTGAGCGCGGATCGAGACAGATTGCTCTGACTTTCGATGATGGACCGAACGATCCCCATACTCTGAAACTGCTTGAAATCCTGGACAAACACGCGGTGCGAGCCACGTTTTTTCTGATTGGGCGGCACGTGCGTCAGCGTCCGGATATAGCCGCGACCATCGCCGCCCAAGGGCACACGGTCGGAAACCACACATTCAGCCATCCCCTTCTGATCTTTCAGCCCCGCTCCCGCATTGAGGAAGAAATCATTACCTGCCAGCAGGCGCTCCGCGACGCGGTTGCCGAACCGTCGAATCTGTTTCGTCCGCCCTGGGGCGGCAGGCGCCCAGGAATTTTCCGCTTTGTTCGCGGATTAGGGCTGGAGCCGGTTCTGTGGAGCGTAACCGGGTACGACTGGAACGCGCCCTCGGCCGATTACATCGAAAAGAAAGTTCAAGCGCAGATCCGCGGCGGTGACGTGGTCCTGCTGCATGACGGCGGGCACTCGGCTTTTGGCGCCGATCGATCGCGCACCAATCAGGCGGTCGATCGCCTAATTGCCCGCTACCACTCCGATGGGTATCGCTTTGGCACCATACCCGAGATGATGAGCAGCGCAAGAAACGGCTTCAGGTAGACCACCGCGGTTCGGAGCGCAGCGATCAAGGAATTACGATGCTACACTGGCCAGTTTTTCGGAGGCGTTTGTGAGCGAGCCGGTCATCATCGCCCACGGGGGCGCGTGGGCAATTCCTGACAATCTGGTTGAAGCGCACGTGAACGGAGTACGCGAGGCGGTTGCCACCGCCTGGCGGGTTCTCGAGGGTGGAGGATCCGCGCTCGACGCGGTTGAAGAGGCAGTGGTCGTTATGGAGGACGATGACAGCTTTGATGCCGGCCGAGGTAGTTTTCTGAACCGCGAAGGCAAAGTTCAGCTGGACGCTCTCCTGATGGATGGAGCCACGCTTCGTGCCGGGGGAGTAGGATGTGTGGAACATATTGCCAATCCCATTCGTGCTGCGCGCAAGGTGCTAAGCGAGAGTCCGCACATCTATTTCGTCGCCGAGGGAGCGGAGCGTTTTGCCCGGGAACACGACATTCCCCTCTGCCCGAACGAAGATCTGATCATCCCCCGGGAAGTCGAGCGCCTGCGCGCATTCCAGGCGACGGCGGCCGGCGCACAGACGGGGTTGTTCTCACCCATGATCTCGCATGACACCGTAGGGGCGGTGGCGCTTGATCGCTCCGGCAACATCGCCGCTGCGACTTCAACCGGCGGCACCTTGAACAAAGCTCCGGGACGGTTAGGAGACTCGTCGCTGATCGGTTGCGGTTGCTATGCGGATAATGAAAGCGCCGCGGTCTCAACTACCGGATGGGGCGAGCCGATCATGAAGCTGGTGCTAGCGAAATGGGCGGCCGACCGGGTGGCGTCGGGGAACCTCCCAGCCTGGGTCGCGGCCGAAGCCATGAATTACCTGAAAAAGCGAGTGAATGGCCATGGAGGCATTATCATACTCTCCGCCTCCGGCCGCTTTGGGCTCGCCCACAACACCCCGCGAATGGCTTGGGCCAGCCGCACCCCACGCGAACTCTCGTCGGGAATCAACTGCGTCCCCTAAACTTTCCAGTCAGTTGTTGTGTGGGCGTGCCCGGAAACGACCGAAGCCGAGATCCGGCTTGCTTGCAGCTTGAAACTGGTGTAAAACCAGCAAACTCTCGATTCCGCCAGTTCGTGCTCTTGCGAACCCGGGTCCGGGCCGGGTGCCCGGTTCCGAACAATCTCGCGTGCGGAGAGGCTTTATGCGAATCCTCTTCTTGGCGTCATTCTTGGTCTTGGCCGTGTTTTCTTCTTCCGCCGTCTACGGGCAAGGCGTCGCCACCGGCGATCTCCACCTTACGGTCAAAGACTCTAACGGAAGCCCGGTGGCAAGTGCCGTGGTCGCGGTTCGCGACGAAGCGAAAGGAGTGGAGCGTCCGGCATCAGGCAATGGTCTGGGAGAGTACAGCGTGCGCGCGCTTCCTCCCGCCTCCTACTCGGTGACGGTGAGCGCGCCGGGATTTGCCACCGCATCCGCATCGCACCTGATCATCACCGTGGGCGAGTCTGCCGAACTGCCGATTGTCCTCAGGGTAGCTGCGGTTGCAGAAACCGTCGAAGTGAACTCCGCGGCGGATCTGATTGAAACCGCGCGCACGTCGACAACCGACACCGTGAACCAGCGACGCATCGATAATTTGCCCATCAACGGGCGCAATTACATCAACTTCACGCTGACCGATTCCCAGGTCGTCCGGGATAACGCCCCCATGACCGGAGCCGCTCCCACGTCAGGTCTGAACATGAGCGGCCAGCGGGCGCGCTCGAATCTGGTTAATGTAGACGGCGTCGACGCTACCGACAACTCGGTTAACGGCGTTCGCTCGACCGTGTCGCAGGAAGCGGTGCAGGAATTCCAGATTATTACCAACGGTTACTCCCCGGAGTACGGACGAGCCTCTGGAGGGGTGGTTAATATTGTCACCCGCTCCGGCCAGAATGCATTTCACGGCGATGTTTTCGGTTACCTGCGCAATCGCAATTTTCAGGCGGTGAATCCGTTCAGCACCGTGCCGAATCCTGCCTACACGCGCGTGCAGGCAGGCACTGCCTTCGGCGGTCCTATCAAGAAAGATAAGACTTTTTATTATTTTTCTTACGAGATAACCCGCCGCCACGAAACCGGGTTCTCGAGCATTGGCGCGAACAACTTCGGACTGGTTCCGTTCGACACCGGACAGGTCGGGATGCCGTTCGGAACCCTCGAGTTGACGCCGCAACAGATTACATTTCTCACCGATCCGGCGACGCTTGCGGCAGAGCAGGCAAACCCGAACGGCGCTTTTGCACAAGCGGTCGGCCACTATGCCGTTCTTTCCGGCGCTTCATCGGCTCAGGCCGTTCAGGGACTATGGCCGAGCGCTCTTGTACGTGCCTTAACCGCCGGGGCTCTCTCAACTTGGGCGGGCTTTCCTACGACGTGCGCTCCTCCCGGTCCGTGCGCGGCCGTCCCGGCCTCCTATCAAACACTGGGCTCGCAAATCGGCAATTTCCCGGTTTTTGAAGGCACGAGCCTCTATTCGCTGCGCCTTGACCACAGCCTGACTTCGACAAACCGTATGACACTGCGCGCGAGCGTGAGTCCAAGCACGGTTACAGGAATCGAGGTCAGCGGCCAGGACCAGCCCTTTGGACAAAACGCCTACTCTCGAACTTCCGAGCAGTCCTACCGCGATGTAGCCGGAGTGTTCGAAGACACCTGGACCATCGGGGACAACAAAGTCAACGAGTTCCGTTTTCAGTATGCCCGCCGCGGTCTGGGTTATTTCTTTAATACCGCGATCCCCGGGGGTTCTGATCCGGCGGTTAATATTCCAGGGTTTGCCTACTTCGGCCGCGAGCCGTATTCCTACATCCAGCGCACGGAGAAGCGCTACCAGTTCAGCGATAATTTCTCCTGGAATCTTGGGCGCCACAATACCAAACTGGGCGCGGACTTCAATTACATTCCGGTCCAAGCCATTTTTACCGTCAACTATGGCGGTGTGTATGACTTCGGGCAGTTCAGGGCTTCGAATCTCGCCCCCTTTAGTCCCGCGCTTTGCCCGAGCCCCCAGGATTGCTTTCCTCCCCTTTCGGCCGTGCAGGCATACGGTGCCGGACTTCCCGGGAGCTTTGTGCAGGGCCTGGGGAGCCCGAGCGACTCCTTTAATAACATTCCGCTAGGATTGTTCTGGCAGGACTCTTGGCGGGCACGCCCCAATTTCACCATAAACTTTGGCCTCCGCTACGACGTTGAAATTCCGCCCAAATTCGCCCCCCCGAAGGGACTTGCAGCCTTCGGCTACCGCTATCTCGGCCTGCAGAAAGGAATTGAGACCGACTGGAATAACGTGCAGCCGCGTATCGGGCTGGCCTGGGACCCGGCGGGCAGCGGAAAAACCGTAATCCGCTCATCTTATGGAATCTTTTATGACCACCCGCTGCTCGGCCTGTATTTTCTGGGCGACGCCTCGGATGGTTCCACAAGCGGGCAACTGGCTTTTGCCGGAACGGGCGGGTGCGGGGGAGCGGGGCAACCGAGCAATTTAAACGCGATCCCGATCTTCCAGGGTTTGGCCATCAATAATCCGAGCCCCGGGAATTCGTGCGCGGCATCGACGAATCCTGCGGTTGCAACCGCGCTCGGCTTTCTACCAAACCTCCAACAGTTCCAAGCCTTGAATTTTCCCGGCTCGATTTTCTTGAACCAGAACTATCTGAACCCTTCGAGCTTCCTGCCGCTTGGCTTTCAGCCGTTTGGCTACCCCCAGGGCCGCAACTTCGTATACGCCTATTCCCAGCAGGCGAACCTGACGATCGAGCGCGATCTGGGCAGGGACTTCGGCCTGAGCCTGGCCTACAACTTCAACGGGGGACGGCATCTGAACCGCCCGATCAACGCCAACAGTATTCGTGGCGACCTGATGGTCAAAAATTTCCTGACGGCTCTTGCCGCCGGTCAAAATTTCAGCAGCCCATTTGCTATGAGTGGTTGCGGTGTCGGACCGGGCAATACCCCCTGGGTAGATTCCGCGCTGGTAAACTTCTTCCGCCCATCGGGTATCAATCCATCGATTGCGGGCGCATACCTCGCCAATGGTGGGGGCGCCTGCGTGGCCTTGGCCGAAACCCTCATGCAGGGACTCTCCGGACAAGGCTTCAACGGGAATTGCGATCCTCAGACGCTTTCGAGTTGCATCCCCTTCGGTGATATGGACGCGAATTTTTCCAACGGCAGCTCCGTTTATCACGGGTTCAGCGCGAACCTCCGCAAGCGCTTCAGTAGCCATTATGAATTTCTCGCGTCCTACAGCTGGTCCCATGCGATCGATGACTCGACCGATTTGCAGTCAACTCTTACTCCTCAGGATAGTTATTTCCCCGGTCGCGAGCGTGCAACCTCGCTCTTTGATCAGCGACATCGTTTCGTCTTCAGCGGCGTCTACCAGAGCGGTAAGGCCGGGAGCGGCCTGAAGGGGGCTCTACTGAGCGACTGGACGTTCGCTCCGCTCATCGAATTTGGCGCCGGGCGGCCGTTCAATATCATCACCGGGAACGGTGACAACTTGCAGTTGTCCTCGCTCACCGGCCGCCCGAATACCTTCGTGAATCCTGCCTGTGTTGCCTTGGGTAATCCGGCGGTGACATCGAGATTCTCCCCCACCCGGGTTTTCGAGGAGCCCTGCATTGCGGAGTTCGACGGCACACTTGCCTCGCTTGATGGCAACCTCGGCCGCAATGCAGGCCTGACCCCGTGGACCGTGTTCAATGACTTGCGGGTGGCAAAGCAGATTGTTGTGGGCGAACGGGTGAACCTGGAATTGATCGCCGACTTGTTCAACCTTGCCAACCGCAATAACACGGCCGCGGTCAGCCCGTTATTTACCAATGCTGGCCAGCCCACGGCCGCCTACGATCCGCGCCAGTTCCAGTTCGGAATGAAGGTGAAATGGTAGAGGCTGCGCGGCCTTAAAAGGAGAGCAGAACTACCCCACATGCGACCAGACTGGCAGCCGCCCAACGGCGCCAGCGCACGTCTTCGCGGAGGATGTATTTTGCGAGCAGGGTTTCAAGCAGGTAGCTTATGGCCGTAGCCGGAACCGCGAAGCTGACGGTAGTGATCGACAGCAGGGAAAGCAGGGCAAAAAACGACACCGCCAGGGCAGCAAAGCCGGCCAGCACTAGCGGATTGCGGAAAATTTTCTGGACCATGCGCAGAAGCGCGTGTGGGCTCAGCTGTTCCAGCTCTCCCTGGCGCTTCATTCCGGCCGTGTTGAGCACGTCTCCGACGGTGTTCGCGAGCGCTATGATCCCAACCAACAGCCATTTCATAGCAGACCTCGTACCCACCTCGTCCACCTTGCCTGAAAATACTTGTGGACTGGGGTGCCGGCAATCGCCGTATCTCTGACCGACCTGCGGCGCAGCAAACGGAATCGATTCCGCAGACCAAGAAACTTACTCGCACATTTTTGAAATCGGGACGTGCCGCCTGTTGCGCGGCCGGAAAGAAACTCGCCTACATCGCGGCAGGCATTTTTCATCGCAACTGCTCCGCCGAGGCGGCCGTGGTGCGTGCGGGGGTTTCCTCGGCCAGAATCACTCCCACCGTGATCAGGAGAATACCTGTCCAGCGCTGCCAGGAAATGTGCTCATGCAGGAGAAAATGCCCACCGAGCGCGACCAGAACGTAGGCGCTGGCAGTGATCGGCAGCACGAAGCTGAGATCGGCACGGCTGAGCAGCGCCAGGTCGGAAAGCATCCACACGACAAGGATCAAGATCCCGAGAACCGTCCAGGGGTTGGCGAAGGCGCGCAAATAATCAAGCGGCGAGGCGGAGACGATACGGCCCACCTGATGCATGCCGCGGCTTAGGAAGACGTTTCCGAGGACATTGGCGGCAATGACTAGCACCACCAGGATTCGCGTCCTGCGGACATCATTTCGGGCCTCAGATTTCAGGCCGGGGCGAGATGCGGAAACCAGATTCGAT
>JAFAWX010000140.1 GCA_019241535.1 Acidobacteriota bacterium | reverse complement strand
TTTCCTCTCGGGCCGGTCAAACAATATGTGAGCGAAATCGTTGATCAGCCCGTCGCGCTGACAGTCTACCCTGGCGTAAATGCAAAGTTCCTCCTCTATGAGGATGACGGAACTTCCTTCAATTACCGGCGCGGCGAATGGATGGGGATAGAAATGGACTGGAAAGAGATTTCGCGTTCCTTGCAGCTCAGTCTGGCTGCCGGGTCTCGAGTCTTGCCACCCAGCAATCGGGATATTGAGGTCAGAGTCGGGCAGGTCTCGCGGAAGATCGTTTTTGACGGGACGCTGACAAGGCTGGATTTCTGAACACATGGTTCGCGATCTGCCCGAAGGCGGGAACCGCTGGCCGACTTGCGGGCCGATTAACTGCGGATTCTGAGCCAACTTAAATTAAGAGGCGCGAGGCAGGTTTAAAAGTCGGCGGATGGCACCAATGTCCGGAAGAATGCGGCCGGGCGCACTGTCCTTCTGCTCACGACGTTCCCAGTCGAGAAGCAAGGCTTCGACGATTTCCTTGCCCTCAGGATCACGAACCGCCTCAAGGGGGGTGCGCCCACCTAAGGCCGGCAGCTTCTCATGCACCCACTGTTCCATTTGCTTTTGCAGTTTTGCCTGGATCTGTCGCTGCACTTCAGGATCACGCAATATGGCCTGGAACTCGGCCTCACGGTCTAGCTCTTTTCTTGATTTCTGTTTCGGCGCAGTTTTCACCAGCTCATCCACCGTCTTCGCAATCGTGCTTTCGTGGACGGCAGAAGCGAGCCGCTGTTCAATCTCTTTGCGCAAGCGACGGGCGCGCTTTTCCGAGTTTACCTCGGCCACCAGGCGGGTATCGGAGATCTTGATGTGGCCGAGAATGGTGTTTTCCCATGACTTCATCCGGCGATTTCCTTCGCGTATCCAGTTAATGGTTACGCTCCGTAGCTTGCCGTCCGGACCCCGTTCGGCTTCATCCAGCAGCTCCTCGGGCGAACATCCGAAAGCCAGTGGGGCCAGAGCCGCGAAGGCGTCATCGGCCGAGCCGATCTGAAACGTCAGCGTATGAAACAGGAGTGGATCGCCGTCGGTGTTCTGCAGTTGCGGAGGGCGACGCAGGGCATCGCGAATTTCCAAATATGTGGAACGAATCAAAGTCGCGTGGCGCGCGAGGTCGTCTGTCCGCAGATCTCGCCTCTGCCCAACGACTTTCTTCTGCAACTCCTGCCGAAGCCGGATAAGCGGAATTTTTTCGCTCGGAGGAATTACCAGGGGCGCGCTTGAACCCAGGATTTTAAACTCCTGCTCGTCCCATATTTGTCCATAGAGCGAGTCGCCCGGGCGTAGCTCCCGGGATGCCGAGTGTTCGATGACCTCGGTTTCCCCTCCGATCAGAAGGTCTCTCAGAAACAAACCCTCTCCGGGCCTGCTCTGAATGACTTCATAGAAGCTACACGGTTGTGTTGTCGCCTGCTCCAGCAGCATGCGCTCGGTTGGGCTCAGCCGTTCGGATTTCTCCTGCATGTATGCCCGAGCTACTACACCGGCGGGCTGCTGCTCGCCGGTGAGACGAATCAGCGGATCCCAATGGTACAGATAGTAGGGAATGAAGATCTGGCGTTCTTCGGGAAATTCCTCCAGCTCTCCCGGGGTCTCGCCCATGTTGAAGTCCTGCCAAGCTTCATCGAATTCTTTGGCAAACCGGAGGGCGGCAAACCTCATTATGTCTCGTGTGAGTTGGTACGACGCCTCGCGGTGACGCTCCCAAACAGTGTCTTGGGAGGGAGTGTAGGCGGCAAGGCAACAATGTTTGTACTTCCTGCCGCTGCCGCAAGGACAAGGGTCATTTCTGCCGACCTTTTCACGCCTCTCAACTGGCATAGACCGACAACCCTATCCTGCCTTCGTCTGTGGAAACAACAATTAACATTGATGATTGGCTCGCCTAGGCCACGAAGACCCGACTCCCGGCCGGGAAAGGAACCTAAGAATGAGCCTGCCAAACCTCCAATTTGTTGGTTTCACACCGTCCCGCAGTGAAAAGCGTTGCCCGCGCTGCGGATCACTGCCCGGAGGCGAGCGCCGTTGACTTCCGCAGAACGAGGTCGGTGTTCAGGGCGTACTCGCTTCCATTCGCTGCCGGCGTATCGCGCTCGACATCCTGAAGCAGCGCCTTAAAGGCCAGCCTGGCAATCTCGGTTTGGGACATTTGGATGGTGGTTAGAGGCGGAATAATGAACTGTGCGACGCGTACATCGTCGAACCCGATGACCGAAAGTTCCCGGGGGATGGAGATACCATGATCAAACGCCTCCCGCATCACGCCTATCGCGGTCAGATCGTTGGAACACATGATTGCCGTGGGACGAGAACGCAGGCCGGCTAAACGCTTGAAGGCGAGCATTCCGCCTTCCATGGTGTGGTCACCTTCCACGACGAAGTTGGGTTCGACGCGCATGCCAATCTCGCGCACAGATTCTTCAAAGGCATGCTTACGCGCAATTGCCGATTTTAGAACCAGGGGGCCGGTGACAAAGGCAATCCGCTGGTGCCGAAGTGCGGCAAGGTGCTGAACCCCCTGACGAATGCCGCGCTGATAATTAATTCGGATATTGCTGACGCGGGGTACGGGAGGACCCACGTCGACGAAGACGAGCGGCACCTTGCGAAAGCGTAGATCCTCGAGCAGTGCCTCTTCCATACCGAAGGTCAGAACAGCAACGCCTTCGACTCTGCGCTCGATCATGCGGCGCACCGAGCTCTCCATCCGCTTGGGATCGTGCACGGTCGATGTGAGCAGGATTTCATAATTGTGTTGTACGGCGATGTCTTCAAACGATTGCACAATCTCGGGGAAAAAAGGATTGGTGATTTCCGACACAATGAGTCCGAAAATCCGGGTCTTGCCGGAAACTAAGGCACGAGCTTGAGTGTTCGGGTAGTACCCCAGCTCCTCGACGACCTTCCAAACTCGCTTGGCAAGCTGGGGATCGACCGTGGGGATGCGATTAATCGCACGCGATACGGTCGCCGTGGAAACCTTCGCCCGCTTGGCAATTTCACGAATATCCATAATCCTGCAACGTCCGACTGAGGACGAGGTGCAGTAAACGTTTGCCGTCATTGTATCCTAAGTAGACGATTTGCTTATGAATGCTAAACAGAGCGACCAGGAGGCCTTCCCCGGCAGTGCGATTGGGTGGCAAAGACGACGAAGGCAGTCAAGAGAAACAGTCCTCTTTGGATGCGTCATCATCCGACTGCCGCTGAGCCAAGGTTGCTATTGGAATCCAAGGATCATGGCTGCGCAACCTATCGGGTGTAAGCTGGATAGCCCGCGCGAGTTCGCCTTCCGTAAGTCGAGCGACAATGGTTTGGAGCTCTGGGTCGAAACCCGAGGAACGCAGCCGAGAAAAAAGGCCCGCCTCCGCAACGCGTCGAGGCACCTTTGAAGAGTTTCTAAGTTGTTTCAGTATCAGCCCGCTTACGGTCGCAGCACATGAGCGAGAGGCCGGCGATTGCAATTGGCGTATGGGTTCAACCTCGCCAGATAATCAACTTTATGTTTT
>JAFAWX010000078.1 GCA_019241535.1 Acidobacteriota bacterium | reverse complement strand
GCGCAGTTTTTTGGCCGTGAGGTCCTGGCGGTTGGTTTCCATCTGGGCATTGATCGTCGCCCATTGTCGGGCAGAAATGCCTTCAAGCAAAGTATCGTGCAGGTCGTAAACTGTGTTCGCGATCAGATCAAACGTTTGGTTGCCGGTGACAAACGACGTCAGGACCGGTATCTTGCTCTGTTTGGTTTTGAGGCGCTCCATTGCCTCCCGCGCGCGCTCGAAAGCCTGTCCCCCGGCAAATACGTTCACCGGCTTTTTATAGGGTTCAGTAACGGTTCCCATTCCAACCGCAATCCAAAGCTCAAGCGGGAAAAAGTACCTCCTGAGGTCCAGAATTACAGCGGGTATGAGCGCAGGCCGCGCCAGGATTGCCTCAAATTCGTCCCAAGCGGTAATCGCGTACTCCGACAAAATCCATTTCTTTCCCACATGCAGCTTGGAGATCTGACGTAATTTAGGATCTCTCTTGGGTCGGAAATCCTTGATATGCCTCGACCCTACGATGTCGCATGTAACGACCGCATATGTGTTATCGGCAAGGTCCATATTGCACTTTTCAATGCAATTTTACATTATTGCACATTAATATGCAATACATTCAAAGAACCCTGTGCAGGCCCGTCTACTTGTAAGTGACAACAGCACACCATTGGAGGTAAAGTGGCTTTCGAGCTCTGTCAATCCGAGCTGCCTGTCGCCGAGTGTTGTTGATGCGCCATTCTTTCCGCCAATGGCCCGCAATCACCAGACGGTGACGGTTGCGATCGCATTGTAGACTTTTCTTCTCAATTTTCGGGCAGAAACCATCCTTCCGACTGTCATTCCTTAAAAGCCGCCTTGAGCGTCCGGAAATCTAAGCAATTCGCTGTGTTGGCTTCCCTTCACCACTTGCTTCAAGCGGAAGAAATCCGTACTTCGCATACATTCGACCTTATCTCGAGATGCGTCGGTGATGATGCAACGACAACCAATCAAATCGGAAACGCTGACGCTAATCCGAAATGCCTCCCGAAGGTGGAGTTGACCCAATCCCTTTCGTTCGAAGCGGTGATCGACGGCCACACGTGCGAGAAGAATCAGCGGCAGGTCGTAGGCGGGCAATCCGCGCACATGTTTCTTAGGACAAGAATCACGCGGAACCGCTCGACGTGGCCAGCATAAAATAACCCAGCACAGTCTTGGGAGCTGATTCCTCTACTATCACGTAAGTCACGCCGATCGAAATTTTCTGCTGATTACTAACCCTCGGCACCGTTGGTCCGAGCATCTTCCGTCCTGCTGACGAGCACAGCACTGTCCAGAGAGGCCTCGACGCACCGGCATCTACAAGGGGCCCGGTAAACCGTCGCCCTGCTGGGCACGGCGGCAGGTAATCGCGTCCCAGCGATTATGCACAACTTAATGACTCAGGCTCCAGACGTAGGCGGCAACCGCTGATATCTGGTCGGACGTAAGCTGCGCCCCACCCAGCGGCGGCATCGGACTCCGGTATTGCTTCGGGTGTGGTACCCCGTCCGTGATGGTCTTGGTGAGTCCCGCGTAACTGCCATCGCTCCACAGCCACTTCTTCCCTGTCAGGTCGGGCCCGAGGGGAGATCCGGTACCATTTGCACCATGGCAGCCCGAGCAGGCCGCTCCTCCTATCTGGCCGTGATAGATCCGATCGCCGAGCGCGACCATCTCACGCGTTGCACCCTCAGGGACAGCAGCGCCTGCCTGCGGGTGAGTGCCTTCGGGGGGCTTCGAATGTGCTTGGACGATTTCGCCTGCAGGGGACGCGGCACTAGGGCATGGAGTCGTTCTCGAGGCGCTACTGGGGCCACCCTGATAACTAATTCGATATATACGTCCGCGGACATCATCGGAAACGTAGAGCGCACCGTCAGGTCCAACTGCCAAGCCCGAGGGACGGTGGGCGGCGCCTTCCGGAGTTTTTTCGGCGCCGGCGAAGCCGTCGGCGAAAATCTCGCAATTGCCCGCCGCATGATCGCCTGCGAGTGGCTGAAACACTACGTTATAGCCTCCTTGCTGATAGGGGGCGCGGTTCCAGGAGCCGTGAAACGCGATAAACACGCCGTTGCCGTAGCGAGCGGGGAATTCTCGCCGGTCGTACCGCACCATTGCATTCGGCGCCCAATGGGCTGGAAATGCCGCGACCGGAGCGATCTTGTTCCCGCAGACACCAACCGTTTTGCCACCATCGCCACCGTATTCGGGTGCCAGCACCAGCTTTTCCCGAAAGGGATCGTAATAACACTCGGGCCAGCCGTAGTCGCCGCCAGATGTTAAACGCATCATTTCCTCAGCCGGCAGGGTAGCTTCCTCCTCCGGCTTATAAAGGTCGGGCCAGTTGGTGTGCAGCTGGTCCCGGCCATGCTGGGTCACATATATGCGGCCTTCCGAGTCCGCAGCAAAGCCCTCGGCATTGCGTATTCCGGTGGCGAAGCGCTGCGCTGGCGAAAACCTTTGATTCAATTGATTGGCGTCAAAGCGCCACACGCCTCCGCGCGTGTCAAGTTCGGTGCAGGGGTTCGCGCCCCGGGATTTGGGTTGCCGATTTTCAAGCTGGCAGGCATTACTTGCACTGGCGACGTCCACATACATTGCACCATCCGCCGCGATTAAGAATGGATGCATGGGGTGATCGCCCTCGAGAGGTAATCCGGAGACGACCGTTTGGGGTGGATCCTTCGGTACGGGCGCTCCCGTCGTAAGCGCGTAACGGACGATTCGATCGTTGATTTCGGCATAAAGGAATCCTTTATACATGCCTATGCCGGTCCCGCCCGCTCCGCCGGTTTGCTCGGTTTCACCAAAGCGCTCGATCACATCGGCTTTTCCCGTACGATTCTTGTCCTGTAACGCCAGGAGAAAACCACCCGCTGGGGCGGGCGCATTCTCGTAGTAACGGCCGGACCAGGTGTTGACGTAGACCACACCGTTTTGTGCGGCAACCATGTGGCGAGCGTGACCGACACTGTCGGCAAAGACCGTCGCGCAAAACCCTACCGGCAGCTGCAACCCACTGTCGTCGTTCGCGCAGGGTGCCTGTCTCCCCGCTTCTTGGTGCGGCTGACCTTCAAGCAACGCGCTTGAAGTAACCACAGGAAAGCCGGCAAGCAATGTTCCAATAAAGAAGAAAAGCCGATAGGCGCGTACAAGTTGCATCGAAGCCCTCCAGCAATACGGCAAAAAACAACAGCG